>NZ_JACVBS010000002.1:0-529202 GCF_014852545.1 Variovorax sp. VRV01
CCTCGAGCTTTGCGCTCGGCGTAGCCACGCAAGGCGGCGACTCCGGGCTCAAGAGCGATGGCGCCACCATCTACCTGTACCTGGTGGCCGGCAAGGTCATCGGTTCGACTTCTGCCAGCGAGGCCGGCATCACGGCGGGCAACACCATCTTCGACCTGTCCGTGAGCGCCGCCGGCTCGGTGACGCTGCAGCAGTTCGCCGAGATCGATCATGCGCTGCCGGGTGATTCGTCCAACTACGCGGACCAGGAGGCCACGCTGGCCGACACGCTGATCACCCTGACCAACACGGTGACGGTCACCGACGGGGATGGCGACACCGCGACCGATTCCGAGGTGCTCAACATCGGTGCCAACATCCGCTTCGACGACGACGGCCCGACGGTGACCGCCATCTCCGACCTCACCGGAGCGAACGACGGCCTGCCCATTGCCGGAACGTACAACTTCTTCGTGGGCGCCGACGACGTGGACAACGCGTCGACCGACGGCATCGTGCTGAACACCTTGACCGGCACGACCGGCGGCGGGCGGCCCATCACCGATGCCGTCGTCTCGCACTTTGCCGAAGACGCCACGACGGTTACCTACAACTTCAGCTTCAACTACTACCCCGGGCCCACGTCGACCACCACGCAGGCGGCAACCGGCACGGTCGTCTTCAACAAGACGGACGGTACCTTCGCCTTTGATCTGGACCAGCTCATCGGTGGACAAACGACGTTCTCCACGAGTGCGCCGCTGGCCTCCTTCAACTACGACACCGAAGGCAACAACTCGCCGGAGATCGTGGTCCAGCAGTACAGCAGCGACTTCTTCGGCGTGCTGTCCGCCAGTTCCGCCAGGCCTCCAAGCGACACCGGCGACTTGATGTCGGGCAACGATCACGCGTTTGCGACGGGCGAAATCTTCACCAGCGAGAGTAAGGCTTTCGTCAATGTCGCAACCAACACCCTTGGGGTCAACTCCGACACCGTCCAGGCTGGCGAGTTGCTGAACTTCGACTTCTACAGGTCGAATCCAGTGAGCAACCCCACTTCGACGAGTCCGCCGCAACGGCCTGGCGCGGCCATTGTGGGTACGGACAAGGCCTATGCTGACGCAATCAACATCACGATCGATCAGATCACGGACGGCGAAGACGTGGCGATCCTGCTGAAGTTGTTCGATGCATCAACCAACACCACCACGACCCGGCTGCTGATCGCCAACTCTGCGACGGACTATCAATCGGCCGGAGGAGGCACGAAGATCGTCAGCATCGGCGAGGACGACTACGACAGCGCCACCTACCAGATCGCGGGCGTGCAGGTCCTGAGCAGCACCGAGGACCTTACCGGCACGGGCATCAGCCTGAGTACCCACGACACGGTGAACTTGACCGCGGCCGGAATGAACTATGCCGATACGTCGGACAATGACGTGTTCAAGATCATCAAGATCGATGTGATCACACAAACCACCATCAACTCGGACGTGGACCTGAACTTTGCAGGCCAGCTGGTCGACGGCGATGCCGACTACGCGAACTTCGACTTCGACGTCCACTTGGAGATCGATGGCATCGCCAACCTGATCGCCACAACCAACCAGCCAGAAGCGATCGCGTAGCGCGCTCTGGAACAAGGGGCGGCAGGAATGCCGTCCCCCTTTCCCATCTGGCCTGCGCCAGATGTACAAACACGGGAGTTGCCCATCGGGCACCTGCCGGCCTATCGCTTGCAATTGGATCGCATGCGATATATCATCCGGCCCATGCCTTCCAAGCAACTCCCCCCCAAGTCCGTCGATGCCCCCGAGGGCTATTCGCTGGCGCTGGACGAGCAACTCTGCTTCGCGCTCTATTCGACGATGCTGAGCCTCAACAAGGTGTACCGCGGGCTGCTGCGCGACCTGGACCTGACGTACCTCCAATACCTCGTCATGCTCGTGCTGTGGGAACAGGACGGCGTCAACGTATCTGAAATCTGCACGCGGCTCGCGCTCGAAACGACCACCCTCACCCCGCTTCTCAAGCGGCTCGAAGCGCGCGGCCTCATCCAGCGCGTGCGGTCGGCAACGGACGAACGGCAGGTGATCGTGTCGCTCACCGCCGAAGGCCGCGCGCTTCGCGGCAAGGCCAAGGCTCTTCCTTCATGCGTCGCGCAGGCCATGGAGTTGCCGCCAAAGGACATCGTCAAGCTGCGCTCGCAGTTGCGAACGTTGCGTTCCAACCTCGACAGGAACGCGTGATGGCCTGCCGCATCCGCCTTCCTGCTTCTTTTTCCCCTTTACATCGCACGCGATATTAATACGAACGATAGTTCTAATCCGCATCAACCAAGACGTCAAAAAAGGAACGCACCATGTCCGCAAACAGCAAGAATCTCACCGCCACCCCGACTCGCCGCAGCCTGCTGGCCGGCGGCGCGTCCATTGCAGCCGGAGCCCTCGTGGCGACCGGCTTCTCCAGGGCGGCATCCGCCGCTTCCACCGCCGCGCCGAAAGCCGGCGCGGTTCACGCCTCTTCGAAAGGAAAGCAGACCATGAGCAACACCATCGTGACCAAGGACGGCACCCAGCTTTACTTCAAGGACTGGGGTTCCGGCCAGCCTGTCGTGTTCAGCCACGGCTGGCCGCTCAACTCCGACAGCTGGGAATCGCAGATGCTGTTCCTGGCATCGCAGGGCTACCGCGCCGTGGCGCATGACCGCCGCGGCCACGGCCGCTCGAGCCAGCCCTGGAACGGCAACGACATGGACACCTATGCCGACGACCTGGCGACGGTGATCGAAACGCTGGATCTGAAGAACGTCGTGCTGGTCGGCTTCTCGACGGGCGGCGGCGAGGTGGCGCGCTACATCGGCCGCCACGGCACCAAGCGCGTGGCCAAGGCTGCGCTGATCTCGGCCGTGCCGCCGCAGATGCTGAAGACGGCCGCCAACCCCGGCGGGCTGCCGATGGAAGTGTTCGACGGCCTGCGCGCAGCGCAGCTCGCCAACCGCTCGCAGTTCTATAAAGATGTGCCCTCGGGCCCCTTCTTCGGCTTCAACCGGCCGGGCGCCAAGGTCTCGCAGGGACTGATCGACTCGTGGTGGGCGCAGGGCATGCTCGGCGGCCACAAGAACACCTATGACTCGATCAAGGCGTTCTCGGAAACCGACTTCACCGAAGACCTGAAGAAGTTCGACGTGCCCACGCTCATCATCCACGGCGACGACGACCAGATCGTGCCGATCGGCGCCTCGGGCCTGGCCTCAGCCAAGCTGGTGAAGAACAGCAAGCTCATCGTCTACCCCGGCGCGCCGCACGGCCTGACCGACACGCACAAGGACAAGTTCAACGCCGACCTGCTGGCGTTCATCAAGTCCTGAGCGTACCTCAGGCCTCTTCGTACCACCGGTCCTTCGAGAGCATCACCCGGTGGTGCCCACACCCGGCCGGCATCATCGGAAAGCAGTTCTCCTGCGCCGCGACCTGCACGTCGAGGAAGAACGGGCCTTCGCTGGCCAGGCATTCGGCCAGCGCAGCCTCAAGCGCGGCCGGGTCCGACACGCGGCGCGCTCCCCAGCCGAAGGCCTTGGCCAGCGCCACGAAGTCGGGCAGCGCCTCGTTCCAGCTGTGGCTCAGCCGGTTGCCATGGTTGAGCTCCTGCCACTGCCGCACCATGCCCATGTAGCCGTTGTTGCACAGCACCAGCTTCACCGGCGCGCGATGCTGCACGGCGGTCGAAAGCTCCTGGATGTTCATGAGCACCGAGGCATCGCCGCTCACGCAGACTGTGAGCGCATCGGGGTGGCCGATCTGGGCGCCGATGGCCGCGGGCAGCCCATAGCCCATGGTGCCGGCGCCGCCCGAGGTGAGCCAGCGGCGCGGGCGGTCGAAGCGCAGGTACTGCGCGGCCCACATCTGGTGCTGGCCCACGTCGGTGGACACGATCGCGTCGCGCCCCGCGATGGCGCGCTGCAGCGACGCCATCAGCTGCTGCGGCAGGATCGCATCGCCGCGCGGCGCAAAGCGCAGGCACTGCTCGGCGCGCCAGCGCTGGATGCGTTCCCACCAGGGTGCAAGCCGCCCGGGCGCAAGGCCTTCGGCCGGCAGCAGCGCGAGCACGGCCTCGAGGATCGCGGCGCAGTCGCCCACCATGGGCACATCGACCTTCACCACCTTGTTGATGCTGCCGGGGTCGATGTCGATGTGGATCTTGCGCGCGTGCGGGCAGAACTCGTCGAACTTGCCCGTCACGCGGTCGTCGAAGCGCGCACCGACGCACACCACCAGGTCGGCCTCGTGCATTGCAAGGTTGGCTTCGAGCATGCCGTGCATGCCCAGCATGCCGATGAATTTCGGATCGGACGCGGGGAAGGCGCCGAGCCCCATCAGCGTGAGCGTGCACGGTGCATGCAGGCGCTGCACCAGCTGCGCGAAAGCCTCGCAGGCGGCCGGCCCCGAGTTGATCAGCCCGCCGCCGCCATAGAGCACAGGCCGCCGTGCGGTGGAGAGCAGGTCGGCTGCGCGCTGCAGCATCGCCTTCGGCGGCAGCGCCGCCCTGCCCGTGCGCAACGCGCGCAGCGGCCTCGACGCGGTGCCGTGTGCGAGGCGCGCGAGCTGGATGTCCTTCGGCACGTCGAGCAGCACCGGCCCCGGCCGGCCCGAGGCAGCGATCTCGAGCGCGCGGCGCACCAGCGCCGGCACATCGTCCGCCGCCCGCACCTGCTGGTTCCACTTGGTGACAGGGCGAGACATGCCCAGCGCATCGCTCTCCTGGAAGGCCTGCGTGCCGATCACCGCCGTCGCGACCTGCCCGCTGATGCAGAGCACCGGCACCGAATCGCTCAGGGCGTCGAGCAGCCCCGTGATGGTGTTGCCCACGCCCGGCCCCGAGGTGACCAGCACCACGCCCACGCGCCCCGTGCTGCGCGCATAGCCCTCGGCCGCATGCACTGCGGCCTGCTCATGGCGCACCAGCACATGGCGCAGCCGCGGTTCGCCGTGCAGCGCGTCATACAGCGGCAGCGCGGCGCCGCCCGGGTAGCCGAAGATGGTGTCGACGCCGCACGCGACCAGCGTGTCGAGCAGGGCCTCAGCGCCGTTGCGCACGCGCGCGGCGGGATTGGGAGCCTCATGGGCCGCGGCGTGGAGGGCCAGGGAGGACGGAAGGGGAAGGTCGAGCAGTCGCATGCCGTCGATTCTTCCGGTTCTGATGCAGAATTTGCTTCTTTCTTTTGGCTCTTTCGGTCCAATTCATGAAAACCCTTCGGAAAACAGCCTCCAACGAAGAAGGATCTTTCGACAAGATCGACATGGCGATCCTGCGGGTGCTGCTGCTCGACTCGCGCAAGACCCTGCAGGAGATCGGCAGCGAGGTCGGCCTGTCGCCCACCAGCTGCTGGACGCGCATCAAGAAGCTCGAGGCCCACGGGGTGATCAAGCGCTACACCATCGACGTGGACCCGGCCAAGCTCGGCTACCACGACTCGGTGATCGTTCAGGTCACGCTCGAAAGCCACACCGACGAAACGCTCTACGACTTCGGCCGCGTGCTCGCGACCATTCCGGAGATCCAGGAGGCCTACCTGGTGTCGGGCGACTACGACTACTACATCCGCATCGCGGTGCGCGACACGCGCGACTACGAACGGCTGCTGCGCGAAAAGCTCTACAAGATCCCGGGCATCCGCCACAGCAAGTCGCACTTCGTGCTGCGCGTGCTGAAAGAGACCAGCGTGCCCGTCATCTGAGGCGGCCGGGGCGCGCACGCGGGGCCGGATTGCTGCAGGCGTCAGCGTACGAGCCAGCCGTTGACCTCGTCGATGACCTCGGCTTTGGCACCGCCCGCGAGCGCCTGCAAGCGTATCCGCGACATCAGGTAGACGAAGCGGGCCTGCGCCAGGTCACGCTGGGCGGAGACCTTCTGCTGCTCTGCGTTCAGCACGTCGGGCAAGGTGCGGCTGCCGGCCTCGAACGAGCGGCGATTCGAGATGACGACCTGCTCTGCGGAACGCACTGCCTGTTCGAGGGCCCTGACCCTCAATACGCCTTCCGTCACGCCGCGAAACTCCCGATGCAGCCGTACCCCCAGGTCGCGGCGCAGGGCCTCGAGCGCCTCTTCCGCACGCTGCTGCCCTGCGATTGCCTGCCTCACGGTCGAACTCACATGGCCGCCCGAATAAAGAGGAATGCTGAGCTGCAAGCCGATGGACTTGTTGCTGTAGCGGGTCTTGATGTTGTTGATCGTGTCGCTGTCGTTGCGGGACCACTGGGCAATGGCGTCCAGGGTCGGGTAGTGGCCGGCTTGTGCCTTCTCCAACTCGTATCTGGCCGCTTCCACCTGCGCGACGAGCGACTGGAGTTCCGGGCTGTTGATCTCGGCCTGTTCGACCCAGTCTTCCAGCCGGTCGGGCGACGGCCGAACGAGCCGCATCCTGGACGAATCCAGCGGCGCCAGCCTGTCGATAGGGCGATTGACCAGGCTCTGGATCTGCCTGCGCGTGAAGTCCAGGTTCTGGCGTGCCTCGAGTTCCTGCGCCAGGTTGAGGTCCAGCGCCGCACGTGCTTCGTCGATGTCGGTGCGCGTGCCGAACCCTGCGCCAAGCCGCTTCTGCGCGGCATCGAACTGGGTCGTGTAGGCGGTCTTTTGCGCCAGCACCAGCGCAAGATGTTCCTCGGCCAGGAGCGCCTCGAAATAGGCGCCGCTCACCCGAACGCCGACGTTCTGCGTTTCGCGTTCGAGCGTTGCCTCGGCATCGTCGACCTGGGCCTGCGCCTGGCGGTAGTCGGCCATCTGGTACATGCGGAAGAGGGGTTGCCTCAAGGTCAGCGCCTCGCTGCTGCTGGTGTAGCGCAGGTTGGCCGTGACGAGTTGCCCGGAGGCATCCGGCGACGTTCTTTCCAGCCAGTTCCGGTAGCGCGAGACGCTCGCCGACAAATTGGGAAGCAGTTGCGCGCGGGCCTGCGGCAG
This sequence comes from Variovorax sp. VRV01, assembly GCF_014852545.1. Classification (NCBI taxonomy): domain Bacteria; kingdom Pseudomonadati; phylum Pseudomonadota; class Betaproteobacteria; order Burkholderiales; family Comamonadaceae; genus Variovorax; species Variovorax sp. VRV01. Next base: position 6,940 of record NZ_JACVBS010000002.1, read on the forward strand.
GCGTTCGCGCCGGGCGTCCGTGGCCGCCCGAACCGCGCGGATCGTCGAGTCCTGTGCCAGTGCTTCCCCATAGGCCTGCGACAAGTCGAGCGACCAGGCCGGCCCGCAGAGAAGGCCGGCGGCAGCAGCGAACGCCAGCAGGTGCTTCTTCACCTTCATTCTTCCGTCATCGAGGCGGCGATGCGCTTGGTGAGCGGATGCAAGAGGTAGACGAGCAGCGAGCGTTCCCCCGTCTTGAAGACCACCTCGACCGGCATGCCCGGCTGCAGCGAACGCTTGCCGAGCTTCTTCAGGCCCTCCTGCGTCACGGCCACCCGTGCAAGAAAGTAGCTCGCGTTGGTCTGCGGGTCGGTCAACAAGTCGCCGGAGACCGAAACCAGCCTGCCCTGCACCACGAGCTGCGGAGAATGGGCAAAGCTCGAGAAGCGCACATCCACCGGTATGCCGGCGCGGATGCGGTCGATCAGGTGAGGCGGCACCCGGGTCTCGAGCAGCAAGGGCTCGTTGGCAGGAACCACGTCCATCAGCTTTTGCCCCGGCGCGACCACGCCGCCAACGGTCTGCGCCACCAGCGCCACCACCTGGCCCGAAGCGGGCGAGCGGATCTCGGTGCGGCCCAGCTCATCGCGCAAGGCGACGAACTTCTCGAAATCTCCAAGCACTTCGCGGCTGACTTCGGCCTGCTGGGTTTCCACCTCCTTGTGGTACTCCTGCTGCCTCGCAATGGCACGCTGGCGAAGCTCCGCGATCGATCGCCGCGCCCGGCCCATGTTGCCGATGAGTTCGGCGATGGCGGTGTTCGATTCCGCAACCTGGCGTTCCATCTCCAGCTGGCGATTGCGCGGGGCAAAGCCTTCGCCGACCATCTTGCGCGTCTGGCCCAGTTCTTCGTTGAGAAGCGACAGCTGGGTTCGGCGGCTGCCCAACATGCTTGAGTAGGCTTGCGACAGCTCTTGCTGGCCCTGGATGTTCTCCTCGATCGATTGCAGGTCGGCGCGCAAGGCGGCACGGCGTGACCTGAGCAGTTGCTCCTGGTTGAACATCTGCTGCCGGATCAGCGGGTCCGAGGCCGCCGCCTGCAGGTCCGGATGAAAGTCGATGGTGTTCTGGCCGGCCTGTTCCGCCAGCAGCCGGCTCTGTATGGCGCGAAAGCCCAGATACCGCTGCCGCACGGTCTCGAAGCTCGCCCGGGCCGCGGCGTCGTCGAGCTTGAACAGCAACTGGCCCTCCTGGACCTGATCGCCCTCGCCCACCCGCACCTCCTTGAGGATGCCGCCGATCTGGTGCTGGACAGCCTTGCGCTTGGTGTCGATGGCCACCTGCCCCTGGCTCGGCACGCCCTCGTCCAGCGGCGCAAATGCAGCCCACAGCAGAAAGCCGCCGAATCCGGCAGCCAGTGCCCACGCGCCGATGCGCCCTGCACGGCCGAACTCGTTCCTGAGGCCATTTGCATCGTACTGCGACGGGTCGTTGTCCTCGTACGGCGCGGGCTTGGAAGTGACGTCCCTGAGAAGATTCGGTTTGGCCATTTGAAGCTCCCGGAGATGAATCGATGGCTGGAGGAAGGCGCCGGCTCAAGCCGACTGCACTACCAGGGCCGCCGTTCGCACCGCAGGCTGCGGGCGACGAAAAGACGCGAGCACGGCATCGCGCGGCCCGTCTGCGGCCAGCACGCCATCGCTCAGGACCATGAGGCGGTCGGCCACGGAAACCGCGCCTTGGCGATGCGTCACCAGGAACACCGTTTTTCCCTTGGCCTTCAACTGCCGTATGGCGCACACCAGTGCGGCCTCCCCGGCGTCGTCGAGGTTGGCATTCGGCTCATCCAGGACAATGAGCGAAGGGTCGCCATAGATCGCACGCGCCAGCCCGATGCGCTGCCTCTGCCCGCCGGAAAGCAGGCTGCCCGCGTCGCCGATGGGGGTGTCGTAGCCTTTGGGGAAACGCAGGATCGTCTCGTGCATGCCGGCGCTGCTTGCGGCCTCGATCACCTTGCGCGAGTCGGTCTCGCCGAGCCGCGCGATGTTTTCCGCAATGGTGCCGCCGAACAGCTCCACGTCCTGCGGCAGATAGCCGATATGCGGCCCCAGCTCCTGGCGGTTCCAGCCACCGATCGGCACCCCGTCGAGCAGTACCGAGCCGGAAGATGCGCCCCAGATGCCCACCATCACCTTTGCCAGCGTCGACTTGCCCGAGCCCGAGGGGCCCAGCACCGCGACCACGGTTCCTGCGGGAACCACAAACGAAATATTCTTGAGGATCGGTGTCGCTCGCCCCGCCGCCCCCGCAGAGACAGCTTGCAAGCTGATGGTGCCGGTCGGTCCGGCCCGGGAAGGGACACGGTCCCGCTCGGGGAATTCGTCCAGCAGTCTTTCGAGGCGCTGGAATGCGCTGCGGCAAGAGACAAAGCCACGCCACGTGCCGACCAGCTGGTCGATCGGCGCCAGTGCGCGGCTCATCAGCACGTTCGCCGCAATCATGGCACCTGGCGACAACTGGCCATCGATCACCAGCAGCGCGCCTGCCCCCAATGCGAGCGACTGCTGGCTGTAGCGTATGAATTTGCTCCAGCCGGCAACGCGGTTGATGAAGCCCTGCGCCAGGGCGCCCTTGTCCATGAAGGCCGCATGCTGGCGATTCCAGCGCTTCTGCAGATTGGCGACCATGCCCATCGATTCGAGCACCTCGATGTTTCGAAGCTTGCTCTGCAGGTCGCCCATCGTCTCGCCCGCGGCTTTCAGGACCTCTTCCGATGGCGCGACGGTCTGCCTCTGTCCGAACCAGGCCAGTGCCGCCTGGACCAGCGCGAACCCCAGCGCGAGGAGCCCGAGCCAGGGATGAAGAAAGAAGATCACCGCGATGTAGATCGGCGTCCAGGGCGCATCGAAGAGCGCAAAGACACCCGGGCCGGTGAGAAACTGGCGGATCTGGTTGAGGTCTGCGAAGGGCCTGGACTTGCTGGAGGCCGGCTGGCCGAGATAGGCCTGGAAGCTTCCGTTGAACACCCGGGTGCTCAGTTGCCGGTCGAAACGCAGGCTGGCCCGCACCAGGAGGCGCGAGCGCAGCCATTCCGACAGGGCCAGCGCCACGAAGAGGAGCAGCGTGATCAAGGACAGCGCGAGCAAGGTCAGTTCGCTTTGGCTGGACAGCACGCGATCGAATACCTGCAGCATGTAGAGCGTCGGCGCGAGCATGAGCAGGTTGGCCAGGAAGCTCAGCGAGCCGACCAGCAGGAACTCTCTTCGGAACCCCCAAAGAGCGCGCGCCAGTTCGCTGCGGTCGAAGAACGAAGCCTTGTTCATGGCTATGGGCTCGCCTCTGGCGCCACGCTCGCGGCGTTTGCCGCCTTGCGCACGCGGTCCATCGCCTGCTCGCCGGCTTTGCGCAGCGCGGCCAATACCTCGTCGCGTGCGCCGAAGCCCTGCATCGCGCCATCGCACAGCACCAGCATCTTGTCGGCCACCGCCAGCACGCTGGTGCGGTGCGTCATGACGACGAACGTGGTGCCGCGCGCCTTGAGTTTCAGGATGGCGGCCGTCAATGCGGCGTCGCCGGCGTCGTCGAGGCTCGAATTCGGTTCGTCGAGCACCACCAGCGCGGGCTCGCCGTAAAGAGCGCGCGCCAATGCAACCCGCTGCCGCTGCCCGCCCGACAGCACCGCGCCATCGGCTCCGACGGGGCTGTCATATCCCAGCGGAAGGCTCGTGATGTAGGCATGCAGGTCGACGGCCGACGCGGCTTCCCTGACCTTCGAAGGCCGCACCTCCCCAAAGCGCGCAATGTTCTCGGCCAGGGTGCCTTCGAGCAACTCCACGTCCTGGGGCAGATAGCCGATGTGCGGGCCGAGCTCGGCCTTGTCCCACGCGAACACGTCCGCGCCGTCCAGCCGTACCTTGCCGCTCGCGGCCGGCCAAAGTCCGACGATGAGGCGTGCCAGTGTCGTCTTTCCCGCGGCAGAGGGCCCCACGACGGCAAGCACCTCTCCAGGCAACAGGCTGAAGGCCACGTTCTTCAGGATGGCCGAGCCTCCGCCTGGAGCGCCTGCGACGAGGCTTTCGACCTGCAGCGCGCCCTTGGGCGGCGGCAAGGACATCGTCTCGGGCCGCGGCGCGATGGCGCTCAACAGGCTGCCCAGCCGCTGCCATGCATCGCCCGCGTGGACCACCATGCGCCATTGCGCCACCAGCAGCACCAACGGCGCCAAGGCCCGGCCGCCCAGGATCGAGCCGACCACCATCATTCCAGCGTCGCCGTTGAGCTGGTTCTTCAACAGCAGCCAGGCACCCAGGCCGAGCAACAGGGAACCCATGGTGACCTGCATGAACTTGCTGACGGCCTGGTAGGCGCCGGCGTTGTCCGAGGCCAAGGCCTCGCGCTGCAGGAAATCGCGCCGCTTGCCCATCCAGCGGCGATGGACGTCCCGCAGCATGCCCATCGACTCGATCACCTGCGAGTTCCGGAGCGCAGCATCCGCGTACTGCTGCGCTTCGATCGCGCATCGATTGGCCGACACCAACGGCGGCCGCGTGTTCCGGTCGTTGAGCCAGCCCACGAACACCTGCAACAGCGAGCCCACCACGGCCGACCAGCCCAGCACGGGGCTGATGGCAAACATCAGCCCCATGAAGACCAGCGCAACCGGCGCTTCCATCAGCGCCAGCAACGGCGGTGAATACAGGAACTCCCGCAAGGTGCGAAGGTCGTTGAGCGGCTGCACGGTGCCGCCCGGCAAGCGCTTGAGACCGGCTTCGAAAATGGCGGCGAAGACCCGGTTGCGCAGCTTCTGATCGAGCTTCTGCCCGGCCCGGTACATCACTTCGGCGCGCGCCCAGTCGAGCACTTCCATCAGGCCGTAGGCGGCCAGAACCAGCAAGGTCAGCATGGCCAGCGTGAGCGGGCTGCGGCTGCTCACGACCCGGCCATACACCTCGAGCATGTACGCGCTCGGAGCCAGCAAGAGAAGACCCGAGCACACACTGAACCAGGCCGCCCGTACGAAGTAGGCGTTGAGCGCTGTCACCGCCTGGCGCAGTTCGCCAGACTTTTCCTGAGGTTTCATGGCACCTCGCAGGTTCGACAATTGATACGCCTGGGCACAGGCCGGGTGGCAAGGGGGCGCATTCCTGCCGCCCCCTTGCCCGAGAGCTCGCTAGACAGCCTCCGTCTGCTGGGTGGCTGTGCCGATCAGGTTGGCCACGCCATCGATCTCAAGGTGGACATCGAAGTCGAAGTTCGCGTAGTCGGCGTCGCCGTCGATCAACTGGCCTGTGAAGTTCAGATCCACGTCCGAATTGATGGTCGTCGATGTGATCACGTCGATCTTGATGATCTTGAACACGTCGTTGTCCGACGTATCGGCATAGTTCGAGCCGGCCGCGGTCAGGTTCACCGAGCCGTGGGTACTCAGGCTGACGCCCGTGCCGGTGACGTCTTCGGTGCTGCTCATGACCTGCACGCCCGCGATCTGGTAGTGGGCGCTGTCGTAGTCGTCCACACCGATGCTGACGATCTTCATGCCTCCTCCGGCGGACTGATAGTCCGATGCGGAATTGGCGATCAGGAGCGTGGTCGTGGGGGTGCCGGTCGTCTTGTTGACCAACTTCAGCAGGACGGCCACGTCTTCGCCATCCGTGATCTGGTCGATCGTGATGTTGATCGCGTCGGCATAGGCCCTGTCCGTCCCGACGATCGTCGCATCGGGCCGTGGCGGCGGGCTCGTCACAGTGGGGTTGCTCACCGGATTCGACCTGTAGTAGTCGAAGTTCAGCAACTCGCCAGCCTGGACGGTGTCGGAGTTCACGCCGAGGGTGTTGGTCGCGACATTGACAAAACCCGCACTTGCGCTGTTGAAGGTTTCGCCCACCGTGAAAGCGTGATCGTTGCCCGACACCAGGTCGCTGGTGTCGCTCGGAGGCGTGGCCGCCCTCGCGGACAGCACGCCGAAGAAGTCGCTGCTGTACTGCTGGACCACGATCTCGGGCGAATTGTTGCCTTCCGTGTCGTAGTTGAAGGAGGCCAGCGGCGCACTCGTGGAGAACGTCGTTTGTCCTCCGAAGACCTGGTCCAGGTCGAAGCTGTAAGTACCGTCCGTCTTGTTGAAGATGACCGTGCCGGTTGCCGCCTGCGTGGTGGTCGACGTGGGCCCGGGGTAGTAGTTGAAGCTGAAGTGGTAGGTGACCGTGGTGGCGTCTTCCGCAAAGTGCGCGACGGCCGCATCGGTGATGGCCCGGCCGCCGGCGGTCGTTCCGGTCAGGCCGGTCAGCACGATGCCGTCGGTCGACGCGTTGTCCACGTCGTCCGCGCCCACGGAGAAGTTGTAGGTTCCGGCAATGGGCTGGGCGTCGTTCGCGCCGGTGAGGTCGGAGATGGCGGTCACCGTCGGGCCGTGGTCGTCGAACTTGATGTTGGCGCCGATGTTGAGCACCTTGGAATCGGTCGCGGTGTCGCCATCCCCGTCGGTGAGCGTCACCGTGTTGGTGAGGGTGATCAAGGTGTCGACCAGCGTGGCCTGCTGGGCCGCGTAGTTGGACCCCTCGCCCGGTAGCGCGTGGTCGATTTCCGCAAACTGCCGCAAGGTCACCGACCCGGTTGCGCTCACGGACAGGTCGAAGATGGTGTTGCCAGCCGTGATGGTGCCCGCGGTGGCGGCCGTCGAACCGATGACACTCCCGCCCACCAGGTACAGCTTGATGGACGCGCCGTCGCTCGTGAGTCCGGACGCGCCGCCCGGCGTGGACAGGCCGAGCGCGAAGGCCGAGGCGGTGGTGCCCGCCCCGTCGGCGCCATAGCTGCTCGAGGTCACGCCGAAGGCGGTCGAGAAGTCCTGCGTGGCGGAGTCGGTGGCGGCGCCGATGGTGTCGGCGTCCTGCGTGTTGACCAGCGCCGTGTCGGTGGGCGCTGCCAGCACGACGGACGGGCCGTCGTCGTCGAACCTGATGTTGGCGCCGATGTTGAGCAGCTTGGCGTCGCTCGCGGTATCGCCGTCCTGGTCGGTGATCGTCACCGTATCGCTGAGCGTGACCAGGTCGTCGGCCATCGTGGCCTCCTGGTCCGCGTAGTTCGACGATGACCCTGGAAGTGCGTGGTCGATCTCGGCGAACTGCTGCAGCGTCACCGAGCCGCTTGCGCTCACGGCCAGGTCGAAAATGGTGTTGGTGGCAAGAATTCCGGCTTCGGTGGCGGAGGTCGAACCAATGACCTTGCCGCTCACCAGATACAGGTAGATGGTGGCGCCATCGCTCTTGAGCCCCGAGTCGCCACCTTGCGTTTTCACGCCGAGCGCAAAGGCCGGGTTGGTGGTTCCTGCTCCGTCGGCGCCATAGCTGCTCGACGTCGTGCCGAAGGCGGTTGCGAAGTTCGTGGTGGCGGAGTCGGTCGCGGCGCCGATGGTGTCGGCGTCCTGCGTGTTGACCAGCGCGGTGTCGGTGGGCGTCGCCAGCACGATGGACGGCCCGTCGTCCTCGAAGTTCATCTGCGAGCCGACCTCTGCCGTCGCACTGGAAACCTGCAGCAGCCGGAAGCCGCCGATGTCGAAGTCCGCGTGGGTGTTGCCCGAGGCATTGGTGGCCGCCCCGTTTTCGATGAGTACGCGGTTGTGGTCCGCCGACGTCGTGTATTCGATCGAGTAGCCGGCCTTGACGCCGGTGATTGTCGCGACGCCGCCCGTGATGGATATGCCGATGGTCGAACTCGCGCCGCCCTCGGCGCCACCCGAAAAGCTTTCAAGAACCGCTCCGGTGACGGAGTCGAGCACGCGCACGCTCGTGATCGCAACCGTCGTGTCGTTCGCATAGCCGTCGATGAAGCTGTTGCCGGACTCGACCGCCGTGCTGTATGCGGTGACCTTGACCTGGGCAGTCTTTCCGCTTTGCAGCTGCACGACGTCGAAATCGGCAGTCCTCGCTCCGAACATGCCTGTGAAGTCGATGTTCGACTCCAGGTCGGCTTCGTTCTGGTCCAGGTTCGGAATGGTGACGTCCGCCCTGGCGCCGGTCACGAAGGTGAAGCGGACGCCCTCCTGCTCGGTGATCATCTGGCTGTTGGTGCCGAACGTGGTCGGCCCGCCAGCCTTGCTGGTGTTGATCGTGTCACCGGTGGTGATGCTGATGTCGTCCTTGAGGTCGATGGGATCGGGCCCGGACTGGTTTGCCGGGTCCTTGCCCGTCGCGATGATCGTCACGTCGGAAATCCGGCCGTCCACGATCGTCGGATCGGTCTTCGTGAACATCAGGAACAGGTTCTGGCCAGCTGGCGCACCTTCGAGATTGAACTCCGTATCCTGGCTGACACTGACGAAGACCTTGTTGAGCAGGTTGACTGCATCGTCGGGGTTGGCCGCATCGGGGTTCGATATCGCTTCATACTGGACCATCCAGATCTTCGCGCCCGTCACCGGGGTTCCCGTCTCCTCCAGGTAGGCCGCGAACACGACGACACCGGCGGTGGTCTTCCCGTAGACGACGTTGTTGTTGGTCGTGTCGGTGAACAGGAAGATGTCGTCGCCGTCGGCGGTATTGAGGCCGCTGTCCAAGCCAGCGAGCGGAGCGCCGCCCGCGTCCGTGAATGCCATGCCGGAGAAGGCGCCGGTCCCGCTGAGCGTGATTGCGTTGGTGCCGGTGTTGCTCCCGGTATAGCCACTCAAGGCGACTTTGGTCGGGGTTCCCGCACCCTGGGTGGTCAGGCGGCTGGTGAAGGCGGCCGGCAGCGCAAGCGCGGTGTCATTGTCGTTACTGTCTTCCGTTGGGGCAGGGGTAACAAAAAGGTTCTGCAACCCGTCGGATTCGTCCAGGGTCACGGTCGAACCGGGTGTCAAAGTCAGCGGCATAAACGCTCCTTGTTATTAGGAAAAATACGGCCGACGGAGAACAGCGCAACTCGAGAGGAACTGCGTTCACTGGCAATTGACCAGGTTCACTTGTCGGCAGAGGGGAGACGATGCTGAACCGCGGGCCCGCGCACTGTCCATAGGTCGAAAGTTGTCACCCAAAGGATGACGCGCGGCGCCGGCCGTCGCGCTTTGACCCGCCATACATCTCGATACCTTGCAACGCCAGGAATCAATCCTGACAACCATGTACCGCTTTATCATTAATTTGAAGGTGCATTCAACACGCATGCCGGGGGAAACATGGAACAAGTCCCACGCTCGTCTGCGGGGCTGGCTTCTGCGTGGAACGTAGATCCGCGGCCATCGACGCAAGACGCTCGCGCACTGTCGCCATTCGCGTTGCCCGCGCTTCGCACAGCGCACTGCTTTCAACCCGCCCGGCTCGAAACCCCGCCTCCCGGGCCCCACCCTGTACTCGACACCGATGTTTCGGTCCTGATCGCAACCTGCCCAGGCCGCTCATCGACGCTGTGCGGACTGGGCCTGTTGGCATCGAGACACCGGGCTGACCGGACATACCGGGTCGAGCGCTCGGAAATGAGGAGCCTCTCTGACCTGGAATCCTGCTGCCGGCAGCACGCACCTCGTTTGCTGCTCGTGGACATCGCGTTGATTTCGCCAGAGGGTGTCGGCAGATTGGACGATCTGCGCCGCCACTTTCCCGCCACCGACTGGCTGCTCGGCTGGGAGCGGCCCTCGACCCAGGGCCTGGATGCAGCGATCCGAATCCAGGCCCGCGGCTGCATCGAGTGGGCCGCGGGCGCGGAGCAACTCGCACAATCGCTGGATGCCGTACTGGCGGGCGCCTTGGGTTTTCCGGATCCGGTATTGCAGGCGCTGTATCTGGCCGTGCTGCGGTTGATGGCAGCCGGCGGACGGTCGGCATCCGGTGCAACATCGTCTGCAGCCAGGCTGACCGCGCGTGAGGACGAGGTGCTGTCGCTGATGCACCGGGACATGTCCAACAAGCAGATCGCCGAACGGCTCGGGATCAGTGTCAACACAGTCAAGAAGCACCTTGCCCATGTATCCGCGAAGCAGGGGCAGCACAGTCGGCGCTGGCATCTCGCCCGGCCCGGGCTCGTCGGACCGGTTCCGGAAAGATCCATCCCGCATCTCGAACCGGCGCCCTCGCCGCTCCCCATGGGGAAACCCAGGATGGCGACCGCATCGAGTGTCCTGCGCGATGCGGACTGCTTCAAGAACGTGAAGGCAGGCCAGTTTCCGCGGATCTCCTATCACCTGGGCGGGGCCACGGACAACGAACTGCTTGAAGCTGCTGCGTCGAAGATCGACTCGCATCTTTGCTGCTACGCCGGATGGCCCAATGCCTTTTCGACAGTGCCCGCGATGAAGAGCCTCTTCGAGCTTCGGGGCAAGTAGCCATCCGGACCGTCGAGGATCCGCACGCGTCTAGAGGCTCGCCGCAATCCGCTCCCGCAGCCAGCGATGGCCCGGATCGCGATGGCGCCGCTCATGCCACAGCATCGCCATCTCGTAGCCCGGCACTTCCAGCGGCGCCTCCACCACGCGCAGCCCCGGCGCGCCGCGCGCCAGCCGCTCGGGCAGCATCGCGACCATGTCGGTGCCGGCCAGCACCGACATCATGAAAAGGAAATGCGGCACCGACAGCACCACCCGCCGCGCGAGCCCCTGCTGTGCCAGTGCATCGTCCGTGGGGCCGGCAAAGCCGCCACCGCCCAACGACACCACCACATGCTCCAGCGCGCAGAACTGCGCCAGCGTGGGCCGGCGCTTCAGGCGCGGATGGCCGCTGCGTCCGGCCAGCACGTAGCGCTCATGGAACAGCACGCGCCGGTGCAGCCCGGGCGGTGCGCCCACGCTGGTATGGAAGAACAGGTCGATCTCCCCCTGCTCGAGCTGCCGAGCCATGCGCGATGGCACCGCCTCCACCACGGCCAGCCGCGTGTGGGGCGCGGCCGCACGAAGACCGGCGAGTGCCGGCAGCAGGATCGCCGATTCGGCATAGTCGGCCGCGGCCACGCGCCAGGTGGTGGTCGCCTCGGCGGGGTCGAAAGGTTTTGTGGGCGCCACCGCGCGAGCCAATGATTCCAGCGCTTCGCGCAGCGGCTCGCGCAGTTCGTCGGCCCGCGCGGTGGGCCGCATGCCGCGCTGCGCGGGCACCAGCAGCGGATCGTTGAACACCTCGCGCAGCCGGGCGAGCTGCACGCTCACCGAGGGCTGGGAGAGGTTCAGGCGCTCGGCAGCACGGGTCACGCTGCGTTCGGCCAGCAGCACATCGAGCGTCAGCAGCAGGTTGAGGTCGATCCGCTTGAAATTGTCCATCGCTATTCCTGGAATTCCGAATATTCATTTCCAATATAGCTCGGCAACTCCTAACCTGCCTGCATGTTCATCCGACGAATCATGCAGCCATGAAAATCCTTCTTGTCCATGCCCACCCCGAAGCCCGCTCGCTCAACGGCTCTCTGAAGCAGTTCATCGTGGATCGCCTCGTGCAGTCCGGGCACGAAGTGCAGGTGTCCGACCTGTACGCCATGCAATGGAAGGCCACGCTGGCGGCCGACGACTTCGCGCACCTCGAACCCGGCGCGCCCTTCGATCCCATCACCGATTCCCAGCACGCCTTCGAGGCCGGCACCCAGCGCGAGGAAGTCGCTGCCGAGCAGGCCAAGCTGCTCTGGGCCGACACCGTGATCTTCCAGTTCCCGCTGTGGTGGTACACGATGCCGGCCATCCTCAAGGGCTGGGTCGACCGTGTCTACGCCTATGGCTTTGCCTACGGCGTGGGCGAGCACTCCGACAGGCACTGGGGCGACCGCTTCGGCCAGGGCGTGATGGCCGACAAGCGCGCCATGCTCGTGGTCACGACCGGCGGCTGGGCCTCGCACTACAGTGCCCGGGGCATCAACGGCCCGATGGACGACCTGCTGTTCCCGATCCACCACGGCATCCTCTACTACCCCGGCTTCGAGGTGCTGCCGCCTTTCGTGGTGTACCGCACCGGCAAGGTCGATGCCGCGGCCTATGCGCGCATCACCGAAGAGCTGGGCCGCCGGCTCGACACGCTGGCAACCACCGAGCCGATCCCGTTCCGCCCGCAGAACGCCGGCGACTACGAGATCCCTGCGCTCACCCTGCGCGACGACATCGCGCCGGGCGAGGCCGGCTTTGCAGTGCACGCCGCGCCGGCCGGCAGGAACGCGCGCTAAGGCAGCACCGGCTTCGCCGCCGCGCTGGCAATGGCCGCATCCGCATCGGCGCGCAGCATGAAGCGCCTGGCGACCAGGTCGTTGGCCGCGGTGGCCACGGCCGCGACGTAGCCGGCCTGGTCGATGTAGCGCTCCTGCAGCGAGGGCCGCGGATCGCCGCTGCCCGAACGCTCGGCCGCCGTCTTCGCAAAGGGAAAGTACGAACCGAACAAGCCCGCCAAGTCGATGGTGCCCGGCTTGCTGGTGTAGTTCCAGCCGGTGTTGGTGCCCACGGGCACCGCCACGTCGAGGCTGCGGATGCCCGCGATGTCGTTGCCGTCGGCATCCACCTGCGGCACGAGGATGGCGTAGTCGCGGCCAAGGTAGGCGGGCGGCACCTGCGTGGCGATGCCGCTCTCGTCCTGCGGCCGGTAGTTCGGCCCCCAGTCGAGCAGCGAATAGGTGTTGACCAGGCCCGTGTAGTTCGCGCCCGGAATGGACGGGAACTTCAGCTGCTGCGGGCGCACCAGCGTGGCGTCGGCCAGCTTGGGCACCTGGCTGTCGGGCGGCGCCGTGCCCTTGACGACCCAGTCCTCCAGGTTCTGGTAGAGCGCGCGCACCACCGGCACCACGCCGGCGTTCGCGTTGGTGGCGTAGAGCGCCCCCGCGGTCGCGCCCGGCAGCGAGGGCAGGCCCAGCAGGTGGTGCGTGCTCGCGTAGTAGTAGATGCGCGCGTTGTCCGGCTGCACGAGGTCGGCCGTGCCCCAGGCGTCGGTCAGCAGCGGCGAGCCCTGCAGCACATAGAACTCCGTGCCGCTGAAGCCGATGAAGAGCTTGGGGCAGGTGCCGCTCGCCTCGCAGCGCGACAGGATGCCGCCGCGGCGCTGCGCCACGTCGTCCACGTAGTCCTTCGAAAGGCCGCGCGTGCCGGCCTGGCCGAAGGCCGTGTGGTCGGTGCGCACGCCTCCGCCGCCGCCCGGAATCGCGAAGCGCATGTTGATGTTGGTCTGGCGCGCCGCAATCTGCGCGAACACGCCGTCGAACACCTTGCGTCCCGCGAGGTCCTGGTTGAAGCCGAGGTGCACGAAGGTCTTCATGAAGTTGCCGCATTGCGACACGCCCGAGGCAATGGTGTTCTTGATGGCGGCCGCCACCGGGTTGGCGGTGCCCGCGGCGTCGCTCGCCTCGCGATGGAAGAAGGCGATCATGTCGCGCACGGCCGCGAGCCCCAGGCCCATGACCTTGGGGTCCTTCGCGACGTAGACCAGCTCGTACATGTAGGCCGGATCCCATTTGTCCCGGAGGCACACGTTCGTCTCGTCGGGCGTGCCGGGGAACGGTGCGGCGGCGCTGCACCTGGCAAACTTCCAGTCGCTCGCGGGAATGAGCTGGCGCGCATCGGCTTCGTTGATGCGCCGCGTGAGCACGTAGCCGGGCTGCGTGTTGTCCAGGCTCGCCGTCGCGTAGGCCTGCATGGCCGCATTGAACGGGCCGCCGGGCAGCGGCAGCGAATCGTTGGTGGCCGCCGTGGGCAACAGCTCGGCCCGGTAGGTGCCGGTGATGCTGCTGCCGTCCGCATTCCGGGCCACGGGCACCTGGAGCGTGAGCTTGCCCGCCGCGGCCGGCACGTCGCCCTGCCAGGCGGCCGTGAGGAACACGTAGCCGCGCGACGCAAAGTACGGATCGAGGTTGACGATGTTGCCGCGGTTCGGCGCGTCGTAGCGCAGCACGCCGCTGGCCTTGCTCATGTCCTTGGGCTTGAAGAGCACGAAGTCGGAGCTGTACTCGACCTTGCCATTGGCATTGAGCGGCGCGAGCGGCAGGTCCTGGATGATGGCGTTGCGCGCGTCCTTCGGATCGACCTCGCCCGTGAAGGTGCCGGTGATCTTCTCGTAGGTGCCGACGCTGCCGAAGCTGCCCGCAACGTCCTCGGTCTTCGAGATGGCGAGCTTGAACTTCGGCGCTTCGGCAGTTGCCGGCGGGGGCGTGGTTGCGGCCGGCGGCGGCAGCACGAAGCCACCGCCTCCTCCACCACCGCTTCCGCCGCATGCGCTCAGGAAAAGGGCGGCCGAAGCCACCGTGGCAGCCAACAGGCTCCAGCGTTTCATGGTTTGTCTCCTTCGTTGTGTGTCTGCGCGGCGCCGATCCCCGCTGCGGCCGGCGCGCGCCCTACTCGGCTTCGATGCCGGCGGCCTTGACGATGCGGCCCCACTTCTGCGACTCGGCCGTCTGGAACCTGGCGAGCTCTTCGGGCGAGGTGGTGAACACCTCGGTGCCGGTGGGTTCGTAGAAGGCCGTCTTCGCGGACTCGCTCTTCGCGGCCTTCACCAACAGTTCGTTGAGCCGCTTGACCACAGCCGGCGGCGTCTTCGCGGGCGCATAGGCGGCGAACCAGTAGCCCATTTCATAGCCCTTCACGCCGGCCTCCGAAATGGTCGGCACGTCGGGCGCGAGCGGCGAACGCGCCGCGCTCGAAACGCCCAGCGCGCGCAGCTTGCCGCCCTTGACCTGCGGCAGGCCGGTGGCCGCGTCGGTGATCATCATGTGGATCTGCCCGCCCAGCAGGTCGGTGACGGCGAGCGTGTTGCTCTTGTAGGGCACGTGCAGCAGCTTGATGTCAGCCATCTGCTGCAGCAGCTCGCCCGCCATGCGGCTGGACGAACTGCCGCTGCCGAAGCTGTACTTGCCCGGCTCCTTCTTCGCGAGCGCCACGAACTCGGCCACGCTCTTGGCGGGGAACGACGGATTCACCACCATGATCTGCCCGCCCTTGCCGAGTGCGGTGATGGGCACGTAGTCCTTCACAGGGTCGTAGGGCAGCTTCTTGAACAGGTGCTCGTTGGCGGCATGCGTGGTGTTGGTGGTGATCAGCACGGTGTAGCCGTCGGCCGCGGCCTTGGCCACCTGCTGCGAGGCGATGAAGCCGCTGGCGCCGGCCTTGTTGTCGATCACGACGGGCTGCTTCGTTTCGGCCGTGATGCTGTTGCCCAGCGCACGCGCGATCTGGTCGGTGGCGGTGCCGGCCGCAAAGGGCACGACGAAGGTGATGGGCTTTTCTGGAAAGGCCTGCGGCTGCGCGTGGCCCAGCAGCGGCACCAGTGCCAGCGCGGCGGCCGAAAGGGTCAGGGAACGTCGTTTCATTGTTTTGTCTCCGAATGGATGGCTGAGGAAAAAATGGATGGCTGCTACGGCCCTGCCAGCAGCGGCGCCAGCGCGCGCGGCACGCGGATGGGCATGTCGAGCAACAGGAAGGACAGCGCCTTGCCGTGCGCATCGAGGTTCAGTGCATCGTTGACGCCGCCGTCGAGCACGGCATCGAGCACGAAGTTCATCGCATGCAGCCGCGGCAGCAGGAAACGCTGCACCCGTGCCGGTGCGCGGTGGCGGAACTGCATCGACACGCGCTCGGGCGTGAGCTGCTCGGCCAGCACCGGGTAGAGGTCCGCGTGCCAGGCGATCACGCTGATGTTGGAGCGGTCGCCCTTGTCGCCGGTGCGGCCGTGGGCCGCGCGGTAGAGCGGCACTTCGATCATGTCTGCTGTCGTGTTCATGCCAGTTTTCCTCCACGCTGGCGCGTGAGCAGTTCGAAGCGCACCGGCACCGCTTCCCGCGGCAGCAGGCATGACAGGGTGTTGAGCCGCGGCGTGAGCGCCGTGCGCACACCGCCGCCGCCCGCAGGCCCGCAGGTGTAGAGCGCCATGACCTCGCGCGCCAGGCGCTCGGCCTCGGCGCGCTCCGCATGCGTGGTTGCCACGCGCAGGCGCACGTCGCGCAGGCCGGCGTCGGGCGTGTCCGCCAGCATGCGGCCGGCGTCGTCGCCCAGGATGCTCAGCGCGCCGATCAGGTCCACACGCAGCGCAAGCCCGTCGAGCCGCTGGCGCAGCACCTCGGCCGCGAGCCGCGCACGCGCTTCGGCCCGCGGTCCCGCATAGGAGATTTCGCCCTCGGCGAGCCAGCCGCCTTCATGGCAGACGTTGACCTTGTAGTGGCTCGGCCGCGCATGGCCGCGCACGCCGGAGAGTTCGACCCGGTCCCTGCCGGGCAGCGCGCGCACCTCGGCTTCGGCGATGTCGGCCACCACGTCGGGCGTGAGGTAGGCGCTCGGGTCGTGCACCTCGTAGAGCAGTTGCTCCTTCACGGTGGCTTCGCTCACGAGGCCGCCGGTGCCGTCGGCCTTGCCGATGGTGCAGTGGCCGTCGGCATCGATCTCGGCAATCGGGAAGCCCACTGCGTCGAGCCCCGGAACGTCCTTGTAGCCGGGGTCGGCAAAGTAGCCGCCGCACACCTGCGCGCCGCATTCGAGCAGGTGGCCCGCCATGGTGGCGCGGCCCAGCCGGTGCCAGTCGTCGGCGCGCCAGCCGAAGTGCGACATGGCCGGGCCGACCGCAAGAGAAGGATCGGCCACGCGGCCGCACACCACGATCTGCGCGCCGGCGTCGAGCGCGGCGGCAATCGGCTCGGCGCCGATGTAGGCATTGGCGCTGACGATGCGCAGGCCCTCCATCTGCGCGCCCAGCGTTTCATGCAGCAGCGCGCGGTGCGCGGGGCCGGAAAGGTCGTCACCCTCCACCACCGCGATGCGCGGCGCGTCGGCGCCGAGCTCGCGCGCCATGCGGGCGATGTGGCGGGCCGCGGCGCGCGGGTTGGCCGCGCCGAAGTTGCTCACGATGCGGATGCCGTGCGCGAGGCAGCGCGCCAGCACGGGCCGCAGCATGGCGTCGAGCAAGGGCTCGTAGCCGGCCTCAGGGTTGTCGCGGCGGCGCAGCTGGGCGAGCGCGAGCGTGCGTTCGGCCAGGGTTTCGAAGATCAGGAAAGCGCGCTGCCCCGCCGGGCCGCTGGCAAGCCGCGCGATCAGCGTATCAACCACCGGCCCGGCCGCATCGGTGCGATCGCCGGAAAAGCCGGCCGCGCAGCCGATCAGCAGTGGGGGCGGTGCATTGGCATTCATCGAGGCGGACTTTAGGCAGGCCGCCGTCATCCGTAAAATCGAAAATTCGGATCAATTGATCTGAATTTCAGATCGTCCGAGAAATCTCACTGGTCGAGCCGGATGCCGCGCCTGGCGATGATCGCGCCCCACTTGCGGCCTTCGCTGTCGATGAACGAGCTGAACTCCTCGGCGGAACCGCCGCCCGCCACCAGGCCCTGGCTGGCCAACAATTCGCGCACGGCAGGCTCCCGCAGCACGGTGTTCACGTCGGCGTTGATGCGGCGAACGACGTCGGGCGGCGTGCCGCTCGCGGTGAACAGGCCGTTCCACGCCAGCGACTCGAAGCCCGGATAGCCCGACTCCGCCACCGTGGGCAGATCCTTCATGAGCTCGGAGCGCTTCGCGCTCGTGACCGCGAGCAGCTTGAGGCGCTTGCCCTGGATGAGCGGCAGCAGCGCCGGTGCCACGGTGAAAAGCGCCTGCGTGTCGCCGGCTGCCACCGAGAGGCCCGCGGGCGGCGATCCGGCATAAGGCACGTGCACCGCCTCGATGCCCGCAACGCTGCGAAACAGCTCCATCGTCAGGTGCGACGAACTCCCCGCGCCCACCGAGGCATAGCTGAACTGGCGGCCCTGCGTCTTCGCCCACGCCACGAACTCAGGCAGCGTGTTGGCCGGGTTGCCGGCCTGCACGGCCAGCACGTTCGGCTGCGAGGTCGTGAGCACGATCGGCAGCAGGTCGCGCGCGGGCGCGTACGGCATGCGGCTGTACATGTGGGGCCCGAAGGCGATCGGACCGTTGAAGCCGATGCCCAGGGTGTGGCCGTCGTTCGGCGCCTTGGCCACGGCGTCCATGCCGATCAGGCCGCCCGCGCCGGCCCGGGTCTCGATGACGATGGGCTGCTTCCACATGGGCCGCAGCCGGTCGGCCAGCGTGCGCGCAATCAGGTCGAGTGAACTGCCGGCGGGCGCGGGAACGATCACGCGCACGGGCTTCGTCGGCCACTCCTGGGCGGAGGCGGCCATCGCCGATGCGCAGGCAAGGAGGAATGCGGCGAGCCTGATCTTCTTGTTCATGTTCGATCTGTGCTTGGGGCCGCAACCTTACATCGGCGCAAAAAAACCAGGCCCGCTTTCGCAGGCCCGGCCTTCTTTCTCGTACCCGCATCCTTGCGGACGGGTTGCTTGCAACTACAGCGGCAGCGCATTGCCGCGTGCGGCGGCATAGGCTTCGGCCCGCACCGTCGCGCGGTCCACCGCACCGGCGACGACCGGCGCCGTGCCCGACGAGGCACCTTCGGCGTACGGGTCGGGCGCGCGGGCAGCGGCCACCGCTTCGGCACGCACGGCATCGCGGCTGTTCATGGCAACCGGCGGATAGATCGGGCCGGCATCCGCACCCGTGGCATAGGGATCGCCCGTGTGCGCGGCCACCACGGCCCCGGCGGCCACATTGGCGCGGCTCTCGGCGGAGGTCGGGGGATGGACGCCTTCATAGGTTTCGGCATGGGCGGCGCCGGCGGCGGCCGCGAGGGCCACTGCGGCGGCGCAGAGAAGCCTGGCGCCGTGTCTGGAGCTGGAGAGGGTCATTCGGGTTTCCTTCGATTCAATGAATGGATGGAGGGAGGCTGCGAACCGTTCTTGCTTTTTTTGGGCCGGTCCGTGAAATCAATTTTGCGACGGCATCCAGGTACAACCTCATGCCGCACGCAATCCCGGCAATCGCGACGTGGAAACAGCCGGCCGCGCTTTGAAGCGATGCGCGAAAGCTGCTAGCGGCCGGCTTGCGCTGCGCACCACTTCACGGAGCACGGCAAGGCCCTTTGCGCAACGCAGGCATGATCGGGGTCTACCAGATCGGCCCGGAAAGCCTGAGGGCCTTCCTCTCGACCCGCCCGCTGGACCCGACGGAGCGGTACCAATGAAAGCACCACCACGACTGCAGTCGCTGGTCGACGAAGGCCTGATCGACACGGTGGTCCGCCAGCTGATGAGCGGCAAGGAAGCCATGGTCTACGTGGTGCGCTGCGGCGAGGAGACGCGCTGCGCCAAGGTCTACAAGGAAGCCGACAAGCGCAGCTTCCGCCAGGCCGTCGACTACACCGAGAATCGCCGCGTGCGCAATTCGCGCGAGACGCGCGCCATGGCCAAGGGCACGCGCTTCGGCCGCCAGGTGACCGAGGCCATCTGGCAAAGCGCCGAGGTCGATGCGCTCTATCGCCTGGCGGCGGCCGGCGTGCGGGTGCCCGTTCCCTATAACTTCCTCGAGGGCGTGCTGCTGATGGAGCTGGTGACCGATGCCAACGGCGATGCGGCGCCGCGGCTCAACGACGTGGCGTTCACGCAGGGCGAAGCCGTGCAGCACCACGCCAGCCTGCTGAAGGAAGTGGTGCGCATGCTGTGCGCGGGCGTGGTGCACGGCGACCTGTCGGAGTTCAACGTGCTGCTCGCGGCCGACGGCCCGGTGGTGATCGACCTGCCGCAGGCGGTGGATGCGGCCGGCAACAACCATGCGAAGCGCATGCTGCTGCGCGACGTGGAGAACCTGCGCAACTTCTTCGGCCAGTTCGCGCCGCAGCTGCTGGACACGCACTACGGCGACGAGATCTGGCACCTGTACGAGCGCGGCCTGCTGCGCGTCGAATCGGTGCTGAGCGGCACGCATGCGCGCGACACCGGCCCCGTCGACCTGGGCAACGTGCTGCGCGAGGTGGACGATGCGCGCGAAGAGGAAGCGGCGCGGCGCCTGCGCATGCAGCTGCCCAGGCTCTGACGCGCACCGGCGCGGCTGTCAGGGCCGCTCGTTCTTCAGCTCGCGCAGCTGCGCCTCGGCATGCTCGAGTTCGGCCCGCAGCGCGCGGATGTCGTGCTCCAGCTTGTCGATGCGCGCCGCGCGGCTTTGCGGCGGTTCGGACGCCCGGCAGCGCGCCCGCAGCGCGTCCAGGTTCTCGGCGAGCTGCCGGCGGCGCAGCATCTGGCCCCTGGAGCGGGCCAGGTCCATGTCGCGCTCCAGTGCGGCTTCTTCCGCTTCGCAGGATGAAGAAGCGGAAGATGCGCCCTCTCCCGTCTGCGCGGGTTGTGCGAATGCAGGCGAGGCCAGCGCCAGCATGACGAGCCAGCGCCAGGGCTTCATGTGCAGCTCCCGCCGTGCCCTCGACGGCAGCCATGCCAGGCGAAATCCATTGCAGCAACTCCCGTTCCATCGGCCGCGCCAACGCACGCCGTGCCGCATTCTGTCTCAGGCCAGCGTCTCCACGCACAAGGCGGTGAGCTTTCCCGCGACCGAAGGATGTGCCTGCAGGGCCTGCAGCGCCAAGTCCATCGTGCCCTGCCGCACCGGCTGCGTCAGCACCAGCAGCTGCGCGCCCATGCCGGGCTGCGCAGCCGCCAGCGCCACCTGCCGCACCGGCACCTGCTGCCCCGCCAGCCAGCCCGACACCGCCTCGACATGGCTCGCGGCACGCACGGGAATGCGCAGGTAGTGCGCGCAGCATGCCTCGGCGCGGGGCAGCACCGGCAATGCGCTCATCGCATGCGCATGAAAGCCCAGGTGCGGCACCCGCTGCGCGGCATGGGTGCCATCGAGCCGCGCCACGTCGACCAGGTCGGCAATCACCGCCGATGCGGTCTCTTCGGAGCCGGCGCCCGCGCCGTAGTACATCGTCACGCCGGACGCATCGCCCTTGACCATGACGGCATTCATCGACCCGTTCACATGCGCCATCAGGTGCGACGCGGGCACCAGCGCGGGCTGCACGCGCAGTTCCACGCCCTCCTCCCGGCGCCGCGCCAGGCCCAGCAGCTTGATGCGGTAGCCCAGCTGCTCGGCGCAGGCCACGTCCACCCGCTCGAGCGCCGTGATGCCTTGCACCTGCACGTCGGCAAGCCGCACGGCGGTGCCGAAGGCATTGGCGGCCAGCAGCGTGAGCTTGTGCGCAGCATCGATGCCCTCGATATCGAAGGCCGGATCGGCTTCGGCATAGCCGAGTGCCTGGGCCTGCGCGAGCGCCGCGGCGAAGTCCAGGCCTTCATCGCGCATCTTGCTCAGGATGAAGTTGGTGGTGCCGTTGATGATGCCCGCCACCCATTCGATGCGGTTGGCCGCGAGGCCCTCCCGCAGCGCCTTGACGATGGGAATGCTCACCGCCACCGCGCCCTCGTAGGCCACGGCCACGCCATGCCGCCGGGCCGCGGCAAAGATCTCGGCACCATGCACCGCGAGCAGGGCCTTGTTGGCCGTGACCACATGCTTGCCGTGCGCGATGGCGGCCAGCACCCATTCGCGCGCCGGACCGGTGCCGCCGGCCACTTCCACCACCACGTCGACGTCGGGCTGGGTGGCCACGCGCAGCGGGTCGTCCGTCAAGGGAATATCCCCGCCCACGACGGCGGCGGCGCGCACCAGGTTGCGCGCAGCCACCATCGCCAACTCGATGGGGCGGCCCGCCCGTCCCGCGATCTCGGCCTGGTTGCGCGCCAGCACCCGCAGCGTGCCGGAGCCGACGGTGCCGATGCCGATCATCCCCACGCGCAGCGCACGAATGGCCGCAGGAGGGCTGGGCAGGGGTTCGAGGGACTGGACAGGATCGCGGTACATGGACATCTCCGGATGAAAAACAAGAAACCCAGCTGCCAGAGCTGGGTTTCATTCATTCGGAGAAGAAGAGCGATACACCAGGTGGCTGCCGAAACGGCCACCTGCGCGTGCTCAGGTGACCGCGGTGGTAATGGTGGTAATCATTCGTGCAACCAATGACCCCTCCGCCCGCGCGCAGGCAGGCGGCATCATGCGGGCCATGGAGGCTGCGCAGACGGTGGCGGGGAAGAGATGGCACGGCATGAGGATGGGAGTGTACAAGAGCCCGGCCGGCCGGCGCCGCGACTGCCGCGCCAAACCTGCGGGAATACGGGGAGCAGGCCTACAGCGCCCCGCCGGCAGCAGGCCTAGTGTTGTGGGCAAAGAACTGCATCACCAGGAGGCAGCATCATGAAGAGTTTCGTCCTAGAGCCCCGCATGCGCTCGAGCATCGGCGGTGCCTTCTACCCCACAGGCTATTCGATGGTGATGTTTCCAAGCGCGGAAGACGCCAACCGCATTGGTCACAAACTGATTGAAAACGGCGTGAGCGGCGACGAGATCTACCTGCTTCCCGCGGCCACGATCCTGGAAGAAATCACCCCCACCGTGCGGGAAGCCGACGAGCCGCTGCCGTCGGCCGGAACCGACGCGGCCACCGTACGCGCCTACACCAAGCTCGCGCGCGAAGGCCACACCGGCCTCCTGGTCAGGACGAAGAACGAAGAGGCAGCCAACCACCTGATGGAGGTGGTGCGCACCGTGCCCTATTCGATCGCACAGCGCTATCGCACGCTGGTCATCGAAGACCTCTGAGACTTTTCTTCGGCCGAGGACGGCTCAGGCGGCCGCCGCCGCTGCGCGCCGCACCACGTCGCGCGCCATGGCCTGCGCCAGCTCCTGTTCGCCCAGGAAGACCGTGGCGGCCATCTCGCGCGTCAACAGCTGCGCTTCCTCTTCGTTGTGGCTGCGGATCACGGTTTCGATGGCCGGATTGAGGGTGCGGGCGGTCTCCATCATCTGCCGCACGTTCATGGTGTCTGGTATGGCCACCACCAGCACGCGGGCGCGCGCGATGTGCGCCTGGATCAGCACGGCCGGATCGGCCGCATCGCCCCAGACGGCCGCAACGCCGGCCTCGCGCAGCTTCTCCACCATTTCGCGGTTCTGCTCCGCCACCACGTAGGGAATGTCGTGCGCCTCCAGCTCGGACGCGATGCGGCGCCCGACGCGGCCGTAGCCCACGAGCACCACCTGGCTGGAGAGGTACCGGGCTGCGGTGGTGGTCGGCAGCTCGGCCAGCGGATGGTCGTGCGATTCGAGGCTGCGCGCCAGGGGGAAACGGCCGTGCAGCCATTTCTGCAGCGGCGCGATCAGGCTGAACCACAGCGGATTGGTGGCAATGGAAATCAGCGCGCCGGCCAGGATCAGGCTCTGGCCTTCCACCGGCAGCAGGCCGAGCGAGACGCCAAGGCCCGCAAGAATGAACGAGAACTCCCCGATCTGCGCGAGGCTCGCGCTCACGGTGAGCGCCGTGCCCAGCGGATAGCGGAACGCCAGCACCAGCGCGCAGGCGGCCAGCGACTTGCCCAGCACGATCACGCCCACCACTGCCAGCACCTGCAGCGGCCGTTCGATGAGCACCGAGGGATCGAAGAGCATGCCCACCGACACGAAGAACAGCACCGCGAAGGCATCGCGCAGCGGCAGCGACTCCTGCGCCGCGCGGTGGCTGAATTCCGATTCGCGCATCACCATGCCCGCAAAGAATGCACCGAGGGCGAACGACACGCCGAACAGCGCCGCCGAGGCGAAGGCGATGCTGACCGCGGCCGCGATCACGCACAGCGTAAACAGCTCGCGCGAGCCGGTGCGCGTGACCTGCCAGAGAATCCACGGGAACGCGCGCCGCCCCACCACCAGCATCAGCGCCACGAACCCGCCCACCTGCAGCAGCGTGACGCCGAGCGTCTGCCACAGCGGGTCGGCGGGGTTGGCCGAATTGCCGGCATGGCCGCCCAGGGCCCCTGCGAGCGGCGGCATCAGCACCAGGACCAGCACCATGGCCAGGTCCTCGACCACCAGCCAGCCGACCGCGATGCGCCCGGTGAACGAATCGAGAATGCCCAGGCTCTCGAGCGCGCGCAGCAGCACGACCGTGCTTGCCACCGACAGCGCCAGGCCGAAGACCAGCGCCTCGCCCCATGACCAGCCCCACCAGAGCGCCAGCACACCGCCCAGCAGTGTGGCCACCGCGATCTGCGCCAATGCGCCCGGCAGCGCGATCTTGCGCACCGCCAGCAGGTCGTCGAGCGAAAAATGCAGGCCCACGCCGAACATCAGCAGCATCACGCCGATCTCGGCCAGCTGTGCCGCAATGCCCGCGTCCGCCACGAAGCCCGGCGTGAAGGGCCCGATGATCACGCCCGCGAGCAGGTAGCCCACCAGGGCCGGCAGCCGCAGCCGCAGCGCCAGGAAACCCAGCACGAGCGCCAGTCCCAGGCCGGCGGCAATCGTGTTGATCAGGGAAACGCTGTGGGGCATTGCTCCATTTTGCAGGAACGATGCGCCCCTCTGGTTTCACACGGGCATCGTCAGTCGGCCATCTTGCTGATGCGCGCGGCTTCGAGCACTTCGGGCTCCTGCGACTCCACCCAGCTCTCGTTGTTGAGCCCGGCGTGCAGCCGCTCGGTGTCGAGCTCGTTGGTCCACTTGGCCACCACGATGGTGGCCACGCCGTTGCCGATCAGGTTGGTCAGCGCGCGGGCTTCCGACATGAAGCGGTCGATGCCCAGGATCAGCGCCAGGCCCGCCACCGGCACGTGGCCCACGGCCGAGAGCGTGGCCGCCAGCACGATGAAGCCGCTGCCCGTGACGCCCGCCGCGCCCTTGGAGGTGAGCAGCAGCACGGCCAGCAGCGTGATCTCCTGGGTCAGCGTCATCGGCGTGTTGGTGGCCTGCGCAATGAACACGGCCGCCATCGTCAGGTAGATGGAGGTGCCGTCGAGGTTGAACGAATAGCCGGTGGGAATCACCAGGCCCACGCAGGTCTTGTTGGCGCCCAGGTTCTCCATCTTCTCCATCATGCGCGGCAGCACCGATTCGCTCGACGAGGTGCCCAGCACGATCAGCAGCTCTTCCTTGATGTACTTGATGAACTTCCAGATGCTGAAGCCATGGAAGCGCGCTATGAGCCCGAGCACCACGAAGATGAACAGCAGGCAGGTCAGGTAGAAGGTGCCCATCAGCTTGCCGAGCGAGAACAGGCTGCCCAGCCCGTACTTGCCGATGGTGAAGGCCATGGCGCCGAAGGCGCCGATGGGCGCCAGCTTCATGATGTAGCCCACGATCACGAAGAGCACGTGAGAGCCCTTCTCGATCACGTCGAACACCAGCGTGCCGCGCCCGCCGAAACGGTGCAGCGCAAAGCCGAACAGCACCGCGATCAGCAGCACCTGAAGGATCTCGCCCTTGGCGAAGGCGTCGACCAGCGTGCTCGGGATCACATTGAGCAGGAAGTCGACCGTGCCCGTCATCTTGCCCGGACCGGTATAGGACGCGAGCGCCTTGGTGTCGAGCGTCGACGGGTCGATGTTCATGCCCGCGCCGGGCTTGAGCAGGTTGACCAGCACGAGCCCCACCACCAGCGCGATGGAGCTCACGATCTCGAAGTACAAAAGCGCCAGGCCGCCGGTCTTGCCGACCTTCTTCATGTCTTCCATGCCGGCGATGCCCACCACCACCGTGCAGAAGATGATCGGCGCGATGATCATCTTGATGAGCTTGATGAAGCCGTCGCCCAGCGGCTTCATGGCCTCGCCGAGCGCGGGCTGGAAGTGGCCGAGCAGCACGCCGATGATCACCGCCGCGATCACCTGCACGTAGAGCGAACGATAGAGCGGGAGCTTTCTGGTGGGTGTGATTGTTGTGTCTGCCATGTTGCCTCCGGAGGGGTTGGAAACTGTAGAACCGAATCGAAAGCTTCTCATACGTAGAAGCCACATCGCAGAAATGAAAAAACCCGCCTCGGCGGGTCTTTTCGATCAGCTTCCCGTCAGCATGATCAGTGCATGTGCAGGCCGCCGTTGACCGAGAAGTCGGCCCCTGTGCTGTAGCCGCCCTCGTCCGTAGCGAGCCACGAGATGATGGAGGCAATTTCGCTCGGCTCGCCCAGGCGCTTGACCGGGATGGTGGCCACGATCTTGTCGAGCACTTCCTGGCGGATGGCCCTGACCATGTCGGTGCCGATGTAGCCCGGGCTCACGGTGTTGACCGTGACGCCCTTGCTCGCCAGTTCCTGCGCCAGCGCCATCGTGAAGCCGTGCATGCCGGCCTTGGCCGCCGAATAGTTGGTCTGCCCCGCCTGGCCCTTGGCGCCGTTGACCGAGCTGATGTTGATGATGCGGCCCCAGCCCTTCTCGACCATGTCGCCCACCACCTGCTTGGTGACGTTGAACATGCTGTTGAGATTGGTCTCGATGACCGCGCTCCAGTCCTCGGGCGTCATTTTCAGGAACATGCGGTCCCGCGTGATGCCGGCGTTGTTGACCAGCACGTCGATCGGGCCGTGCGCTGCCTTGGCGGCGGAAAAGGCCTCGACGGTGGATTGCCAGTCGCCGACATTGCCGACCGAGGCGTGGAACTCGAAGCCCAGGGCCTTCTGCTCGGCCAGCCATTTGGCATGGTCGCGCGTGGGGCCGCAGCCTGCGACGACAGTGAAGCCGTCCTTGTGAAGGCGCTGGCAGATGGCTGTTCCGATGCCACCCATGCCTCCGGTGACATATGCAACTTTCTTGCTCATGAATTTTTCCTTGATGTATGCGAAAAGCCTGAACGGCCGCCTTCACTCTAGCGAGTTTCAAGCCGTCGAACTCTGAGGAAAACACTGAGCCGAGCTTGCAACCAGCTGTCACGGCACGGCCGCATGTGCAACCATATTGCATAAGTCCGTACCGTCCCCACACACCCCTATTGCTTCCAAGGAGTTCGAAAGTATGAATTTCGGAATCGCCAGGCGGCGTCCCCATGTCTGACGGCGCCGGCCTCGAGCCGCTTTCCATCCTCGCCGGCCGTGTCGGCGCCGTCCTCCGCGAGCGGCGCCAGACGGTGGCGGTGGCCGAATCCTCGGCCGGCGGCCTCGTGTCGGCTGCCCTGCTCGCCATCCCGGGCGCGTCGGCTTTTTTTCTCGGCGGCGCGGTCGTCTACTCGCGCCGGGCCGCAAAAGCGCTGCTGGGCCTGGGGGCCGAAGACATGGCGGGCATGCGCGCGGAAACCGAACCCTATGCCAGCTTCATTGCAGGCAGGATCCGGGACAGCCACCGCGCCACCTGGGGCATTGCCGAGAGCGGCGCGGCCGGCCCTTCCGGCAGCCCCTACGGCGACGCGCCAGGGCATGTGTGCCTGGCCATCGCCGGAGAGGCTGCGGCGAGCAGGACGATCGAAACCGCCCATGCGGACCGCGCGTCGAACATGGACGCCTTTGCGCGGCAGCTGCTCCTGCTGTTCGATGAGACGCTGCGGGCCCATTCAGGAACGTCTGGCTGAACCACGAGGCGCCGATGAAGAAACCGACCACCCAACCTCATGTGCAATACCACAAGGACGGCAGCGTCTGGGCGCGCGGGCAGAAGACGCCCGAGGGTGTCCTGACGGGCTATTGGGAATGGTTCCGCAGCGACGGAACCCGGATGCGCTCCGGCCATTTCGAGAACGGCGAACAGACCGGCGAATGGACGACGTACGACAAGGAAGGCGCCGTGTACAAGGTCACGCGCATGAAGCCGAAGAAGCCGCCGACCGGCGCTTGAGCCTCCGTCTGCGGCCGGCGTGTCTGGTCAGCGGTATCCGGCCCGCCGTGGGCCAGGGAGCCCGGGCGGACCGAGGATCGCTCAGCCGTGCTAATCCGCCTGCACCCCCGCCGCCTTGATCACCTTCCCCCACTTCTCGGTCTCGGCCGCCAGGTGGGTGCGCAGCGCTTCGGGGGTCACCTTGTCCATGGGGACCGCCTCGGTGCTCAGTTCGGCGAAGCGGTGCTTGACCATGTCGTCCTGCAGCGCAGCGCGCAGGGCCTTGTTGAGCTTCTCCATCACGGCCGGCGGCGTGCCCTTGGGCGCGTAGATGCCGTGCCACACCTTCACGTCGAAACCCTTCAGGCCCTGCTCGTCGAGCGTGGGGATGTCCGGCATGCTGGACAGGCGCTTGGACGTGGTCACGCCGAACACCTTGACGCGGTTGCCGTCCTTGATGACCGGTGCGGTCTGGGTGGTCTGGTCGCACAGCAGATCGACCTGCCCGCCCATCAGATCGTTGAGCGCCGGGCCGGCGCCCTTGTAGGGCACGGTGGTGAGCTGCACCCCGATCTGGTGCGCCAGCAGCATGCCGCACAGCTGCGACACCGCGCCGATGCCGGCGTTGGCGAGCGTCACCTTGTCCTTGTTGGCCTTCACGTAGGCCAGCAGTTCCTGAAAATTGTTGGCCGGAAAATCCTTGCGCGAGAGCAGGGTCATGGGCACGTCCATCACCTGGCCCACGTATTCGAAGTCCTTCAGCGGGTCGTAGCTGAGCTTCTTGTAGAGCGCGGGCGCGGTGGCCATGCCCATGTGGTGGATCAGGATGGTGTAGCCGTTTGGCGCCGCCTTGGCCACGCGCGCGGGCGCAATGGTGCCGCCCGCGCCCACGGTGTTCTCGACGATCACGGTCTGGCCGAGCGACTTGCCCATGGGAATCGCGAGCATGCGCGCGACCACGTCGGTGGGGCCGCCGGCCGAATACGGCACCACCATGGTGATGGGCTTTTCCGGCCAGGGCGCCTGTGCGGCGGCCGGCGTTTGCGCGGCCAGCAGGCCTGCGCCCAATGCCGCGGCCAGCAGGGTGCGGGCCTTCCAGTTCTTCTTCAGATTCATCGGGTTGTCTCCTGGGTTGTTGGATGTGTGTCTTGTTCTGCGGCGAGCGCCAGCAGCCGTTCGGCCAGGCGAACCACCGGCGCATCGACCATGCGTCCGTCGAGGCTGGCCACGCCGCCGCCGGCCGACCGCACGGCCTCGATCACGCGGCGCGCCCATGCGAGCTCGCCGGCGCTCGGCCCGAGCGCCGCCTGCACCGGCGCGACCTGGTCGGGGTGGATGCACAGCTTGGCGCCGAAGCCGCCGCGCCGTGCGCGCGCCGTGTCGGCGGCCAGGCGCTGCGTGTCGCGCCAGTCGGCCGTCACGCCGTCGACGGGCGCGGGCAGGCCGGCGCGGCGCGAGGCCAACAGCAGCGCGAGGCGCACCGGCACGAGTTCAGCCTCGTCCGCATCGCAGGCCAGCCCGACATCAGCCTGGAAATCCAGGTTGCCGAAGGCGAGCCGCAGCACCTGTGGCACTGCCGCGAGTTCATCGACTGCCGCAAGCCCGGCGGCCGATTCGACGAGCGGCACGAGCAATCCGTTCGGGCCGACGACTTCGGCCAGCCGCCGCAGGTCGCTGTCCCGCTCCGCCTTGGGCAGCACCACGCCCACGGCCAGCCCTTGCGAGACCAGCCCGGCCACGGCCGCGCGGTCGTCCTCGTGCCAGGGGGTGCCTGCGGCATTGATGCGCACCAGCAGGCGCTGCCGGCCGGCCGCGGGCAGCGCGGCGAACGAGGCCGCGAGGCCTTCGCGCGCCGCAGCCTTTCGTTCGGGCGCCACCGCGTCCTCCAGGTCCACGATCACCGCGCCCGCACCGGTGGCC
The DNA here is from genome assembly GCF_014852545.1 of Variovorax sp. VRV01. Taxonomy (NCBI): domain Bacteria; kingdom Pseudomonadati; phylum Pseudomonadota; class Betaproteobacteria; order Burkholderiales; family Comamonadaceae; genus Variovorax; species Variovorax sp. VRV01. The sequence continues at coordinate 36,211 of NZ_JACVBS010000002.1, forward strand.
AGCGCGCGCGCATGGCGTTCAGGCCGGTCGGCCGGCACGAAGAGAAAGGCGCGGGCCAGCGCGAGCGCTGCCGTGCTCACACCGCGCCCGCCTCGCGCAGCGCCGCAATGTCCGCCTCGCTGCGGCCGAGGCTGCGCAGGATGGCGTCGGTGTGCTGGCCGACCGCCGGTATCGCGTCCATGCGGTAGTCGAAGGCGCTCTGGCGGCCGGCCGGCAGCAGCGCCGGAATGTCGCCGGCCGGCGAGCCCACCTGCCGCCAGCGCTCGCGCGCCTGCAGCTGCGGATGCGCCCACAGCCCGGCCATGTCGTTCATGCGTGCGTTGGCGATCTGCGCCGCATCGAGGCGCTCGACCACCTGCGCAGTGCCGATCGCGGCAAAGGTCTCCACGATGATCGCGCGCAGCGCGTCCCGGTGCTCGTTGCGCCGTGCGTTGCTGTCGAAGCGCACGTCGGTCGCGAGCCCCGCCTGCAACAGCACCTTCTCGCAGAACACGCGCCATTCGCGCTCGTTCTGCAGGCCCAGCATCACCGTGCCGCCGTCGCCCGCGGGAAACGGACCGTAGGGATAGATGGTGGCGTGCGATGCGGCGCTGCGCGGCGGCGGCGGCGCGCCGTCGTAGGCGTAGTACATCGGGTAGCCCATCCACTCGGCGAGCGATTCGAGCATCGACACATCGATGTGCGAGCCCTTGCCGGTCTTGCCGCGCTGGAGCAGCGCCGCAAGGATGCCGGTGTAGGCGTACATGCCCGCCGCGATGTCGGCAATGGAATTGCCCGACTTGCACGGATCGTCCGGCGTGCCCGTGACCGAGAGAAAACCCGCCTCGCTCTGGATCAGCAGGTCGTAGGCCTTCTTGTCGCGGTACGGGCCGTCGTCGCCATAGCCCGAGATGTCGCAGACGATGAGCCGCGGATGCATTGCCTGCAGCGCCTCGGCGCCCAGGCCCATGCGCGCGGCGGCGCCCGGCGCGAGGTTCTGCACCAGCACGTCGGCATCGGCCACCAGCTCCTGCAGCACCGCGAGCGCGGCGGGCTGCTTGAGGTCGAGCGTGAGGCTTTCCTTGGAGCGGTTCACCCACACGAAGTGCGAGGCCTCGCCGCCCACGCGTGCATCGTAGGCGCGCGCGAAATCGCCGGCGCCGGGGCGCTCCACCTTGATGACGCGGGCGCCGAGGTCGGCCAGCTGCCGGGTGCAGAAAGGCGCGGCGATCGCGTGTTCGAGCGAAACCACGGTGATGCCGTCGAGAGGTCTTGTCATGGGCTTGTTTTCCAGTTTTTCATGCGAGCACGGCCGTGGCCTGCATCGTGAGCCAGCCGTCGGCGTCCTCGCCCCAGAGGCTGAAGGTCTTGCCGTCCGTGCTGCCTTCGGCCGGCTTGCCATGCACGCGGAACGGCGCGGTGTCGAAGGTCGGCCGCACGGCACGGAACTCGAAGCGCGCGAGTTGCGCGCCCGGCACGTTGCGGCGCAGCAGGTCGACCAGCAGCGTGGCGATCAGCGGCCCGTGCACGATCAGGCCCGGATAGCCCTCGACCTGCGTCACGTAGCGGCGGTCGTAGTGGATGCGGTGGCCGTTGAAGGTCAGCGCCGAATAGCGGAACAGCAGCACGTCGTCGGGCACGATCTCGCGGCTGAAGGCGGCGTCCTTCGGCGCCGGCGTGGGCGGCGGCGCCTTCTCGCCGGGCGCGGCCGCGGCGCGGTAGACGATGTCGTGCTCCTCGGTCAGCGCGAGGCCGCGTTCGTTGCGCACTTCATGGCGCACCAGCACGAACATCAGCTCGCCGGTGCGGCCGGCCTTGTGGGTGACCGAAGCGATGGTCGAGGTGCGCTCGGCCCTGTCGCCGACCTGCAGCGGGTTGCCCTGCTCCCACCTCAGCCGTCCGCCGGCCCACATGCGGCGCGGCAGCGGCACGGGCGGCAGGAAGCCGCCGCGCTTCGCATGGCCGTCCTCGCCGATCTCGGACTGCCGATGGTGCGGCAGGAAGTAGAGCCAGTGCCAGAGCTCGGGCAGGCGCGTGCCGGCGGCGGGCGGCGCGTCGTCGCGGTCGAGCGTGGCCGAGAGCGCGCGCACGGGGGCCGCGGTGATGTCGTCGGCCAGCGTCTCGCTGCGGCCCTGCCAGGCCTGCAGCCTTGCCAGCATGCCGGCATCGATCGCGCCGGAGGGTTTTTCCTGCTCGGTGTTGGTCATGGGTTCCTTCAGTCGACCGCTGCGCCGGAGGCCTTGACGATGCGCGCCCACTTGGCGAGGTCGTCCTGCAGCAGTTTCGAGAATTGATCGGGCGTGGTGGGCGCCGCGATCTCGACGCCCTGCTGTTCGAGCTTGTCGCGCAGCTCCTTCGCGGCCAGCGCCTTGCGCGTGGCGTCCTGCAGCATGGCCAGCACCTCGAGAGGCACGCCCGCGGGCGCGAACAGGCCGATCCAGAGCGTGCCGTTGTAGCCCGGCACCGCCTCGGCAATGGCGGGTACGTCGGGCAGCACCGGCGAGCGCTTCTCGCCGCTCACGGCCAGCGCGCGCAGCTTGCCGGCCTTGATGTGCGAGAGCGCCGAGGGCAGGCTCGCGAACACGATCGGCAGCTGCCCGCCCAACACGTCGTTGAGCGCGGGCGCCACGCCCTTGTACGGCACGTGCTGCATCGAGATGCCGGCCATGCTGTTGAGCATTTCACCCAGCAGGTGGTTGAGCGTGCCGTTGCCGGCCGAGGCGTACTGGTAGTTGGCGCCCTTCTGCCGCGCGAGCTTCAGGAATTCGTTGAAGTCCCTGGCGGGAAACGAGGGATGCACCAGCAGCACGTTGGGCACCGCGCCGACCAGGCCGACGGGCTTGAAGTCCTTCACCGGATCGAAGCCCGGGTTCTTGTAGAGCGCCGGGTTGATGGCCTGGCTGCTGCTGATGGTCATGAGCAGCGTGTAGCCGTCCTTCGGCCCCTTGGCGACCAGCTGCGTGCCGATGTTGCCACCCGCGCCCGGCCGGTTGTCGACCACCACGCTGGCATTCATCAGCTCACCGAGCTTCTGGCCCACGAGGCGGCCCACGATGTCGTTGGTGCCGCCCGCGGCCTGCGGCACGACCAGCGTGACGGGGCGCGAGGGGTAGGGCTGCGCGGCAGCCGGAACCGCAGTGCAGAGCGCTGCCGCGGCAAGGGAAAGAAGCGCCAGTGCGCGGAATTTCATTGTCTTTGTCTCCATGTCCGCATGGTGTTCTGCCGTGGCAGTGCGCGCAATCTGCGATTTCGGAAGCCAGCCTTCTGAGATACCGAAGGCTTGGGCTTTCGGCTTTACGATGGCGCCATGCTTTTCGACTTGACGGATCTGCGCCTCTTCGTTGCCACGGCCGAGCTCGGCAACCTCACGCGCGCGGCCGAACGGCAGCATCTGTCGCTTGCGGCGGCCAGCGCGCGGATCAAGGCGCTCGAAAACCAGGCCGGGCTGCAGCTGCTGCAGCGCGAAGCCCGCGGCGTGCGCCTGCTGCCGCCGGGAGAAGCCTTCCTGCACCACGCGCGCCTCGTGCTGCACCAGACCGAGCAGCTGCGCGCCGACCTGCTCGAATACGGCGGCGGGCTGCGCGGCCATCTGCGCGTGTTCGCCAACACCACGGCCGTGACCGATTTCCTGCCTGAAATCCTGCCGGGCTTTCTTGCACGCAACCCGCGCATCAATGTCGACCTTCAGGAAAAACCGAATGCTCAGATCCCGCGCGGCGTGCTCGACGGCCGCGCCGACATCGGCATCGTGGCGGGCCGCGTCGACACGCTGGGCCTGGAGGCGATCCACTTCAGCACCGACCGGCTGGTGCTCGTCACCTCGCGCCAGCACCGCTTTGCGAAGCGCCGCAGGATTTCATTCGCGGAAACGCTCGACGAAGACGCGATCGGCATGCAGCAAGGCAGCACCTTGCAGACCTTTCTGGCGCAGATCACCGACAACCTCGGCAAGCGGCAGAAGCTGCGCATCCAGCTCGGCAGCTTCGACGCCATGTGCCGGATGATCGGCAGCGGCGTGGGCATCGGCGTGGTGCCGGAGTCGGCCGCGCGGCGCAACCAGGAAAGCATGCAGCTCGCGCTGATCGATCTCGGCGATGCGTGGTGCGTACGGGAGCGCTACCTGCTGGTGCGCGACCGGGCCGCCCTGCCGATCTACGCACAGGCGCTGGTCGAGACGCTGTGCCAGCACTACGCGGGCGAGCAGGCCGCCGTCGATTGAGCGCCCAAAAACAAGGACTTGCGGGCGAATTGTGAAGAAGTCGCCGCCGTCCCCAGTTTCCGTGGACAACTTTGGGGATAACTGATGTTCTTCCTTGTAAAGGTGATCTAACTCATTGTTTTACAAGGGGAATAATCAGTTTGCTCAAAATTTGAGCGGTGAACAAAGTGGCCCGTCGGCGGGAGCGCGCTCTGAAGGCGCGCCCCCAGTGGAACCTATCGCTCGATCGTCAGCGCCACGCCCATGCCGCCGCCGATGCACAGCGACGCAATGCCCTTCTTCGCGTTCTGGCGCTGCATCTCGTGCAGCAGCGTCACGAGGATGCGGCAGCCCGACGCGCCGATCGGGTGGCCGATGGCAATGGCGCCGCCGTTCACGTTGACCTTGTTCACGTCCCAGCCCATTTCCTTGTTCACGGCGCAGGCCTGCGCCGCAAAGGCTTCGTTGATCTCGAGCAGGTCAAGGTCGGCGGCCTTCCAGCCGGCGCGCTGCAGCGCCTTGGTCGACGCGGGCACCGGGCCCATGCCCATGATGGCCGGATCGAGGCCGGCCGTGGCGTAGCTCGCGATGCGGCCCAGCGGCTTGAGGCCGAGCGCGGCGGCCTTCTTGGCCGTCATCACCATCACGGCGGCAGCGCCGTCGTTCAGGCCCGAGGCATTGCCCGCGGTCACGCCGCCGGCCTTGTCGAAGGCGGGGCGCAGGCCGGCCAGGCCTTCGGCGCTGGTCTTGCGGTTGATGAACTCGTCCTTGTCGAAGACGATCGGGTCGCCCTTCTTCTGCGCAATGCTCACGGGCACGATCTCGTCCTTGAACTTGCCGGCGTCCTGCGCGGCCGCGGCCTTGGTCTGGCTGCCGAGTGCGAGCTCGTCCTGCGCGGAGCGGTCGATGCCGTACTTCTTGGCCACGTTCTCGGCCGTGATGCCCATGTGGTACTGGTTGTAGACGTCCCACAGGCCGTCCACGATCATGGTGTCGACCAGCTTCCAGTCGCCCATGCGCTGGCCGTTGCGCGAATTGGGCAGCACGTGCGGCGCGGCGCTCATGTTCTCCTGGCCGCCGGCAATCACGATCTCGCTGTCGCCCGTGGCCACGGCCTGCGCCGCGAGCATCACGGCCTTCAGGCCCGAGCCGCAGACGGCGTTGATGGTGAGCGCCGGCGTTTCCTTGGTGCCGCCGCTCTTGAGCCATGCCTGGCGCGCGGGGTTCTGGCCCGCACCGGCGGCCAGCACCTGGCCCATGATGGCTTCGCCGACCTGGTCGGCCGTGAGATTGGCGCGCGCAATCACTTCCTTGATCACGAGGGCGCCCAGCTCGGTGGCTGCAATGCCCGCGAGCGAGCCGCCGAACTTGCCGACCGCCGTGCGTGCAGCCGAAACGATGACGATGTCTTCCATGAGGTTCTCCGTTGAAGTGATTTGAAGTCAGGGTTGTGAAGGATCGGGGATCAGGCTCTTGCCTTGACGTAGCGTCCGGGCGCCGGCTCGATCGCCTTGTAGGCCTTGCCGTTGCCGTAGGCCTTGGGCGCCAAAACCTGCTTGCCCGCATGGCCCTTGAGCCATTGGGCCCAGTCGGTCCACCAGCTGCCGGGGTGCTCGGTGGCGCCGGCCAGCCATTCGGCATGGGTCTTGGGGAACTTGCCGTCTTCGCGTATCCAGTGGCTGCGCTTTTTCTTGGCGGGCGGGTTGATCACGCCTGCGATGTGGCCGGAGGCGCCCATGACGAAGCGCTTCTTGCCCGGCAGCAGCTGCGTGGACGCATAGGCGCCGCCGATCGGCACGATGTGGTCTTCGCGCGAGCCGTAGATGTAGGCCGGGATGTCGATCTTTCCGAGGTCGATTTTCTCGCCGCAGACCGTGAGCGCATTGGGCTTGGCGAGCTTGTTCTCGTGGTACGTGTTGCGCAGGTACCAGGCATAGAACGGGCCCGGCAGGTTGGTGGCGTCGCTGTTCCAGTAGAGCAGGTCGAAGGGCGGCGGGGTTTCGCCCTTCAGGTAGTTGCCGACCACGTAGTTCCAGACCAGGTCGTTGGGCCGCAGGAAGCTGAAGGTCGAGGCCAGGTCCATGCCCGGCAGCAAGCCGCCCTTGCCCAGCTGCATTTCGCGGTACGCCACCATCGCCTCGTCGACGAAGATGTCGAGGATGCCGGTATCGCTGAAGTCGAGGAAGGTGGTGAGCAGCGTGACCGAGGCGGCCGGCTTTTCGCCGCGCGCCGCGAGCACGGCCAGCGCGGTGCTCAGGATGGTGCCGCCCACGCAGAAGCCCAGCGCGTTGATCTGCTTGCTGCCGCCGATCTCCTGCACGAGGTGGATCGCCTTGATGGCGGCGTTCTCGATGTAGTCGTCCCAGGTGGCGTTGGCCAGCGACTCGTCGGGGTTGCGCCAGCTCACCACGAACACGCGGTGGCCCTGCTCGTTGGCATAGCGGATCAGCGAGTTCTCGGGCTGCAGGTCGAGGATGTAGAACTTGTTGATGCACGGCGGCACCAGCAGGAACGGCCGTTCGTACACCTTGGTCGTGAGCGGCTTGTATTCGAGCAGCTGGAACAGCTCGTTCTCGAACACCACGGCGCCCTCGGTGGTGGCCACGTTGCGCCCCACTTCGAAGGCGCTTTCGTCGGTCATGCTGAGGTGGCCCTGCTTCACGTCGTGCAGCAGGTTCTGGATGCCCTTGGCGATGCTCTCGCCCTGCGTGTCGATGGCCTTTTTCTGTGCCTCGGCATTGAAGGCGAGCGAATTGCTGGGCGACGCCGCCGCCATCCACTGCTCGACTGCGAAGCGCATGCGCGCCTTGGTCTTTTCGTCAGCGTCGATGGCCTCGGCCATGCTGAGCAGGGTGCGGCCGTTGAGCAGGTAGACGGCCGCGGAGAAGGCCGCGAGCGGATTGCTGCCCCAGGCTTCGCCGGCGAAGCGCCTGTCGCCCTCGGGCCTGGCATCGAGGCCGCGGCGCCAGAGCTCTGTGGCTTCGGCCATGTATTGCTGCTGGATCGCTTGCAGCTTCTCGGGCGCAATGGAGACTTTGGGCAATTCAGGCAGCTTCGCCCCCGGCGGCAATTGCCACAGCGGCGTGCCGCCGCCGTTGAAGGCCGAGGCCCCCTGTACGGCGGACTGCTGGAGCGATTCCAGCGCCTGGGTCCATCCCTCTGAAAGAGCCTGCTGGAAGGGCGCGAACGCATCGGCCCCCGTGGCTTGTTGCTTCATCATGTCTCCTGGTCCTCGCCTGAATCGGTACGGATGGCTTGCGTATTTTGAGTATCCTGCATTTCGCAAGGCGCCCACAACGCTCCCCGCTCACTTACCGACTGAAACTTCTTGTGTTTATCCACCTGATCGTGATTGGCTGGCTCTACGTCGCCCTGATGATGGCCGTGGCCGAAGCCACCAACACCACCGGCACCGTATTGGGTGCCATCTTCACATTTCTTTTGTACGGATTGGCGCCTGTCGCACTGGTGGTTTACCTGATGGGCACCCCGGGGCGTCGCCGCGCGATCAGGCAGCGCGAGGAAAAGGCGCAGGAAGAAGCGCGCCGCGCCGCAAGCGAGGCGGCCGCGGCGGCAGGCACGGACTCAGACCTTCCAGACCAGCGCGGCGAAACGCCCGCTGACCTCGTCCCGCCGGTGCGAAAAGAACCGTGACGGGTTGGCGACGGTGCACCACGCGTCGCTGCCGTCGTTGCCGTGCACCGACGCCACGCCGGCCGCGCCGAGGCGCTGGCGCGCGAGCGCAGGCAGGTCGGCCAGCCACTTGCCGGGGGCCGGCGCGGGCCGGAAGCAGCGTGCGGCCTCGCTCGCATGCGCCTCGAACGCGGCCTTGACCTCGGGCCCGACCTCGAAGGCCCGGGGGCCGATGCAGGGGCCGAGCCAGGCCATGACCTTGCCGGCCGCCTGCGCGGGCTCGAAGCAGCGGACCGCCGCCTCGAGCACGCCGCCGGCCAGGCCGCGCCAGCCGGCGTGCGCGGCTGCCACCCGCTGGCCCGATTCGTCGGTGAAGAGCACGGGCAGGCAGTCGGCCACCATGATCGTGCATGCCACGCCGACGGCCGTGGCGGTGCAGGCGTCGGCCGGCGTGCCATCGCCCACGATGCCGGCTTCGGCATCGAGCGCCACGAGTCCTGTGCCGTGCACCTGCTGCAGGAAGACCGGGCGCGCGCCGCCGATGGCCTGCGCCAGGCGATGGCGGTTTTCGGCAACGTGGGCGGCCAGGTCGCCCACGTGGTCGCCAAGGTTGAGGCTCCGGTAGCGGCCCTGCGAAACACCGCCGTGGCGCGTGGTGCACACGGCCCGCACGTTGGGCGGCGCCGGCCAGCGGGGCACGAGCCATTGCGCGTCGTCCATGGCGGCGGGCTCGCTCAGGCTTCCGCGTCGGGGCACTGCGAAGGCTGGGCGCGCTGGAAGGCGTCGAGCTCCATGCAGGCCTCGAAGGCGGCCATGGTGCGCGGCAGCCCGCTGAAGTCGCAGTCGAAGCGGCGGCCGTTGAAGATCTGCGGCACCAGGCAGCAGTCGGCCAGCGTGGGCGTGTCGCCATAGCAGAACCGGCCGCCTGGATGCTGCGCGAGCTGGCGCTCGAAGGCCAGCATGCCTTCGCGCACCCAGTGGCGGTACCAGGCGTTCTTGGCCTCGTCGTCGAGCTTGAGTTCCTTCACCAGGTACTTGAGCACGCGCAGGTTGTTGAGCGGATGGATCTCGCAGGCGATGGAGTCCGCGAGTGCGCGCACATGGGCCCGGCCCACCGGATCGTGCGGCAGCAGCGCCGGCTCGGGATAGGTCTCGTCCAGGTATTCGATGATGGCCATCGACTGCGAGAAGCGCTCGCCCTCGTCCTCGAGCAGCGGCACCAGCATGTCGGCCGAAATGGCCGAGAACGGTCCCGTGCGGTGCTCGCCGCGGGCGATGTGCACCGGGATGTAGTCGAACTCCAGGCCCTTCAGGTGGAGCGCGATGCGCACGCGGAACGAGGCGGACGATCGGAAGTAGTTGTGCAGCTTCATCATCCCGCAAGCATAGCGCCGCACCGGCAGCCCGCGCCTGCCTCTGGCACACTGCCGTTTTTTCTCCGTTCCGCTGAAAAGGACAGACGCAATGGCTTCCGAGTTTGTTTTCGCCCCGCCCGCGACCGTTTCGATCCCCGTGGTCGGCCAGGCCGCCCGTTTTCCGGTGCACCGCATCTACTGCGTGGGCCGCAACTACGAGGATCACGCCAAGGAAATGGGTTTTACCGGCCGCGAACCGCCTTTCTTCTTCATGAAGCCGGCCGACGCGCTGGTGGTGGTCGATGCGGACCAGACCGGCACCATGGCCTACCCCACGCTCACCAAGAACCTGCACCACGAGATCGAGCTCGTGGTGGCGATCGGCACCGGCGGCAAGAACATTGCGGCGGCCGATGCGCACAAGCACATCTACGGCTATGCGGTGGGCCTGGACATGACGCGGCGCGACCTGCAGAACGACATGAAGAAGCAGGGCCGCCCCTGGGACATCGGCAAGGGCTTCGAGCAGAGCGCGCCCATCGGCCCGATCGTGCCGGTGGCCGAGGCCGGCGACGCCGAGAACGCCGAGATCTCGCTGCAGGTGAACGGCACCGACCGCCAGCGCAGCACCGTGAGCAAGCTGATCTGGAACGTGGCCGAAACCATCGAACACCTGTCGGCCGCATGGGAGCTGCAGCCCGGCGACCTGATCTACAGCGGCACGCCCGAAGGCGTGGCGGCGGTGGTGGCGGGCGACACGCTGGTGGGCGAAGTGGCCGGCCTGCCGAAGCTCACGATCAAGATCGCCTGATGCCGCGGTTTCCCGCTCCATGATCCTGCGCGTACCCATCAAGCACTGCAAGAACTGCGGCACCGCAGTGGTCTACCGCGTTCCCGACGACGGCGACACCAAGGAGCGCGCCGTCTGCCCGGCCTGCAGCACCATCCATTACGAGAACCCGCTGAACGTGGTGGGCACCATTCCCGTGCTCGGCGACAAGGTGCTGCTGTGCAAGCGCAACATCGAGCCGCGCTGGGGCAAGTGGACGCTGCCCGCGGGCTTCATGGAGCTGGGCGAGACCGCGGCCCAAGGCGCGGCCCGCGAGACCGACGAAGAGGCCGGCGCCCACTACGAGATGCAAGGCCTGTTCGCGGTGATCAGCGTGGTGCGCGTGGGCCAGGTGCACCTGTTCTACCGCGCCCGCCTGCTCGACGACCGCTTCGACCCCGGCCACGAAACCATCGAGGCCCGGCTCTTCACCGAGGAAGAGATTCCCTGGGAAGAGATCGCCTTTCGCACGGTGCGCGAGGCGCTGGAACACTTCTTCGAGGACCGGCGGCGCGGCAGCTTCGACCGCGTGCACGAGCTCAGCATCGTTTGAAACAACACCCATGACCCAGGCCCCCCGCGCTCCCCTCCTCCTTCGCGGCGCCTTCGCATGCGGCATGGCGCTGCTGGGCCTTGCGCTGGCCTCGGCCTCGCATGCGGAAACGGTGGGCGACGTGGACACCGCGTTCAAGCTCATCGGCCCCGACCACAAGATCGTGGTGGAGGCCTACGACGACCCCAAGGTCAATGGCGTGACCTGCTACGTCTCGCGCGCCAAGACGGGCGGACTGGCGGGTGCCTTCGGCGTGGCGGAGGACAAGTCAGAAGCCTCCATTGCCTGCCGCCAGGTCGGGCCGGTCAGCATCACGCAGCCCCTGCCCAAGCGCGAAGAGGTCTACAGCGAGCGGCTGTCCATCCTGTTCAAGCGGCTGCGCGTGGTGCGCATGGTCGACGCCAGGCGCAACACGCTGGTCTATCTCACGTACTCCGACCTGCTGATCGAAGGTTCGCCGAAGAACAGCGTGACGGCGGTGCCGATCGACCGCGGCACGCCGATCCCGCTCAAGTAGATCCGGGTCCGGCCGAGTTTGCTAGCATGGGCAGGGCCTGTTCACACTACTAACGGAGTCGCGAAGGCATGCCAAAGCGGACAAATCAAGGCGCACGACGCCGCGTGTGCGTCGGCACACGCAAGAAGTGCAACGCGGAGTTGGCCGCTTTGGCATGCCTTCCCTTCGGGTTGTTCGGCAAAGGGGCCGTCTGCGGCGTTGCCTGCGCTTGCAAGGAGTGAGCCTTGCTGCGCACAGGCGCCTTGCAGCCCGCCCCTTTGCCGAACAACGCGATCTCCGTTAGTAGTGTGAACAGGCCCTAGGTGGCTCGCCCGGCGCGCCGACCGCGGGAACCCTCAGCAACGAATTCGTTCCAAAAGAGCCATGCACCTCCAGACTTTTGCCTTTCGTACCGGCGCCGCGCTTCTGCTGGCCGCCGGCCTGGCCGCCTGCACCACGCCGCAGCCGCCGGCGCGGCCCGGCGTGACCATTCCGCCGCCCGTGCAGCAGCCCCAGGCCATGTTCATCCGGCCCGCCGCCGGCACCACCATTGCCCGCTTCGACGGCGTGCGCAACAAGGGGCTCGACATTGCCGGCAACCTGGGCGACCCCATCGTGGCCTCGGCGGACGGCCGCGTGGTGTACGTGGGCGGCGAGCTGCGCAGCTACGGCAACATGGTCATCATCAAGCACAACGAGACTTTTCTTACCGCCTACGCCCATGCGCAGACCATCCTCGTGAAGGAAAACGCGGTGGTCCGGCAAGGCCAGAAGATCGCCGAAATGGGCAAGAGCGAAGCCGACCGCGTGAAGCTGCATTTCGAGATCCGCAAGAACGGCACCGCCGTCGACCCCGAGCCCTATTTGAGCGGTCGCCTGCAGCAATAGCACCTGCACGGGCCGCCGACGCGCGGCCTACAGCAGGCTCTCGGGCACCAGCGGCGCGAATAGCTCCAGCTTCCAGCGCGACCAGAAATCCGTTTCCGGCTCCACATGCAGGATGGTGTCGGCGCCGTCGCCCGTCGCCGGGCTCACCCATTCGATGCCGCCGCGCGGCCCCAGCTGCAGCTGGTAGGCACCGTCCAGCCGGATGAAGCCGATCAGGCTGGTGAGCTGCTGGGCAATCTGCGGGCTGAAGATGAACAGGCCGATCTCGGTGTTGTGCAGCATCGAGCGCGGATCGAAATTCATCGAGCCGATGAACACCATGCTGCGGTCGACCACGGCCGACTTTCCATGCAGCCGGCCGCTGGCCGAGCCGTAGATGCCGAAGCGCCTGGTCTGCTCGACGCGCTTGGGGCTCAGCTCGTAGAGCTCCACGCCCAGCGCAAGCATCTCGGGCCGGTAGCGGCGGTAGCCGATGTGCACCAGCGATTCGTCGGTGGCGGCCAGCGAATTGGTGACGATGGTGTAGCTCACGCCGCGCTGCCGCACGAGGCGGATCGTCTCCATGCCGCCGCGGCCCGGAATCAGGTAGGGCGTGGTCTGCAGGATCTCCTGTTGCGCGCCGCGCAGGTAGCGCCGCACGTTGTAGAGCACGCTGTCGGTCGATTCGTCGGCCGGCAGTCCGCGGGCTTCCGGGGGGCCCAGTGCCTTGGCGGGCGCGTCGGCATAGGCTTCGGCGCGCGCCCAGACGAGCGACAGTGCGCCCTCGCCCAGGTCCTTGCCGAGCGCGTTGTTGCCCAGCAGGTCGGTGGAGGTCAGCGGCTCGGGATGCAGCGTGTCCGGTCCGGCGGTCATCTGCTCGAAGCGCTCGCGCAGCTGCTGCGGCGTGGCCCCGCCATTGGAGACCAGCGACTCGATCGGATAGACGTACGGGCTGTTCCAGTACATATCGAACAGCGACGACAACCGCGGCACGACCGTGCCGGCTACCAGCGTATCGATGTCGATGAAGTTGGAGCCGCCATCGCGCAGGAAGTATTCGTTGGCGATGTTGCGCCCGCCCATGACCGCCATCGAGTTGTCCACCACGAAGAGCTTGTTGTGCATGCGCCGGTGCACGCGGTCGAAGTCGAGCAGCGACGCCGCCCAGCGCGTGCCCAGCAGGCCGCGGCCGGCCGGAAACGGATTGAAGAAGCGCACCTCCACGTTCGGATGCGCCGCGAAGCCCGCGAACAGCGGATCGGCGCCCGCGGTGTAGAGGTCGTCCACCAGCAGGCGCACGCGCACGCCGCGGTCGGCCGCGTCGCCCAGCGTGCGCAGCAGGTAGTGGCCGGTTTCGTCGTTCTGCACCAGGTAGTACTGCACGTCGATCGAGCGCTGGGCGCGCCGCGCGAGCTCGACGCGCGCATGCAGCGAATACTGCGGCATCGGCAGCAGACGGAAGCCGCTCAGCCCCTGCCCCGGCGGCGAGGCCGCCGCCACCAGGCGCCCGAGCATGGTGTCGGCGCCATCGGTGATGGCCACCGATGGCTTGCGCTCCACGCCGGCCGGCAGCCCCGCGCAGCCGCCCATGAACAGCAGGGCCAGGCCGAGCAGCAGCAGCCAGGACGCACGCGCCAGGCGGGAGCCGGGGCCGGTCGGCATGACGTGATGTCGTGGATTGAGGGAAAAGTCTTCTGCCATCGGTTCGATGCAATGCGCGACGTGCGCAGGGTGGCCGGTTTCTACCACGGCTCCGGGCGAAAACTCCGCTCATGGAGTCCTCCTACACCATCGGCAAAGGCGAGCTGACGCATCCGCCGGCGCGAGCGCGCCACATTCCCGCGAGGAACCGACGAGGCCGGCCCGTCGGGCGCGACTCAGAGAGGTGACGGATGACGAAGAAGAATGAACCGCTGGCTCGCCTGGACGGCAGGCTCACGATGATCGGCTTCGGCTCCATCGGCCAGGCGCTGCTGCCTTTGCTGTTCCGCCATTTCGCACTCAAGCCGGCCGACGTCAGGATCGTGAAGCCGGGCGAGGACCGCAGCGGCCTGGCGAGGGAGCTGGGCGTCGAGGTCATTCCGGTGCGGCTCGAGGAAGGCAACTTCGCCGCCGTGCTGGAGCCCCTGGTGGACAAGGGCGACTTCCTGGTCAACCTTTCGGTCGAGGTGTCGAGCCTGGCGCTCATCAAGCTCTGCCGCGAACGCAGCGCGCTCTACCTGGACACCTGCAACGAGCCCTGGGGCGGCCGCTACGACGACCCCGGCCTTCCGCCTTCGCGCCGCTCGAACTACAGCCTGCGCGAGGAGGTGCTGGCCTGGCGCCTCGACAAGCGCGGCGGGCCGACGGCGGTGATCACACAGGGTGCGAACCCGGGACTGGTCTCGGCGCTGCTCAAGCAGGCACTGCTGAACATCGCGGCCGACACGCATGCCGAGCTCGAAGCCATGCCCGCGAGCTACGAAGACTGGGCGGCACTCGCGCAGCAGCTCGGCATCAAGGTGGTGCACATCGCCGAACGCGACACCCAGGTTGCGAAACAGCGAAAGCAACGCGGCGAATTCGTCAACACCTGGTCGGTGCAGGGCTTCGTCGACGAGGGCCTGCAGCCCGCCGAGCTGGGCTGGGGAACGCACGAGCGGCACTGGCCGGCCGATGCCGCGCGGCACGGCTTCGGCAGCGACGCGGCCATCTACCTTGAGCGCCCCGGCGTCGGCACGCGGGTGCGCAGCTGGACGCCGCTGGAGGGTCCGTACCACGGCTTCCTGGTGACGCATGCCGAATCGATTTCCATTGCCGACCACCTGACGCTGCGCAAGGACGGCGAGGTGGTGTACCGCCCCACGGTGCACTATGCCTACCACCCCTGCGACGATGCCGTGCTCTCGCTGCACGAGATGGCGGGAAAGAACTGGCGGCTGCAGCACCGCCAGAGGATCGTGCGCGACGAGATCGTCGAAGGCATGGACGAACTCGGCGTGCTGCTGATGGGCAATCCCAAGGGCGCCTACTGGTACGGCTCGCGGCTCACCATCGCGCAGGCGCGCGAGCTGGCGCCCGCCAACAGCGCCACCAGCCTGCAGGTGGTGGCCGGCATCCTGGGCGGGATGTCGTGGGCGCTGCGCCATCCCGATGCCGGCCTGGTGGAGCCGGACGACCTGGATCACCGCGTGGTGCTGGAAGCCGCCATGCCCTACCTCGGCGAAGTGGCGGGCGTGTATGGCGACTGGACGCCGCTGAAGGAACGGTGCCCGCTCTTCAATGAGGAGAAGGATGAAGACGACCCCTGGCAGTTCATCAACTTCCGGGTGGCCTGATTGCTGCTGCGCAAAGAACTCGGCGTCGTCGAGAACTCCTACTACGAAGCCAGCGTGCAGCGGGCGGCGCGCTTCGAGCCTGCGCGCCCGCTCGAAGGCATTGCCACCGCCGATGTCTGCGTGGTGGGCGGCGGGCTCGCGGGGCTGTCGGCCGCGCTCGAGCTCGCCTTGCGCGGCTACGCGGTGGTGCTGCTCGAGGCGCAGCGCGTGGGCTGGGGCGCCTCGGGCCGCAACGGCGGCCAGGTGATCGTGGGCTTCGGCGCCGACGGCGAAGAGGCCCTCGAAAAGCAGTTCACGCCCGAGGACGCGCACCGCGCCTGGAACATCTCGGTCGAGGGCCTGGACCTGCTGCAGGACCGCATCGCGAGCCACGCGATCGACTGCGACTGGCAGGCCGGCTACCTGAACCTGTCGGTCAAGCCCGCGAAGTCGCGCGCGCTGCGCGAATGGATGGAGCATGTGGGCCGCGTGCACGGCTATCCGCTGCAGTGGCTCGGGCCCGGCGAGGTGGCGCAATGGGTGGACAGCAAGCGCTTCGACGGCGGCACCTTCGATGCCCGCTCGGGCCATCTGCATCCGCTGAAGTATTCGCTGGGCCTCGCCTCCGCGGCGCGCGCGGCCGGCGCGCAGCTGCACGAGAACTCGGCCGCGCAGGTGATCGAGCGCGGCGCGCGGCCCGTCGTCAAGACCGCGCAGGGCGAGGTGCGCTGCAGCTTCGTGGTGCTGGCGGGCAACGTCTACCTGGCGGAGTACGGCGACGACGTGGCGCCCGAGGTGTCGTCTCGCATCATGCCCGTGGGCACCTACATGATCGCGACCGAGCCGATGGAGCCGGCGCGCGCCGATGCGCTCATGCGCGGCAGGCCGGCCGCGTCGGACACGAACTTCGTGCTCGACTACTTCCGGCTGAGCGCCGACCACCGGCTGCTGTTCGGCTCGGGCGACAGCTACAGCGCGCGGACGCCGCGCAACCTCATCGAGAAGATCCGCAAGAGCATGCTCGCGGTGTTTCCGCAGCTTGCCGACCTGGGCATCGACCACGCCTGGGGCGGCTTCGTCGACATCACGATGAACAAGGCCCCCGACTTCGGGCGCATCGGAACCAACATCTACTACCTGCAGGGCTTCTCGGGCCACGGCCTGGCCCTCACGGGCATGGCGGGCAAGCTGGCGGCGGAGGCCATCGCGGGCCAGGCGGAACGCTTCGACCTGTTCGCGCGCATCGGCCACCACGCCTTTCCGGGCGGCACCCTGCTGCGCACACCCGCGCTGGTGCTGGGGATGATGTACTACCGGCTGCGGGACCTGCTGTAGCGGTCTTGGCCCCACCGGGGCCATCGCCGCCTCAGGCGGGCGGATCCGGCGCCTGGAATGCGGCGCGCGCGGATTCGGGCGCGGCGGGCAAGCGAATGCGGGTGTCTTCGGGCATGGGACGGTGTCTCCTTCCTCCTGGCACCGCTGTCGCATGGCAGGCACCGGCGCGCTCAGGCGCGCGCCTGATGCCAGCGCAGATGGCCGGAACGCCGCGCGAGCAGCAGCCCGGCCGCAGCCAGCCCGACCCCTGCGATCGCAGCCGTGTTGCCGGATGCCGCACGGCCCATGTCGAGCGCGATCTCGCCGGTGCGCGGCCTGGCAACCGGTCGCCCCGGCAAAGCCGGTTCCACGGGTGCGCCGGGCTGGGCCGTCGCAGGTTGCGTGCGGTCGGTCAGGCGGCTGCGGTGAGTTCTTCCATGAGCTCTTCCTTGCGCGCGGCGAGTTGCTCGCGCATGGCCATCAGGTCGAGCCCCCTGGCGGCGCGTGCCTTGACGAAGATCTCGTTGCGCTCTTCCTTCACATGGTGGTCGATGTATTCGCCCAGCACGATGACCTTGGCATCGAACTTGTCGTCCACCTCGGTGGCGGCCTCGATCTGCGCGATCAGTTCCTTGGCGCTGGCGTGCTCGACCTCGGCTTCGTCGAGAAGATCGGTTTCGCTGATCGCCTCGCGCACGGCCGGGTAGAAGATTTCTTCCTCGATCTGCGCATGAACGGTCAGCTCGGTACAGATCTGGTTGGCGAGTTCGCGCTTCTTCTGCTGCACGTCGGCAGCGCGCGAATGGGTCAGTTCCTCGTACTCCTTGAACATCTTCTTGACGTTGCGGTGGTCGGTATCGAGAAGGCTGCATGCATCGGGTGCTGCGCGCTTGGTGGAGTTGGGCATCGTGGGCTCCGGTTGGGTTGATGGAAGCCGAACGATGAAAGGGCCGCCGGCGCGGCGGCGTAGGAAAGCTGCCTGAGTGCGCGTAGCAAGGCGCACTACTCGTGCGCGGTACGGCACTACTCGTGCGCGGTACGGCGCTGGGTCAGCAGGCATCCGGCCGCCAGGCCCACGGCGAAGAGTCCGTAGACCAGCCCCATCGAGCCTTTGGACAGGTGGTGTTCGAAGCCCGGCCTGAGCCGGTGCGGAGTGATCGTGTAGTCCACCGCGCAGGCCAGCGCAGTGGCGGCGCCGGCGCTCGCGAGCGCCGCGGGAGCCGACTGCGCGGGATGCCGGCTGGCATGCAGCCAGCCATAGATCAGCGCCCAGAAGATGGCGCTCGCATGGTGCGTGGCGTAGCCCAGCGCGGTGTGCTTCAGCGTGGGGCCGCGCACATCGAAGGCCTGGTCGCCCCAGAGCCAGTGGCTGGTGGCGTTGGTCGGCGCCACCATGCTACCGGCCTCGCGCCGGCCGCACAGCATCAGCGCGGCGGTGGAGGCAATGCTTGCGAGCGTTCCCGCGACGAGGCCGGTCCGCAGCGTCGAGCGTTGTCTTTCGCTCAGGGTCAGGGCGAGGGTCTGCATGGGAAACCTGTCTTTCTATGCGGGACTCGCGGAAACGGGCCGCGTCATGGTGCCGGTCGCCCGGGCACCCAGCGTCATTTCCGTCATCCAGGAGACCAGGAGTTGTCCATAGGCCTGGCGGTGCGCCTGCTTCGACAGTGCATGGTCGGCACCGGAGAGGACCCGGTAGGTCGCGGAGCGCACGCGCTTGAAGGCACCCAGGTAGTTCTCGATGACCGGGTGCGGCACGATCTGGTCGTGCTCGGACTCCACGATCAGCACGTCGCCCGTGAATGCCTCGCAGGCCGCGAGCGCCCGGTTGTCACGCGGGCCCACCAGGGTGCGGCGATAGGCCACGAGGTCGGGCCTGCTCAGCTGGCCCTTGGGCGCGAGCCACTCGCGGTCGCGGTAGAGCGCCGGCGCCCGCAGCGCGAGCCAGCGCACCGGCCGCATGGTGCTGACCAGCGCCGCCAGGTAGCCGCCGTAGCTGCTGCCGACGATGGCAATGGCCTGCGGGTCGACGGTCGGATGGCTGATGAGCGTGTCGTAGGCCGCGAGCACGTCGCGCAGGTTGTCCTCGCGCGTGACCTCCTGGCGCAATGAGGCATGGCGCGCATGGCCGCGCAGGTCGAAGGTGAGGCAGACGCAGCCGAGCGCGGCAATCTCGTGCGCGCGCGCGATGTACTGCTCCTGGCTGCCATCCCAGCCATGGACCAGGAGAACGCCGGGCACCATCGTGGAGGCGGCAACCAGCGTTCCGGCGATGTGCTGGCCGTCTACGGAGATGTCTATGAAGTTATGTCGTGTCGCTGTCATATGGCTGGAACAATGCGTATTTGGCGAGCGGCCCGATCTGCGAATCGACGCCGCGATAGTGCACCGTTGCGCCCGCCGGGATCGCCGGCGCCTCACCATACGCCTCGAAGCAGGAGATGCGCACGCGCTCGAGCGCCGGGTCGCGCCAGAAGCATTCGAGCGCGACCATTTCGGCCCCGGTGGCGCCGCCCACGCGCCACGACTGCTCGAGCACGCCCGAGCGCCAGGCGCCGTCCGCGCCCAGCCCCTGCGCCACGTCGTAGTTCACGCGGGAGGCAAAGAAACCGGGGTAGCAGTCGATCACCGCATGGTGGTAGCGCCGCGCCTGGTCGATGGCCAGGCAAAGCGCGGGCGGCGGGCTGGTCATGGCCAGCAGCGCATCGAAGTTGCCGCGCACGAGCGTCAGGTCGGAGCCGCCGTAGACGTTCTGGCCGGTGTTGTCGCGCGTCATCCGCTGGCGGCCGAAGTAGCTCAGGATCATCTGGTCGACCAGCACCTGCCCGACGCTGTAGGTCTCCGGCCTGGCGAGGTTTTCTTCGAGCACCACGCCGTGCAGCGCAATCTCGCCCTCGTCCATGGCCGCGAGGCAGCGGTCCAGGGCATCGGCATCGGCGGCCACGGCCTGGCCACGCCCGCCGGTGGCGCACACCGGCTTGATGCGCACCGCGCCGCTTTCCAGCAGGTGGCGCCCAGCCCATCGCGCGTCTTCGAGCGAGAACGCCGAAAAGCCGCCGAGCACCGCCTGCGACACGGCAGGGGCGAAGGCCGGCTCCCATCCTTCGGGGCAGACCGCCGCCCTGCCCACCAGCGGGTGCGTGATCGCCTTGGTGGCGACGAAGGGGTGCGGAACCACGCCGCCGAACAGGTCGTGCAGCGTCGAGATGCCGAGCGAGCGCGCCAGCTGCGTGCTGGCGATGGTGTCGCTCGGCACGAAGTACAGCGGCGTGTTCTCGTGCGCGCGCGAGGCGTCGTATTCGCCCGCGTAGCGGAACTGCTTCAGCGCCGCGAGCCGCTGCGCGAAATTGCTGCGCGTGGCCCGTTCGTGATCGCTGCCGTAGGCCTGCGGATCCGCGCTCCAGACCACGACGCTGCCGCCAGTGCTCTTGAGGACCGTGTCCACGAGGGCGACTCCCGAGCTGAAAAGTGTGTCCATGGCATGGGCCCGGGCTTAGCGGTGCGCCTCCAGGCGGATGCCGGAGGAAGCGCCGGTGACAAGGGCAAGAGGCCGGGTGAAAGCGGATCTGTTCATCGGGAGCACTCCTTGTGAACGGTTGGCTGGGTGCATGGGGGCTATCCGTGCATCTCGATGAGGCCGGCTCCTACAGAAGGCCCTCCTGCACGGGCCTAGCTTGTGGCTTCTTTGCAGCAGGCCCCAAGCGGGCGTCGTCCTCGCAGCAATGGTCGGACAGGTTTCGGCCCGGCGGGGCGGGATAACGCGCGTCGTCGTGAAAGAGGCCTCCTACGCGGCCTGCTAAACCGCCCTTCTTCCGCCGGCGCATACTCCGTTTCGTCGCAACCGAGGACGAACATGCCCGCTCCTTCCAACCCGGAGTCCCGTGCGCTCGCCAAGCTGGCCTGGGAGGCCGCCTGGGAACGGCTGGGCAATGCGCTGCAGCCGCCGGCCGGCTATCCGCCGGCCACGCCGGAGCAATTGGCCGAATGCTTCGAGGTCGCGCAAGCACGGCTCGACGAGGTGCGCGCGGCCTACGGCGTGCCGCAAGCCTGCTGAGCAACGGCCCCGGCCGGCCCCGACCAGCGCGCGTGGCACCGACTTTCGCCGCCACGCGGGACTTTCCTACGGCCGCGGCGCCGGCCATTGGGAATGGTGGGACGCCATGGCGCCTCCCCGCTCCCGCTCGCAGCCCCCCGCCCTCGCACCGGCTCCCGCCGCGGGCCACACGGCCCTCCTGATCATCGACATGATCAGCTGCTGGGATTTTCCCGACGCCGAAAAGCTGTTGCCCGGCGCCCATGCCATTGCGGGGCGCATCGCGGCGCTGAAGGCGCGCTGCACGCGCGCCGCGGTGCCCGCCATCTACGTCAACGACAACCGCGGACGCTGGCGCTCGGACTTTCCCAGGCTGGTGGAACTGTCGCTGGCGTCCGGGGGCGCCGGTGCGGAGATCACCTCGGCGCTGCTGCCCCAGGAGACCGACTACTTCGTGCTCAAGCCCAAGCAGTCCGCCTTCTTCGCGACGCCGCTCGAACTGCTGCTCGCGTACCTGAAGGCCAGGCGGCTGATCGTGACCGGCGTGGCGAGCGACCAGTGCATCTGGGCCACCGTGGCCGACGCGGGCATGCGCGACCTGCAGGCCATTGTTCCGCGCGATTGCGTCGCCTCGCAGACGAGCGCACGCAACCAACGCTTCCTGCGCCAGGCGCAGGAGGCGCTGCGCGTCTCCACCACGCCCGGGCCGCGCATTCGCCTGCCCGTGAAGCGCTGATGCGGCCCGAGGACGACCGTTGATGTTTGCGCACATCCAGCTCGGCGTGCAGGACCTTCCCCGCATGACAGACTTCTACGACGAAGTGCTGCGCCACTTCGGCATGGTGCGCTTCACCGATCTCGCGCGCGTCGGGCCGGCGGGCGTGCTGTGGCGGCACCCGGGCGCGCGTTGGCCGCAGTTCGTGATCGACCGTCCGTTCAACAGCGAACCGGCCACCGCCGCCAATGGCTCGCAGGTGAGCTTTCTGGCCGCCTCGCGAGAGGCGGTCGATGTCGCCTGGAAAAGTGCCCTGGCCCATGGCGCCACGGACGCCGGCCCGCCCGGCTTGCGGCCGCGCTATGCCGAAGACTTCTACGCCGCCTACTGCCTGGATCCCGAAGGGCACAAGCTGTGCTTCGTGCACACGCCGTAGGCGGGCGGAACCCGCCGCGGATCATCAGTTCGGGGACATCAGTTCGGAGACCCGCGTCATCGCATGTTTTGCCGGGGATCAGCCGCTGCGCCGCTCGGCGTTGCGCTTGCGCGTGGCCGCAGCCTTCTTCGCCGATGCCGATCGTTCGGCGGCCGTGCGGGACGCTGCCGCGGCGCCGCCCTTGTGGCCGCCGCTGCGCGAGGGCGCGTGGTTCTCCGCCTTGCCGCGGCCGCTGCCGCTCTTCTTGCCGCCGCCGGTCTCGGCATTGACGGTGGCCCAGGCGCGCCTTTCGGCTTCGCCCTTGCCCACGCCGCGATGCTCGTAGCCTTCCTCGATGTGCTCGGCCTTGCGTTTCTGCTTGTCCGTATAGGACGATTTGTCACCTCTTGGCATTGCTTTCTCCTGGTCGTGAAGGAGCGTTTCATGCTGCGCGATCCGTCCTCGCTGCGGGTCGGAGGACACAGGCCTTGTGCGTGGGAGCAGTCTGGCGAGGGCCATTGTGGGATTGCGCCGACGGTGCCTGAGGCCGATTGAACGACATCCGCAGGCGCGACGCGCGCGGAACATCGCGCGGCAGGTGGCCGCCCTCGCCGCCGAAGGGCACATATGAACCTGGCCGACTTGTTCTCCCCCGACCAGCCGCTGCTGGAGATGGTGATCCGCGGCAGCGCCGTCTACTGGTTCCTGCTGATCGTCTTCCGTTTCGTCCTGCGGCGCGACATCGGCTCGATGAGCATGGCCGACCTGCTGTTCATCGTGCTCGTGGCCGATGCGTCGAGCAGCGCGATGCAGGGCGAATACAAGTCCATCACCAATGGCGTGGCGCTGCTGGGCACGCTGATCGCCTGGAACTACCTGCTCGACGTGCTCGCCTACCGCTACGAACTCGTCGCGCGGCTCCTGGAGCCACCGCCCGAGCCGCTGGTGCGGCACGGCAGGCTGGTCGCGCGCACGCTCAGGAAAGAACGCATCACGGTCGACGAGCTGATGGGAAAGCTGCGCGAAGAAGGCGTTGACGATCTCGGCAAGGTCCGCATCGCCCGGCTCGAGAGCGACGGCAAGGTCAGCGTCATCCGCAACGAATGAAACAACAGCCGCCGGCACCCCCCGGCAACGGATTGGAGCCTCGATGAAGAAGACAGTCAGCGATTTCGTGGTCCAGCGCCTGCACGACTGGGGCGTGCGGCGCGTCTACGGCTACCCCGGCGACGGCATCAACGGCCTCATGGGCGCGCTCGACCGGGCGGACGGCGCCATCGAATTCATACAAAGCCGGCATGAGGAACTGGCTGCCTTCATGGCCTGCGCGCATGCCAAGTTCTCGGGCGAGGTGGGCGTCTGCCTGGCCACCTCGGGACCGGGCGCGATCCACCTGCTGAATGGCCTCTACGACGCGAAGCTCGACCGCCAGCCGGTGGTCGCCATCGTCGGCCAGCAGCAGCGCAGCGCGCTCGGCGGCGACTACCAGCAGGAGGTGGACCTGGTTTCGCTGTTCAAGGACGTGGCGCACGAGTTCGTGCAGATGGCCACCAGCGCGGAGCAGGTTCGCCACCTGATCGATCGCGCGATGCGCATCGCGCGCGACCGCCGCGCCGTCACCTGCGTGATCGTGCCCAACGACGTGCAGGAGCTGCCGGCGGTGCCGGTGCCGCCGCGCAGGCACGGCACCGTGCACAGCGGCATCGGCAGCACGGCCAGCGCCACGGTGCCGAACGCCGCGGCGCTGGGGCAGGCGGCGGACATCATCAACGCGGGCGGCAAGGTGGCCATCCTGGCGGGCGCAGGCGCCCTGCATGCCACGGACGAACTGATCCATACAGCCGAGCGGCTCGGGGCCGGCATTGCCAAGGCCCTCCTCGGCAAGGCGGCGGTACCCGACGACCTGCCCTTCGTGACCGGCGCCATCGGCGTGCTCGGCACGCGGCCCAGCTCGCGCATGATGGAGGACTGCGACACCTTGCTGATGGTGGGCTCGTCGTTTCCGTACGCCGAATTCCTGCCGCCCGAGGGCCAGGCCCGCTGCGTGCAGATCGACACCGACCCGCGCGCCATCGGGCTGCGCTACCCCGCGGAACTGGGCCTGGTCGGCGACAGCCGTGCCACGCTCGCGGCGCTGCTCCCGCTGCTCGATCACAAGGAACACGGCGCCTGGCGCCAGGGCATCGAGGCCGACGTGGCGCGCTGGTGGCGGGTGCTCGAGGCGCGCGCCCATGTGGAGGCCTCGCCGGTCAATCCGCAGCGCGTGTTCTGGGAGCTGTCGCCGCGCCTGCCCGAAGAAGCGGTGCTCACCTGCGACAGCGGCACGGCCGCCAACTGGTACGCACGCGACGTCAAGCTGCGCCGCGGCATGAAGGCCAGCCTGTCCGGCGGCCTCGCCACCATGGGCCCGGCGCTTCCCTATGCGATTGCGGCCAAGCTGGTGCATCCCGACCGGCCCGTGGTCGCGATGCTGGGCGACGGCGCCATGCAGATGAACGGCCTCAATGCGCTCATCACCCTGGCGCGCATGTGGCGCGGCTGGGCCGACCCGCGCCTCGTGGTCATGGTGCTGAACAACCGCGACCTCAACCTCGTGAGCTGGGAGCAGCGCGTGCTCGGCGGGGATCCGAAGTTCAACGCCTCGCAGGAGCTGCCCGACTTTCCCTATGCGCGCTTCGCCGGGATGCTCGGGCTTGCGGCCCTGCGCGTCGACACGCCCGAAGCCGTCGGCCCGGCATGGGACGCCGCCTTTGCGGCCGACCGCCCGATGCTGCTGGAGATGGTCACCGATTCCGCCGTGCCGCCGCTGCCGCCCGATGTCTCGCTCGCCCAGGCCAAGGCCTACCTGCTGGCCCTGTGGCAGGGGGATCCCGAAGCCATGCGGACCATCAGGGCCACCATGCGGGAATACTGGGCCAGCGCGACAGCGTGACGAGCCTTCTCTCCTGCTACTGCCCGGTCTTGATGCCCGCCCTGGCCTTCGATTCTTCCTCGCTCGCGCGCGACAGGCATGCGGCCTTGTCGCCGTCCTGCCGCTCGTTGCACTTCTCCCTGGCAATCTCGTAGTTCACCGCCACCCGCGTTTCGGCGAGCCTGCGGGCATTGGCGTCGCTGGGGCTGCGCTGGTGGTCGAGTTCGGCAAGTGCAATCCTCTGGCGGCCCTGCGCTTCCTTGATGCAGACCGCCCTGGCGGGCTCGACCTGTTTCTCGCACTGTTCCAGCGCGGCCTTCAGGTTGGCGCCGATCCGCTCCCGCGCAGCGCCGTATTCGACGATGGCCGGATCGATCTCGGCCGGATGCGGCGGCGAAGTCTGCGCACCCGCCGGAATGATCATCGCCGCCCACAGCAGCGCGGCGGCGAACAACGCGTGAAGCCTTTGCATGGCGATCTCCTGTCAGTCGCTCTTGCCGCAGTGTGGGCGCCGCATCGTCCGCGCCGGTAGGACGTGCGCCCAAGCCCGCCGGAGGCACCGCCGACGCCCCCGCCGATGCATGCCCGCACGCGCGGGCAGCGTCAGCATGTGCTTACGACCGCTTCGCAAGGCGTCCTACCGCTTCGCAGCGGCCGACTTCTATATTGGCCTCGGACGCCGGATCTTCCCCCTGCAAGAAAAACCACCGGTGTCAAGGAGTTCAACCATGAAGAAACTGCTATTGATGTGTGCCGCAGCCTCCTGCATGGCGGTGGTCCAGGTGCATGCGCAAGTGAACACGCCTCCTGCGGCGGCCACCGATCCGGCCATGGCCGAATACAAGGCCGCGCGCGACAAAATCGCGGCCGACTACAAGGCCGACAAGGCGGCATGCGATGCCATGAAGGACAACGCCAAGGACGTCTGCATCGAAGAAGCCAAGGGCAAGGAAAAGATTGCCAAGGCCGAACTCGACCAGAAGCAGAAGCCCAGCGACAGCAACGCGCGCAAGGTGGCCGAAGCCAAGGTGGAAGCGGCCTATGCGATCGCCAAGGAAAAGTGCGACGACCAGAAGGGCGACGCCAAGAACGCCTGCGTGAAGGAAGCCAAGGCCACCGAGGCCAAGGGCAAGGCCGACATCAAGGCGATGAAGAAGTAAGCAGTGGCGCACAGCCCCCGGCACCGGACCCGAGAAGCGGTGAAGCCCTTGCAGACGCTCGCCATCTCCGAAGCCCTGCGCGCCCAGCTGTCGGCCGACAACCTCCTGGCCATCAATTCGCATGGCCAGGAGGTTCTTCATGGGCTCGACTTCGACGAGTCGCAGCTTCTCGTGGATTGCAGCGAGCAGCAGCCTACGGATCCTTCCATGCGCGAGCGGTGCGCGCAGCTCGTCATCAAGCACGAGCGGGCCCGGCTGCGCATTGCCACGGTCGACGACGAACGCAACGCGGCCAAATTCTAGAAAGGCTCAGCGCAGCGCCGCCAGGTAGGCGGCGATGTCGCGCGCGTCCTGCTCGGACACGCCCATCTCCGGCATGGCCGTGAGCGGATCCACCTCGCGCGTATGGCGCAGCCAGCGCACCATGTTGTCCGGCGTGTTGGAGAGCTTTCCCGCGATCAGCGAACGGCCGCCCATGCCCGCGAGCGGAGGCCCCACGTTCGGCGACGAGCCCGTGATGCCCGGGATCGTGTGGCAGGCGCTGCATGCGTACTGGTACAGCGCGCGCGCGCCGCGCTGCGCATCGGCCACCCGCAGCGGTGCGGCGCTCTCTGCCGGCCCGCATGCCGGCCGCGCCACTGCGCCCTGCGCGCGGGAGGGCTCCGCGCGCGTTGCTTCGGCGTACTGCTGCGGCGTGAGCTCGGGCAGGCGCGCCATGAACGCCACCACCGACCACAGGTCTTCCTCGGACAACCTGAACTCCCAGGCCGGCATGCCGCTCATGCGGATGCCGTGCTTGGTCAGCCAGTAGAGTTCGCGCGGCTTCCAGTGGTGCCGCGCATCCACCAGCGGTCCCGGCAGCGGCTGCATGCTCTTCCCGATGTCGCCCTGCGCGACGCCCGGCGCGCCATGGCATTGCACGCACTTGTCGCGAAAGCAGGCCGCGCCGCGCATCACCAGCCGCTCGTCGTCGAGCCGCGGCGGCTCGATGTTGCGCGCGCGCATCCTCACCGACTGGTGCATGGCGGTTTCCAGCAGCGAATAGACCGGCTGGAAATGCTGCTGCGTGGCCGCCACGTCGTACAGGCCGCCATACACCACCAGCGCGCCCGCTGCCGCGCCCGCGAGGCCCAGCGCGGCGACAGTCAGCAGGACGGTCTTGGGTGCACCCATCGGCAGCATTCAATTGGCGGCATTGTCCGACGCGCACCAGCGCCGCCGTGTCGGCGCAAGCCGCATTCCAATCCGCAGAATCGCGGCATGGTGGCCGCCCCCTCATGCCCTGCCGTGTGTCCGCTCGCCCTGCTGTTGCTGACGATGCTCGCGGCCGGATGCACGCCGGGAGAAAGCGGCCCCGTCTTCGAGCGCGCGCCGCCCGCGCAGCGCGAGCGCGGAAGGCTGCTGCTGGCGCAATACCAGTGCGGAAGCTGCCACACCATTCCCGATGTGCAGGCCGCGCGCGGCCGCACCGGCCCCACGCTCGCCGCCTTCGGCCGCCGCAGCTACATTGCCGGCCAGGTGCCGAACGGCCCCGACGCTTTGGGGCGCTGGATCGTGGCGCCGGCCGCCATGGTGCCGGGCACCACCATGCCCGCGATGGGCGTCTCGCCCCAGGACGCGCGCGACATGGCGGCCTACCTGCTCGCGCTCGAGAAATGAACGCGGCGAGCGAGGGCGCATCCCAATCCGCCCTGCGGGCCGCCGGCCCCGTTGCGCAATCGCTGCTCGAAGTGAGCGGCGTGCTGGCGGTGGGCGGCGCGGTGATCTTCGCCGGGGTCATGCTGCTGCTCGTGCTCGCCGTTGCCCGCCCGGGGGGCGACGGGGTGAGCACGCGCCGGTGGCTGCTCGGCGGGGGTCTCGCGTTTCCGACGGTAGTGCTCTCGGCGCTCTTCGCCTACAGCGAATTCCACCGGCCGCCGTGGCGGCCCATTCCACCGCCCGGTGCGCTGATCGTCGGCGTCACGGGCCACATGTGGTGGTGGGAGGTGCGCTATCGCGACGCCGCCAGCGGCGCCGAGGTCGTCACCGCGAACGAGATCCGCATTCCCGTCGGCCGGCCAATCTATTTCGGCCTTGGCAGCGCCGACGTGATCCACAGTTTCTGGGTGCCTTCGCTCGGCGGCAAGATGGACATGCTGCCCGGCCGCGTGCAGCACCTGCTGCTGCAGGCCGACCGGCCCGGCACCTGGCGCGGACAGTGCGCCGAATACTGCGGCGAGCAGCATGCGCGCATGGCGCTGCATGTGGTGGCCGAGGAACCCGCGGCCTTCGATGCCTGGCTCGCAGCGCAGGCCAGGCCGGCGGCCGCGGCGTCGCGCGAGATCGAACGCGGCCGCGAGGCCTTCCTCGCGCACCGCTGCAACGCCTGCCATACGGTGCGCGGCGTGAGCGAGCAAAGCCGCCTCGGACCCGATCTCACGCACGTGGGCAGCCGGCTGCATCTGGGTGCCGGCACCGTGGCGAACGATGCCGCGCAACTCGCCGCATGGGTGGCCCATACGCAGCAGCTGAAGCCAGGCGCGCGCATGCCCTCCGCCGGCGATCGCATCGGCGAGGCCGACCTGCAATCCATCGCGGCCTGGCTCGCGCAACTGAAATGACGGCGCAGGTTCCCGAGGAAGGCCGTACCAGCGCGCAGCCGCGCCCCGCAGGCGAGCGCGAGGCGCTCGAGCGCGCGTGGCGCCCGCCCGTCGGCTGGCGGCAGCTCTCGGCGGTGAACAACACG
This sequence comes from Variovorax sp. VRV01, assembly GCF_014852545.1. Lineage (NCBI taxonomy): Bacteria > Pseudomonadati > Pseudomonadota > Betaproteobacteria > Burkholderiales > Comamonadaceae > Variovorax > Variovorax sp. VRV01. The sequence goes on from NZ_JACVBS010000002.1 coordinate 64,687, forward strand.
CGCATCGGCGTGTTCTACATCGCCACCGCCATGCTCTTCTTCGTGCTGGCCGGCATCCTCGCGCTGATGATGCGCACGCAGCTCGCGGTGCCCGACAACCACCTGATCGACGCGGGCACCTACAACCAGCTCTTCACGATGCACGGCACCGTGATGATGTTCCTGTTCGCGGTACCCATCGTCGAGGCCGTGGCCATCTACCTGCTGCCGGGCATGCTGGGTGCGCGCGACCTGCCCTTTCCGCTGCTCTCGGCCTATGCGTTCTGGGCCTATGCCATCGGCGGCATCGCCTTCTTCTGCACGCTGTTCTTCGGCGTATCGCCCGATGGCGGCTGGTTCATGTATCCGCCGCTGACCGGCAAGGAGTTCTCGCCGGGGCGCGGCGCCGACTGGTGGCTGCTGGGCATCGGGTTCATCGAGATCTCGGCCATTGCGGGCGCCATCGAGCTGATCGTGGGCGTGCTGTTCACGCGCGCGCCCGGCATGACGCTGATGCGCATGCCGATCTTCGCCTGGGCCATGCTGGTCACCGCGCTGATGATCGTGATCGCGTTTCCCGCCGTGATCGCGGCCACCATGCTGCTGGAGCTGGAGCGCGCGTTCGACTGGCCCTTCTTCATTCCCGCGCGCGGCGGCGATCCGCTGCTGTGGCAGCACCTGTTCTGGTTCTTCGGCCACCCGGAGGTCTACATCATCTTCCTGCCCGCGGCCGGCATGGTGTCGATGATGGTCGCCACGCTCGCGGGCACCCCGCTGGTGGGCCACCGCGCGGTGGTGCTCGCGCTCATCGGCGTGGGCGTGGTGAGCTTCGCGCTGTGGGTGCACCACATGTTCACTGCGGGCCTTGGCAACCTCTCGCTGCTGGTGGTGTCGGCCGCGAGCTTCATCGTGGCCATACCGAGCGGCGTGCAGATGTTCGCATGGATTGCCACCTTCTGGCGCGGCCGCGTCACGCTCAATGCGCCCACGCTGTTCCTGCTCGGCTTTCATTTCATCTTCGTGCTGGGCGGCCTCACCGGCGTGATGGTGGCGGTGCTGCCCTTCGACTGGCAGGCGCACGACAGCTACTTCATCGTCGCGCACCTGCACTACGTGCTCATCGGCGGCATGGTGTTTCCGGTGTTCGCGGGCTTCTACTACTGGGCGCCGGTCTTCAACGGCCATCGGCTTTCCGAGCGCTGGGGCCGCTGGGTTTTCGGGCTGATGTTCGGCGGCTTCAATCTGGCGTTCTTCCCGATGCACATCGCGGGCATGCTCGGCATGCCGCGGCGCGTGTACACCTATGCCGGCGATCTGGGCTGGAACGCGCTCAACATGCTGTCGACCGTTGGCGCCTACACGCTCGCGGCCGGCGTGCTGCTCTTCATGGTGGACGCGGCGCGCATGCTGCGCCGGCCCCGGCAGGACCACGGCAATCCCTGGCGCGCGGGCACGCTCGAATGGCTGCCGCCGCGTGAATACGCCGTGCGCAGCATTCCGCAGGTGGATTCACGCTATCCGCTGTGGCGGCAACCCGCGCTGCCGCAAGAAGTGGAGGCCGGTCGCCACTGGCTGCCGGGCACGGTGTTCGGCGGCCGCGAGACGCTGGTGACCAGCCCGCGCGACGCGCGGCCGATGCACCTGCTGCGCCTGCCGACCGACAGCTGGTGGCCGCTGGCGGCGGCGGCCGGCACCGCGGGCTTCTTCCTGCTCCTCACGGTGTCGCAGACGCTGCCTGCGTTGACCTGCGGCGTGATCGCGGTCGCATGCATCCTGCGCTGGCTGTGGGACTCCGACCGTCCGCCGCCGGTGGCGACGGTCGACGTCGGCCATGGCGTGCACCTGCCGGTCGGTGCGCATGGCCGGGCATCGCACTCGTGGTGGGCCATGATCGTGCTCATTGCAGTGGACATGACGATTTTCGTGTCGCTGCTCTACACCCACGTGCACCTGTCGATGGCCAGCGACGTGTGCCCGCCGCCCGGTGCCGCGCTGCCGCCCCTGCGCTGGCCGCTGGGCGCGGCGCTCCTGCTTGCGGCCGGCTCGACCGCCATGGCACTGGCCGCACGCAGGCTGCACGCGGCCGATGTGCGCCGCCAGCGCGGGCTGCGCCTGCTTGCTGCGCTGGCCATGGCCTGCGCTGCCGGCGCGGCGGCGCTCGACATCGGCGGCCATCAGCTCGCCGGGCTCGATCCGCGCGCGCAGGGCTGGAGCGCATCGGTCGGCATGCTGCTGGGCTACCAGGCCTTCCACATCGCGGTGCTGATGCTGATGGGCGGCTATGTGCTGGTGCGTTCGTGGTCGGGCCGGCTGCAGCCTGCGGCTCGCGCGACCATCGACAACACCGCGCTGATGTGGCACTGCGTGACTGCGCAGGGAATCATCGGGGCGCTTGCGGTGCAGGGCGTGCCGCGGCTTTTGGGCTGAGCTGCCGCTACGCAGCCGGCGCCCGGGCACCGATCATCCAGCAGGCGGCGGTGAAGCGAACTTCGCTGCCGTGCACATAAGGCTCGAACGCCGCGCGCACGGCCTCGATGACCCGTGTGCGCGTTCGCTCGTCCGCATCCTGCAGAACCAGGCCGACCGGCCCGAGCCGCGTGAGATAGCCATGCAGCGCCTTCTCGGGCAATGTGCACGCCACATCGATCGGCCGGATGTCGATGCCGGCCCAGCCGCTCTCCTCCAGGATGGACACAACCCGATCGCGGTCCGCAAGGGAGAACTGTCCCGGCGCGCCCGGCTTGCGTGCCGGCAGGTTCGGCAGCAGCGGCGCGGCGGCGCGCTCGGCCGTGGTCATGAACGGGTTCTCCGCGGCGCTGCGCCATGCGATGGCCCGGAGCGCGGCGCCGTCCTTCGCGGCATGCCGCAGGTTGGCGAAAGCCTGCACCGGGCTGTCGAAGAACATCACGCCGAAGCGCGAAACGATCAGGTCGAAGCTTGCGGGCTCGAAGGCCTGCCTCTGCACGTCGCCGCAGATGAAGCTTGCCGGCGCGCCCGCCTGTTCGGCACGCGCGCGGGCCGCGGCGATCATCGGCTCGGAGATGTCGGCACCGACGCAATGCCCTGCCGCGCCGAGCACCCGTGCAATGGCCAGCGTGGTGGCGCCCGTACCGCAGCCGACGTCGAGCACCCGGCGCGCGGACGCGGCGCGCGCCTCGTCCACGAGCAGGTTCTCGAACGGCGCGAACAGCTGGTCGAGCGACTCCTGCGCGTCGACCCAGGCGCGGCCGCCGCGGCCATTCCAGAGGGCGGCTTGTTCGTTGTGTTGCTGTTGCGTGATGTCCATGATGGTTTGTCCTTGGCTTGTCTGTCCGGCGAAAGCTAGACTGTGCAACTTCAAGTCGACTTGAGGTCAAGAGGTGGCGGCACAACATTTGGACATCGCCCAAGTGGCACGGCAATCGGGCGTTCCCGCATCGACGCTGCGGTTCTACGAAGACAAGGGACTGATCGCCTCGAGCGGCCGGCGCGGCCTGCGCCGCCTGTTCGATGCCGGCGTGCTGGAACGCCTGGCGCTGATCGCCGTGGGACGCGCCGCGGGCTTCTCGCTCGACGAGATCGCGCGCATGTTCGCGCCCGAGGGCGGGCCGCGCATCGACCGGCAGATGCTCGCGGCCAAGGCGGACGAGCTCGACCGCACCATCCGCAAACTGAGCGCCATGCGCGACGGCCTGCGGCACGCGGCCGCCTGCCCCGCGCCCAGCCACATGGAATGCCCGACCTTCAGGCGCATCGTGCGCGCCGCGGCCTCCGGGGCCATTGGCGCACGCGAAAAAAAGGCGCGGCAGTTGCCGAATTAGGCGGCGCCTCACGCCGTGCGAGGTGCCAGACAGCCTCCTACAACACGACGGTCTCCCGGCCGATGCGGCAGAAATTTTCTAGATCGAAAGTTGCAATCCTGGGCACTGCAATCTATGCCGCCATTGCCCAGAAATGGCGGCCGGAGACTTTTCCATGGTGAGCGCCAATCCAGTTATTTCGTCAGAGCGTGTCGAGGGGACATCCGTCTACAACACATCGGGAGACAAGCTCGGCAGCATCGATGAACTCATGATCGACAAGATCTCGGGCCAGGTCCGCTATGCCGTGCTGGAGTTCGGCGGCTTCCTGGGCATGGGCACGGACCGCTATCCGATCCCCTGGTCCATGCTGAAGTACGACACCTCGCAGGACGGCTACGTGGTGCCGTTGACCAAGGCGCAGATCGAGGGTGCGCCGAAGTACGCGAGCGACCGCGTGCCCGAGTACGACGATGCGTACAGCGGGACGGTGGACAAGTACTACGGGCTTTGAAAGCACACGGCCGCAGGCCCCGGACACGGCGGCCGCGGCCATCGCCGCCGCGCGATGATCATTCGCCGAACCAGAACACGAGCCAGGACGACAGTGCCATCAAGGTGGTCATCAGGAGGAGCGCATCCTTCTGCCGCAACAGGCCGCGGCGGCACAGTTGGCTCAAGCTGAACATCATCTTGGTCTCCTCGCGGGTTTGGCCCTTTCCGGCAGTGTCGATCGCTGGGTTGATATTCGTCAATTAGGGCGATAGTTCAAAGGCCCGCGCTCGAAGGGCGAGGCGGCCGGCCTAGCGAATCGGATTCTCCGGTCTCAATGCCGCCCAAGGCACGCAGCCGAACACCTCTTCGAGCGGCACGGCGCCGCCATGGATCCTGAGGGATTCCCCGCTCAGCAGGCTCTCCCACTCCCTGCCTGCGACACCCTCAGGCAGCACCACCCTCGTCCCTCGCCACGCATCCGCATCGGGGAGTGCCGGCACACCATCCGACCCCATGCGCGCAATCCCGGCAAACAACCGCCCGGCCATCACCACCAGCGTCTCCCCTTCGTGCCTGCGCGCAAAGGCCACCACGTGCCGCGCCAGCGGTCCTTCGACCGCGAGCCCTTCATAGCTGCCTTCGCGGAACAGCTCCGCATGCTCGCGCCGCATCGACAGCAGCCGCCAGATGAACCAGAGCTTCGCGCGGCCATCGTGCGGCGCCTTTGCCAGCGACTGCACACGCGCGGCAAGATCGGGCCCGCCCGCCATCGCCTGGAGTTCGTCGAGCCGCCGGCTGCGCAGTTCATAGTCCACCGGGCGGCGGTTGTCGGGATCGACCAGGCTCAGGTCGATGAGTTCGCTGCCCTGATAGAGATCGGGCACGCCCGGCGAGGCGTACTTCAGCAGCGTGAGCGTCAAGCCGTTCCACGCGCCGAACCATGAGAGGCGATTGGCCATGCGCTGGATGTCCGCAAGGCAGCCGCCCTCCGACAAGTCCGACAGGATCCGTTGCACCAGGCCCTCGAGCGCCGCCTCGTACGGTGCGTCGGGCTGGGTCCAGCGCGTGTGGAGCTTGGCTTCGCGCGCGGCCTTCTGCATGTACTGCCACACGCGCGCGGCGTAGGCCGGCGCGGAGGCGGCATCCAGGCCGCCGAAGGGCAAGGTGCCGAGCAGGGTCTGGTAGAGCAGGTATTCGTCGGCGCGCGAAGGCGCCGCGTCCGCCGGCTCGCCGCCGCGGCACAGCGCGTGCCAGCGCGCGAGCGCGTCGCGCCACTCGCCCGGCATTTCGGAGAGCACGTCGATGCGGTTGCGTACTTCCTCCGAACGCTTGTTGTCGTGCGTGGAGGTCGCGAGCATGGTGTGCGGCCAGTGCCGTGCGCGGTCGGCGCTCAATGCATGGAACTCTGGCACGTCGAAACCGAATTGGTCGGGCTCGCCGCCGACCTCGTTGAGCGAACTGAGCGGAAAGTAGCGGTAGAACGAAGTGTCCTCCACGCCCTTGGCCGCGACCGGCGCGCTGAACTGCTGGAAGCGCATCGCGAACCGGCGCACGCGCTCGGCCAGCGCCGGTGGCGCATGTGCGGCCGCGGCCTCGCCGCGCAGCGAGCGGCGCACGAAGGCGAAGACGGAGCGGTCGGCATCGACGCTCTGGCGCTCGGCGGCCTCGGTGGCGGCGTCGATGAAATGCGCATCCTGCGCGGAAGGCGCGTCGACGATGTAGGTGCGGTAGACCGGCATGCAGGCTGCCACTTCCGCGAGCGCGCGGCGCAGCGCGTTGAGCGTGTAGTCGCGCGTGCCGCGGTCGGCCCGCGCGATGCGCAGCAGTTCGGCGGAGAGCACGTTGAGTTCCGACGACAGCGCGCTGCGCATGACCTCGCGCTTGCCGGACCTTGCCACCGAATCGAAGTCCTGCGCCTCGCCCGTGAAGCCGTGCCAGGCCTGCCGCAAGGCGTCGGCTGCGGCGGTGTCCACGAGCACGCCGTTGGCCACGTTGGCAAAGCGGTAGCCGGTGGTGCCGTGCACATGCCATTCGACCGGCACCTCTTCTTCCGAGGCCGCGATCTTCTCGGCCACCACATACAGCGGGCGCGGCGGCCGGCCGTCGGGTCCGGTGGCCGGCAGCACGATGCCCGCGCGGCGCGCATAGCCCTCCTGCAACTGCCGGAAGTAGCGCGCGGGGTCGTACAGACCGTCGGGATGGTCGATGCGCAAGCCGTCCACCACGCCGGCCGCAGCAAGGTCGAGCGCGAAGGACTGCGTGGCCTCGAACACCTCGTCGCGCTCCATGCGCACCGCCGCCAGGTCGTTGATGTCGAAGAAGCGCCGGTAGTTGATTTCGTCGGCCGCCACGCGCCAGTAGGCGAGCCGGTAGGCCTGCAGGTCGATGAGCCGGTGAAGCTGGTCGCGCGCCTCGTCCGAGGCCAGATTGAACTCCGCCACCGCCGCCAGCACGGCGCGTGCGAGCGACGGATGCGCCTCGGCCAGATGCGCGAGGCGGGCCTTGAAGAGCTCCTTGTCGCGCACGCGCTCGGTGCACTCCGAAGGTGTCTGCGCGCGGCGGCCCGGCAGATGGCCGAAGGCCGCCGACAAGCTGGCGAGCTGCGCCGCGAGCGCGGGGTCCTTCAGATGCTGCAGCGCTTGCCCGAGAACCACGGGATAGCTTTCGGGTACCAGCGGAAACCGGTGGTCGAAATAGCGCAGCGCGAAGCTGCCCTGCGCCGCTTCGAAGTGCAGCACCAGCTCCCCGCCAGCAAGCACTTCGCCATAGTGCCCGCCGAGCACCGGCAGCAGCACCTTGCCGGCCAGCTCCTTGTTGAGCGGCTGCCAGTCGATGTCGAAGTGATGCGCGAACAGCGAAGCCGGGCCGTTCTCCAGCACATCCATCCACCAGGCGTTGTCGGCACCGAGCACACCCATGTGGTTGGGCACCATGTCGAGCAGCTGCCCCAGGCCGTGCGCCTGCAGCGCCGCGACGAAGCGCGCAAAGCCTTCGGCGCCGCCGAGCTCGGGGTTGACCTCGGCATGGGCCACCACGTCGTAGCCGTGCGTACTGCCCGCGCGCGCGCGCTGGATGGGCGAGCAATACACATGGCTCACGCCGAGCTGCGCCAGATAAGGCAGCACGCGGATGGCATCGTCGAAGCCGAAGCCCTGGTGGAACTGCAGCCGGTAGGTGGCCCTCGGCACGCGCGCCTGCAGCAAGGGCGGCGCCGCTTCCGCGCCCACGCTGCGGCGCGGGCGCGCCGCGCGCAGCTGTTCCGTGAGCCGCCGCATCGCATCGCCCGCCGCGAGCTCCTGCACGGTGGGCGCCAGCTTGCGCCGCCAGTTGGGATGCGTGTCGGTGGTGCCGGGCATGTTGGCCTGCTCCACCTCGCCGGCCACGTCCTCGAGCTGGAACACCATCAGCGCCGACGGCGCCGCGGCAAGAAAGGCATGGACCGCCTGCATGACGCGCGGCGAAGGCACTGCGAGCGACAGCGCCTGTGCCGCCTCGTCGGCGGAGAGCAGCCCCGCCTCTCGCACCGCCAGCATCAGCCGGATGCGTTCCTGCGCGCGGTCCAGCAGCTGCGCATCGAGCAGCCGGGGTTCGGGGAAGAGCCCGAGCGCCAGCCGCAGCCGCAGGTCGTGGCCCGACCACCAGCCCGCGAGCGTGGCGAGATCGTGCGTGCTGATGGCCACCAGCGCGGCCGCCGGATAGTCCGCAGGCGGCGTGAACCCGCCGCCCTGCTGCTTCTCGAAATAGAGCAGCCGGTAGGAGAGCACGTCGGCGCGTGCGAGCGCTTCGCGCATGGCGTCTTCCACCGTACCCAGGTCTTCGCCCACCACCATGCAGCGATGCCGGTGGCTCTCGACCGCCACGATGGCCAGCATCTCCTCGACCGGGTAGCGCACGTAGGCGCCGTCGTGCGGCGAGCGGCCCGGCGGAATCCAGAACAGGCGCATCAGCCCCATCACGTGGTCGATGCGCAGCGCGCCGGCGTGCCGCATGTTGGCGCGCAGCATCTGCACGAAGGGCTGGTAGTGGTGCGTGCGCAGGTGGTCGGGGCGCAGCGGCGGCAGGCCCCAGTTCTGCCCGGCCGGATTGAACTCGTCGGGCGGCGCGCCAATGCTCGCGCCGACCGCGAAGCAGTGCCGCGCGGCCCAGGCGTCGGAGCCGCCGCGGTCCACCGAAACAGCCAGGTCCAGGTAGAGCCCGATGCCCATGCCCAGCGCCTTGCAGCGTTCGCCCGCGCGCGCAAGCTGGCGTTCGGCCACCCATTGCAGGTACTGGTGGTATTGCAGCCGCTCGGCCTGCTCGGCCGCGAAGGCCTGCACCTCGGGCGAATCCGCCTGCCTGTAGGCTTCAGGCCAGGCGAGCCAACCCCAGCATTGCGGATCGGCGGCGGCGAAGTGGGCTTGCAGCGTCTCGAACAAGGCGTGCTGGTGCAACGGCTCGCCCTGCGCCGAGACAAAGGCCAGGAAGGCCTCGCCGCGCGCATCGGGAGCGCCGGCCGGCGAAAGATGCCGCGCGCGGAAATGCTCGAACAGCAGCTCCAGCACCTCGAACTTGGCGGCGGCCACGCCGGCATGGTCGACCAGCGGCGCGGCCCGCAGCGCCGCGAGCCGGCCCTGGAACCCGGGCGATTCGACGTGCCGGCGCGCGGCCTCGCAGGCGGCGAAGTCTTCGACCGCCTCGACGTCGACGTACAGCACGTTGATCCATTGCCGCGACGAGGGGCTGTAGGGGCTGGCGCGCGGCGGATCGGTCGGGAACAGCGCATGCAGCGGATTCAGGCCGATCAGGTCGGCGCCCTGCCCGGCCATGCGGTCGACGAGCGCCTCCAGGTCGCCGAAATCGCCGATGCCCCAGTTGCGTGCCGAGCGCAGCGCATAGAGCTGCAGCGCCGGCCCCCAGACGCGGCCGCCATCCTGCACGGCGGCTGGGCGGTAGCAGCGGCCGGGGGAAGCGATGAGCATGGTCTCGCCGGCCAGCCCGTCGATATGCAGCCAGTGGTAGCCGGGCGCGAGCGGCTCGGCCAGCTGCAGCGTGCAGCTGCCGTGTGGCCAAGGCTGCGCATCGGCTTCGCCCTGGCGCACAAGCCCCTGCTCGTCGCGCAGCCGCCAGCGCAGGCTGCCTGAGCGCTGCGGCAGCTGCAGCGACCAGTGCGATGCATGCGCCTGCACCACCTGCGCCGCCGGCATGGCGGACGCGGAGGACGCATCGGCCTCTTCGCCGACTGCGGCACCGGGCTGCACGCCGAACTCGGCCAGCAGCGCGGCCAGGTTCTCAGGCGTTGCATGGCGCAGCGTTCCAAAGGCGTCGTGGTAGGCCGCCGAGATGCCGTAGTGCCGGCACAGGCGCTCCAGCACATCGTGAGCCCAATGACCCGGATCAGCCACCGGCCATGTCCTCCAGCGTGGCATGCACGGCGCCGCGCTCGAGCCGCAGGCCCGCGGCAACGGCCGCGGCGCCCCGGCTGTGGAGCACCATGCCCGCAGGCGCGGCGGCTTCCACCGCAGGCTGCGCGCCAAGGTTCGCAAGCAGATGAAGACGCTTGCCCGAGAGCTTCCACTGAACCCGGACCAGCCCCTCTTCGCAGCCATGGCTTCCCGCGCCGTGCGTACCGGCCAGGTGCGGCACCAGCAGGCGATGGCGCGCATCGAGCAATTGCTGCACCTCGCACAGCTGCGCGAAATGCGCCCGCGTGCCGCGCTCGCGCCAGCGCAGCTTCGAGGCCTGGAAGGTCTGCTCCGCATTGGGGTCGGGAATGCGCGCGCGTGCGGCTTTGTCGGCAAAGGCCGCGAAGCGACCGAACTCCGCGCGGCGCCCTTCGGCCACGGCCGAGGCCAGCTCGGGGCCGAAATCGCAGAAGTACAGGAATGGCGACGACGCCGCGAATTCGTCGCCCATGAAGAACATGGGCACATGCGGCGACAGCAGCACGCAGGCCAGCGCGGCGCGCACCAGCGCCGGATCGCCCAGCGCATGGATGCGCTCGCCGAACGCGCGGTTGCCGACCTGGTCGTGGGTCTGCAGGTAGGACACGAACGCCACCGGCGGCAGCTGCGTGCTGGGCTCGCCGCGCGGCTCCCCGCCGCGGAAGGCCGAGGGCTGCCCCTGGTAGATGAAGCCTTCGGCCAGCGCGCGCGCGAAGCGGGCCGCGGCGTCGTCTGCATAGTCGGCGTAGTAGCCGTCGCGCTCGCCGGTGGCCAGCACGTGCGCGGCGTGGTGCAGGTCGTCGTTCCACTGCGCCGTGCCCGCCACGGGCAGGCCGTTGCCGTCGCGCGCCAGCAGCGAGGCCTGGTTGGCGTCGTTCTCCAGCACCAGGTGCACCTGGCGCTCGCGTGCCGGCCCGGCGTTCAGCGCCTCGCGGATCTCCTGCACGATGTGCCTGGGCGATGAATCGCGAATGGCGTGGATCGCATCCATGCGCAGGCCGTCGAAATGGAACTCCTCCACCCAGTACAGCGCGTTGTGGATGAAGAAGTCGCGCACGGTGCGCGAGCCCGGTCCGTCGAAGTTGATGGCCGCGCCCCATGGCGTGTGCTCGCTCGCATCGAAGAACTCGGGACAGCATGCATGCAGGTAGTTGCCCTCCGGCCCGAAGTGGTTGTAGACCACGTCGAGCAGCATCATCAGGCCCAGCGCATGCGCAGCGTCGACAAGGGCCTTGAGCTCATCGGGCGTGCCGTAGCTGGCATCGGGCGCGAACTGCAGCACGCCGTCGTAGCCCCAGTTGCGCGCACCGGGAAAATCCGCGAGCGGCATGAGCTCGACCGCGGTGATGCCCAGCTCCGCCAGCTCGCCGAGCCGTTCGCGCGCGGCCCGGAACGTGCCTTCCTCGGTGAAGGTGCCCACGTGCAGTTCGTAGACCACGGCCTCGTGCCACGGGCGGCCGCGCCAGGCGGTGTCGGCCCATGCGTAGCGGGCCGGATTGACCACCTGGCTCGGGCCGTGCACGTCCTGCGGATTGAAGCGCGAGGCCGGGTCGGGCATGGTGGTGCCGTCGGGCAGCCGATAGGCGTAGAGGTCGCCAGCGCGCGCTTCGGCGAGCGTGAGGCGGTGCCAGCCGTCCGCGTCCTGCGCCATGGCGTGCAGGGCCTCCTTCCCGCCGGCCGGCGTGTGCACCAGCGTGACGCCGTGCATGGCCGGCGCCCACAGCGCAAAGTCCACGCCGCCATCGGCGCGCAGCGTGGCGCCGAACGGCATGCGGTGGATGCGGCTGCACGTCATGGCCGCACGTCCGGCCGGCTCAGCACCACCAGCGAGCGGCACTGCAGCGGATAGGCGGGCTCGGACCAGGCGGGCGCGAGCGCGGCCACGTCCTCCGTGGCGGGCGGCGGGGTGCCGCTGGCGGTGTCGAGCAGCAGCCGCCATGCGCCGTAGGGTGCGGGCGGCAGGGTGAATGAAATCTCGTCGTGGTGCGCGTTGAACAGCACCAGGAAATCATCGTCGTGCAGCGCCTCGCCGCGCGGCCCGCGGTCGGCAATGCCGCCGCCGGACATGTACATCGCCAGGCAGCGCGCGTTGGCGTCGCTCCAGTCCTCGGGGCGCATTTCGGCGCCGTCGGGCCGGAGCCAGACCACGTCGGTCACGCTCTCGGCCTCCGAGGGCTTGCCGGCAAAGAAGCTGCGGCGCCGGAACGAAGGATGGGCGCGCCGGAGCGCGATGGTGCGTTCCACGAAGGTGATCAGCGCCTGCCGCTCGGGCGTGGGCGTCCAGTCGATCCAGCTGATGTCGTTGTCCTGGCAGTAGGCGTTGTTGTTGCCGTTCTGCGTGTGGCCGCGCTCGTCGCCGGCCAGGAGCATCGGCACGCCCTGCGACAGCAGCAGCGTGGCCAGCAGGTTGCGCTTCTGGCGCTCGCGCAGCGCCGCGATCTCGGAGTCCTCCGCCGGCCCTTCGGCGCCGCAGTTCCAGGAGATGTTGTGGTTGCTGCCGTCGCGGTTGTCCTCGCCGTTGGCCTCGTTGTGCTTGTCGTTGTAGGAGACCAGGTCGTTGAGCGTGAAGCCGTCGTGCGCGGTGATGAAGTTGATGCTCGCGTTGGGCCGCTTGCCCGACCAGCCGTAGAGGTCTTCCGAGCCGGTGAGCCGCTTGCCGACCTCGCCGATCACGCCCGGATCGCCTTTCCAGAACCCGCGCATGCCGTCGCGGTAGCGGTCGTTCCATTCGGCCCAGCCGAGCGGGAAGTTGCCCACCTGGTAGCCGCCGTGGCCCAGGTCCCAGGGCTCGGCGATGAGCTTGACGCGGTTGAGGGTCGGGTCCTGGCGGATGGCGTCGAAGAAGCCGCCCAGGTTCTCGACCTTGCCGGCCTCGCGTGCCAATGCCGATGCCAGGTCGAAGCGGAAGCCGTCGACATGCATTTCCTCGGCCCAGTAGCGCAGCGAATCCATCACCAGCTGCAGCGCATGCGGATGCTCCAGGTTGACGGTGTTGCCGCAGCCGGTGAAGTCGTCGTAGTAGCGCCGGTGCTCGGCGTTGATGATGTAGTAGGAGGCGTTGTCCACGCCGCGCATCGAGAGCGTGGGCCCGAGCTGGTTGCCTTCGCAGGTGTGGTTGTAGACCACGTCCAGGATCACCTCGATGCCGGCCGAGTGCAGCGTCTTCACCATGGTCTTGAATTCCTTCACCTTGCCCGAAGCGCTGTAGCGCGTCTCGGGAGCGAAGTAGGCCAGCGAGTTGTAGCCCCAGTAGTTCTGCAGCCCCTTCTCCGCCAGGTGCCGGTCATTGAGGAAGCTGTGCACCGGCAGCAGCTCGATGGTGGTCACGCCCAGGCGCTTGAGGTAGTCGACCACGGGCGCGCAGCACAGGCCGCCGTAGGTGCCGCGCAGTTCGGGCGGCACGTCGGGGTGGCGCATGGTGAAGCCGCGCACGTGCAGCTCGTAGATCACCATGTCCTGCCAGGGCACCGAGGGCCGGCGGTCGTCGCCCCAGGTGAAGGCCGGCTCCAGCACGCGGCCCTTGGGCACGAGCGGTGCGCTGTCGCGGCGGTCGAACGAGAGATCTTCGCGCTTGCTGCCGACCGTGTAGCCGTAGAGCGCATCGCCCCAGCGCAGCTCGCCCACCAGGTCTTTCGCGTAGGGATCGACCAGCAGCTTGTGCGGATTGAAGCGATGGCCCTCTTCCGGCTTGTAGGGGCCGTGCACGCGATAGCCGTAGGCCTGGCCAGGGCGGGCCTCGGGCAGGTAGCAGTGCCACACGCCGTCGGTGCGCTCCCGGATCGGGATGCGCTGGATTTCATGGCGGCCCTTGTCGTCGAACAGGCACAGGTCCACCCCTTGTGCATGCTGGGAGAAAAGCGCGAAGTTCACGCCCTCCCCGTCCCAGTTGGCGCCCCTCGGATAGGGGCGCCCCGGCCAGACGGCAGAGATCGGATTGCGTTGGCTGCTGCGTGTCATCAAATGGGATGTGGGAGATAAAAATTTCAGCGCGGCGGGCGCTCGTCGAGCGGATTCGGTTTGGGCCTGGCCGCGCCGCTGTTGTTGCTGTCCTTCGGCAGGCGCGGCCACCAGCGCTCGATCTGCTCGGCCGCCCAGTCCTTGCCGGCCAGGCCGAAGGCCAGCGCCAGCGCGAACACCACGCCCGCCAGGATCACCAGGAAGCTTTCGCGCACGATGTCACCGCCCACCTTGACCTGGTCCAGCGCGATCAGGATGACGAAGGCCATGACCGCATAGCGCGCGATCTGCCCCAGCAGCATGGCGTCGCGCATCTGCGCGCCCCGGAAGTAGCTCGACACCGCCTCTCCCACGAAGCGGGCAAAGTAGGAACCGAAGGCCAGCACCAGGAGGGCCACGAAGAGGTTCGGCACGAACCACACCACGCGCCCGAGCAGGTCGGCGATGTAGCTCAGGCCCATGCCGTTGAAGGCCAGCAGCAGCGCCGCAAAGATCACCAGCCAATAGGCCAGCACGCCGAAGAGGCTGCAGGTGTCGCCCGGCCATCCGCCCTGGCGCAGGAAGTTGTCCAGGCCCGCGCGCTCGGTCAGCACGTTGAAGTTGATCGCGCGCAGCGCCTTGGTGACCGCAAAGCGCGCGGTCTTGGCGATGAGCCAGCCGGCAAGCACCACCACCAATGCAATTGCGAGGCGGGGCACGAAGGCCCCGACCTGGTAAAGCATTGCGTTCAGCGGCTCCAGGTGAATGCCAAATCGGTCCATGTGTCTCTCCGGTAGGTGGTTGCGGTGGCGGACGAAGGCGGTGGATGCGGTGCAAGCATCAACCGGGCCGCTCCACCTGCAGCAGGGCGAGCACGCCGTTCAGCGGCACCTGCGCCCAGTCGATGCGGTTGTTGAGCTCGTAGCGCAGTTCGTACAGCGCCTTCTCGGTCTCGAACAGCGCGAGCAGGTCGGCGTCGATGCGGATGGCCTGCTCTCCCGCGCCGGCCTCCATGTAGCCGTCCAGGAAGGCCTGGCGTGCCGACTGCTCCCAGGCGGCCGCCGGCGGCCCCAGGTAGGCGGCCTCCTCCACGCTCTGCGCCACGCGCCGCAGCGCGGCCCAGCGCGCATAGTTGAACGAGCGCAGCATGCCGGCCACGTCGCGCAGCGGCGAGCCCTTGGCGCGGCGCTCATCGAAGCTGCGCGCGGGCTCGCCTTCGAAGTCGATGATGACGAAGTCGTTGTCCCGCAGCAGCACCTGCCCGAGGTGGAAGTCGCCGTGGTAGCGGCTCTTGATGCCGCCCTGGGCCTGCGGCCGGCGCGCCGCGATGGCGCCCTGCAGCGCGTCCTCCATGGCGAGCAGGGCCTGGGCGTCGGGCTGCGCCGGTGCCGGCAGCTGGGCCAGCCTTTCGCGCAGCAGTGCCAGTGTGGCGGCGGCGTCGGCGCGGGCTTGCTCCGCGTAGCGCACGATGTCGCTGTCCAGCAGCGGCTCGGGGTCGAAGGCGGCCGCGCCGGTGCGCAGCGCCAGCGCCTTGTGCAGCTCGGCGGTGCGCCGGCCCAGCGTGGCCATGAGCGCGAGAAAGCCGCCGTGCACGGCCATCGGGTCCGGCAGCGCGCCGTCGGTGGTGGCGAAGTCGCGCAGGAAGCGCTCCAGGTAGCCCAGCGTGTGGTCCCAGCCGTCGCCCTGGTTCGACACATAGGACTGCACCATGGCGAGCGTCATGGTGCGTCCGTCGTTGCCGGTGTATTCGAGCGCGCCCAACACCGGAACGCAGTGCGGATATCTGGCCACCTCGGTCAGGAAGCGGCCCATCTCCAGTTCGGGGTTCAGGCCCTCGCGCAGGTGGCGGTAGCCCTTGAGGAACAGGGTCTCGTCGAGCGTGACCACGGTGTTGCTGCTCACGCCGCTGGGCCGGCCGACCGGCAGGCTCGCGATGTCGGCCTCCACCTCGGCGAAAGCGGCCGTCGCGCGGAACCTGAGCCGTCCCTGCGCGGTTTCCAGATCCAGGCCGCTGCGGATGGCCAGCACCAGCTCGCGGCAGAAGGCCTCGTCATAGAACGCATCGCCCATCAGGCCCACCTGCGCCTGCTGCCGCACCTTGGCGAGCGCGGCCTGCGCGACGCCGGCCATGCGCTCCTCGTCGCGTTCTTCCCAGGCCAATGCCAGCGGCATGAAGTAGGTGGCGCCGCCGGGCGGGCCGTCGAGCTCGAGCAGCGGCAGCATCCAGCTGAGCGGGCCTGCCTCCCAGATGACGTGGTCGGCCAGACGCGCGCGCTCGATAGCGGTGCCCTTCGATGCATACCAGCGCTGGATCTCGATGTGGCGCGGCAGCGTCTCCAGTTCGAACTGGTTGCGCATGCGCTCCGACATGCCGATGCGCCAGGGCATCACGCGGTCGCGGAAGAAGCTGGTCCAGCCGTCGAACAGCACCAGCGTGGGCCATTCCTGCAGCGCCACGCCCTCCTGGTGCCAGCTGGGCATCTCGGCATCGGAGGTGAGCCTGAACCAGTAGAAGCCATACGAGGCCAGCGTGAGCAGGTAGGGAAGCTCGCCGATCGGCGGGAACGGCGCGCGGCCCAGCATCTCGATGGGCACGCGGCCCTTGAAGGCCGAGAGGTCCAGCTCCACCGGCTGCGCGGCGCGCGACAGGTTGAACACCGTGAGGATGATGTCCTCGTCGTATTCGCTCAGGTAGGCCAGGATCTTGCGGTTGCCCGGCTTCAGGAAGCGCCGCTTGCCGCGGCCGAAGGCATGGCTGGTCTTGCGCACGGCCAGCATGCGCTTGGTCCAGTTGAGCAGCGAGCTGCTGTCGCGCGCCTGCGCCTCCACGTTGAGCGCCTCGTAGCCGAACATCGGGTCCATGATGGGCTGCAGGTACAGCCGCTGCGGGTCGGCGCGCGAGAAGCCGGCATTGCGGTCGGGGCTCCACTGCATGGGCGTGCGCACGCCGTTGCGGTCGCCCACGAACACGTTGTCGCCCATGCCGATCTCGTCGCCGTAGTAGATGATGGGCGAGCCCGGCATCGACAGCAGCATGCCGTTCATGAGCTTCACGCGGTCGATGTCGTTCTCCATCAGCGGCGCGAGGCGCCGGCGAATACCCAGGTTGATGCGCGCGCGCAGGTCGGCCGCGTACATGGTGTACATGTAGTCGCGCTCCTTGCTGGTCACCATCTCGAGCGTGAGCTCGTCGTGGTTGCGCAGGAAAATGGCCCACTGGCAGCCCTCCGGGATGTCGGGCGTCTGCGCCATGATCTCGACGATGGGGTGCCGGTCCTCCTGCGCGATGGCCATGTACATGCGCGGCATCAGCGGAAAGTGGTACGCCATGTGGCACTCGTCGCCATCGCCGAAATACTCGCGCACGTCTTCCGGCCACATGTTGGCCTCGGCCAGCAGGAAGCGGTTCTTGTACTGTGCATCGATGGCGGCGCGCACCTTCTTGATCACCGCATGGGTCTCGGGCAGGTTCTCGTTGCTGGTGCCGTCGCGCTCCACCAGGTAGGGAATGGCGTCGAGCCGGAAGCCGTCCACGCCCATGTCGAGCCAGAAGCGCATCACCTTGAAGATGGCTTCGAGCACGGCCGGGTTGTCGAAGTTGAGGTCCGGCTGGTGGCTGAAGAAGCGGTGCCAGTAGTAGGCCTTGGCCACCGGGTCCCAGGCCCAGTTGGAAGTCTCGGTGTCGGTGAAGATGATGCGCGTGCCCTGGTAGAGCTGGTCGGTGTCGCTCCACACGTAGAAGTCGCGTTCGGGCGAGCCGGGCGGTGCGCGGCGCGCGGCCTGGAACCAGGGGTGGTCGCTCGAGGTGTGGTTGATGACCAGCTCGGTGATCACCCGCAGCCCGCGCTCGTGCGCGGCGTCGAGCATTTCGCGGAAGTCGTCCAGCGTGCCGTACTGCGGGTTCACGTCCTCGTAGGCCGAGATGTCGTAGCCGTCGTCGCGCAGCGGCGACGGATAGAAGGGCATCAGCCAGATGGTGTTGACGCCCAGCTCCTTCACGTAGTCGAGCTTGGCCGTCACGCCCTTGAAGTCCCCCATGCCGTCGTTGTTGGAGTCGAAGAACGCCTTGACGTTGAGCTGGTAGATCACCGCGTCGCGGTACCACAGCGGGTCGTCGCTGATGTCGATCTCTACCGTTTCGAGCGCAATGTGGGAGACAGGGGCGTTCATCGTTGCGGCCTCACAGGAAGTAGTCGAAGTCGCGCTCGTCGCCGTGGCGCCGGCGCACGACGAAGATGTGCGCGGGCACGCTGTGCGGATCGAGCTTGACGTAGTGCCAGCCGCCCTGCCAGATGAAGCGCTGCCCGCTCAGCAGGTCGTGCATCTGGAACGGGCGCGAACGCTCGACGTTCACGCTTTCGGGGTCGAGCTCGAGCCAGCCCGACTGCACGTTGTGCGGATCGAGGTTGACCACGGTCACGACCACGTTGTCGCCGCCCTCCGAGACCTTGGCATAGGCCAGCAGCTGGTCGTTGTCGATGCGCAGGAAGCGCAGGCCGCGGTCCCGGTGCAGCGCCGGGTTCTCGCGGCGGATGTGGTTCACGCGGGTGATGAACGGCGCCAGGCTGCCCGGGTCGTCGTGGTTCCAGTGGCGCAGCTGGTATTTTTCGGAGTCGAGGTATTCCTCGCTGCCGGGCGAGCGCGGCCGGTGGTCGCGCAGCTCGTAGGCCGGCCCGTAGATGCCGTAGTTGGCCGCGAGCGTGGCGGCAAGCACCAGCCGCGCCATGTACACCGAGGCTTCGCCGCCCTGCAGCTGCTCGTGCAGGATGTCGGGCGTGTTGGGCCACACGTTGGGCCGGAAGTAGTCCACGCCGGGCGGCGTGGAAAGCTCGGTGAAGTATTCGACCAGCTCCTGCTTGGTGTTGCGCCAGGTGAAGTAGGTGTAGGACTGCGAGAAGCCCAGCTTCGCAAGCCGGTGCATCACCTTGGGCCGCGTGAAGGCCTCGGCCAGGAAGATCACTTCCGGATGCGCGCGCCGGATCTCGCCGATCACCCACTCCCAGAATGCGAAGGCCTTGGTGTGCGGGTTGTCGACGCGGAAGATGCGCACGCCCTCGCCGATCCAGTGCTCGATCACGCTGCGCAGCTCGGCCCACAGGCCGCGCCAGTCCTCGCTCTCGAAGTTGAAGGGATAGATGTCCTGGTACTTCTTGGGCGGGTTCTCCGCGTACTGCACGCTGCCGTCGGGGCGCCAGCGGAACCAGTCGGGATGCGCCTTCACGTAGGGATGGTCGGGCGCGCACTGGAAGGCGATGTCCAGCGCGATCTCCAGCCCGTGCGAGGCGGCCTCTGCGCAGAGGTGGCGAAAGTCTTCCGCCGTGCCCAGCGCCGGAAGAATGGACTTGTGGCCGCCCTCGGCCGCGCCAATGGCCCAGGGGCTGCCGACATCGTCGGGGCCGCTGGCCAATGCATTGTTGGGACCCTTGCGCTGGAGCCGGCCGATCGGGTGGATCGGCGGAAAGTACAGCACGTCGAAGCCCATGGCCGCGATGGCGGGCAGCCGCGCCTCCACGTCCTTGAAGGTGCCGTGCACGCCGGGCGTGGTGCCGGCCGAACGCGGGAACAGCTCGTACCAGGTGCTGAAGCGCGCACGCTCGCGCTCGGCCTCCAGCGGCAGCTCGAGGGAAAAGCGCACCTCGTGCCGGCGGTCGGGGTGCCGGCGCGCCAGCATGGCCAGCTCTTCGTCCAGCGCCAGCGCCTTGAGCGCTGACACGTCCGCGCCGGGGTCGGCTGCCACGGCATCGAGCTCGGTGGCCCAGTTGGCCAGCGCCTGCCGGTCCGCGCCCTCGGCCCGCTCGGCCGCGCCCGCCACCTCCAGCGCGCCCACCTGCGAGGCGATGCGCACGTCGTCGGGGTCCACGCGGCGCGTCATTTCATGGCGCCACGACTCGAAGGGATCGACCCAGGCCACCACGGTGTAGAAGTAGCGTCCGAGCGCGGGCGGCGCAAACGAGGCCTCCCACACGTCGTTGACGAGCGGCTTCATCGGCACCTCGCGGAACTCGGCCTTGCCCTGCGGACGCCAGCACAGCTGCACGCGCAGCACGTCGTGGCCGTCGGTGAAGCAGTGCGCCTTCACCTGCACCCTTTCGCCGACGATGCACTTCACGGCGAAGCGGCCGTGGTCCACCGACGGCAGCACGGCATCGATGACCGCGCGGCGGTTGCCGTCGCGCACATCGGGCGCCACGGAAGCCGCGGGCGCCTGCGGGTTTGCGAACAGTTTCATCATGATGGCCGGTGTTCGAGAATCAGCGTGGACAGAGGCGGCAGGGTCATGCACACCGAGTGCATGCGGCCATGCGAACGCACGGGGGCGGCCTCGACGCCGCCAAGGTTGCCCCACCCCGAGCCGCCGAACTCGACGGCGTCGGTGTTGATGAGCTCGCTCCAGAAGCCGGGCAGCGGCACGCCCAAGAGGTAGTTGGTGCGCGGCACCGGCGTCATGTTGCTGACGACCAGCAGCGGCGGATGGCCGTCGCGCGGCTTGCGCAGGAAGGCGAACACGCTGGCGTCGGCATCGTCGGCCGCCACCCATTCGAAACCCGATGCGGAGAAATCCTGCTGGTAGAGCGCGGGCGCGCCGCGGTACACGCGGTTGAGCTGCGCCACCAGCCGCTGCAGGCCGCCATGGTCTTCGAGCTCGCAGACCCACCATTCGAGCTCGCCGTCGTGCGTCCACTCGCGCCGCTGCCCGAACTCGCCCCCCATGAACAGCAGCTTCTTGCCAGGATGCGCCCACATGAAGCCGAACAGCGCGCGCAGGTTGGCGAACTGCTGCCATTGGTCGCCGGGCATCTTGCCGAGCAGCGAACCCTTGCCGTGCACCACCTCGTCGTGCGACAGCGGCAGCACGAAGTTCTCGTGGAAGGCATACACCAGCGAGAAGGTCATCTTGTGGTGGTGGTACTTGCGGTGGATGGGCTCTTGCTTCATGTAGGCGAGCACGTCGTGCATCCAGCCCATGTTCCATTTCTCGCCGAAGCCCAGCCCGTCCATGTCGGTCGGCCGCGAGACGCGAGGCCAGGCGGTGGATTCCTCGGCCACCGTGATCGCGTCGGGGAACTCGCGGTAGACCGCGCGGTTCAGCGTCCGCAGGAAGTCGATCGCCTCCAGGTTCTCGCGGCCGCCATGGCGGTTGGGAATCCATTCGCCGTGCTGGCGCGCGTAGTCCAGGTAGAGCATGGACGCGACCGCATCGACGCGCAGCCCGTCCACGTGGTACCGGTCGAGCCAGAACAGGCCCGACGACACCAGGAAGCTGCGCACCTCCGCGCGGCCGTAGTTGAAGATGCTGGAGTTCCACTCCGGGTGGAAGCCCTGGCGCGGATCGGCATGCTCGTAGAGGTGCGTGCCGTCGAAGAACGCAAGGCCGTGCTCGTCGGTCGGAAAGTGCGAAGGCACCCAGTCCAGCAGCACGCCGATGCCGTTCTGGTGCAGCTGATCGACCAGGTACATGAAGTCCTGCGGCGAGCCGTAGCGCGCCGTGGGCGCGAAGTAGCCGGTGGTCTGGTAGCCCCAGGAGCCGTAGAACGGATGCTCCGTCACGGGCATGAGCTCCACGTGCGTGAAGCCCATCTCCTTCACGTAGGCCGCGAGTTCATTCGCGATCTCGCGGTAGCCCATGAAGCGGCCTTCGCGGCGGCGCCACGAGCCCAGGTGCACCTCGTAGACCGACATCGGCGCATCGAGCGCATTGCGCGCGCCCCGCGTGGCCATCCAGTCGGCGTCCTTCCAGTCATAAGAAAGTTCGCAGATGCGCGAGGCCGTGGCGGGCGGCAGCTCTGCGCAGAACGCGACCGGGTCGGCCTTGTCGACCGTGTAGCCGCCGAAGCGCGAGCGGATGCGGTACTTGTAGGCCTGCCCCGGCGCGGCATGGGGCGCGCGGCCCAGCCAGATGCCGGTGCCGTCCGCGGACGGCGCCAGCGGATCGGCGTCGCCGGACCAATGGTTCCAGTCGCCGACCACCGCCACCGATTCCGCGTTGGGCGCCCACACCGCGAAGCGCGCGCCGCCCTCCTTCAGAAGATGGCAACCCAGGAGGTCGTACAGGCGGGAATGCGTTCCTTCGCGGAACAGGTAGGCGTCTTGCGCCTCAGGCTCTGAAAGCAGTTGGGTCACTGGCACCGGTGTTCCTTGCTTGCATGAAGGCCAGCGACCGGGTGTCCAACGGAACACGCTTTCGGCATCTACAAGGCCTGATCACACAATTTGCAAAGAATCCGGGCGCAGCGGGTAAGGCTGAAACCTCCTTGCCGTGTCGGAGAGTTGCCCATCGCGCGATGGGGGTGAAAACCGGCCGCGCACCGGGCGCGGCGTTTTTCAGGCAGCGAGCGGCGTGGCCTGCGGTGCGGTTTGCGAGCCCCCGGACCGGGGAGAAAGGCGCCGCGGAAAATCGTCCACGGTCAGCACGATCGGCTGGTTCGGGTTGGCGCGGTAGCGCTTGAGCGCCGCGGCGCCAATGACATCGAAGTGCGCCTTGCAGGTTTCCAGCAGGCGGTCGCCCAGGTTCTTGGTGCCGAACACGTCGTGCAGGGTTTCCTCCGAAATCTGCCCGATGATGCGTGCACCATCATGGCCGTCCGGGTAGATCGCGAAGCGGACGGCCGCCGTGTCAAAGCAGTAGATGCCTTCGAAGTCCATGTCTGTCTCCTGATGAATTTCTCGCTTGCATGAGCGAATCGGATTCAGCGCGGAACCACGCAGACGGCGGCATGGTTTTGCGCGCATGTTCAGGAAGGATGCGGCCTACAAGCCCTGCGAGGGGCGCGAATCGCGGCTTCGCACCGGTAAGACTTGCTGCAATGCATGTCCGAAGCGCCTTGCGGCGAGCCAGTTCCTCCGGCCCCGGGAGCCGGTTTCATGCTGCGGCAGCTCGCCCGGGTAGCGGATCCGCGCGAGCTCCTCGCGTCCTTTCTCGGTGAGGGCCAGCACCTGCGCCGCGGGCTCGCTGCCCGCGAGCTTCAGAGGGTCGGCTGGCGCCGGAATCAGTGCAATCACGAGCCCCGCCTGGCGCAGGATCCTGACCTCGTCGATCTCCTTGGGCGTGCGGAAAGACACGGGCAGGCGGGATGCGGCAATCTGCTTGAGCAGGTCCATCGGCATGGCAAATCTCCTTCAGGTTTGGAATGACGATTGACGATTTCGACGAGGATCGATTTAGGTCCGCGCGGCGCACGTTCAAGAGGCCTCGGACCGGGTTTTTTCAATGGCGGCACCAGCCTTCATAGCACCCGGGCGATCGGGGTACCACCCCCCGGACATCCCCTCTTGAAAACCTGCCGCCAGCGCCTATTTCGCTGATCGGAAGCGCCTGGAGACACACGCTCCGGCGCGCCGTTCAACCTGTTCTTGAATGGAGGTTTTCGCCATGTACCGATCCTTGTTTCCGCGCGACATGTTCGCAGAGATGGATCGCCTGCAGCGCGAGATGCAGCAGGCCTTCGATCTGTCCCCCACCATCCGGGGCTTCGGCCGCAACGGCTTCCCGGCCCTGAACATCGGCGGCACGCCGAAGACCGTGGAGATCTACGCGTTCGCGCCCGGCGTCGACCCGTCCAGCCTCGAGGTGAACCTGGAGCGCGGCCTGCTCACCATTGCCGGCCAGCGCGCCAACAACCTGCCCGAATCCGATGCCAAGGCAGCCGTGCACATTAACGAGCGCTTCGAGGGTTCGTTCCGCCGCGTGCTCACCCTGCCCGACGATGCCGACCCCGACGCCGTGAGCGCCAAGTACCGCGACGGCGTGCTGCACATCACCGTGCAGCGCCAGGCCTCGTCGCAGCCGCGGCGCATCACCGTCCAGTGATGACGGTGATGCGACCATGAAATGAAGAAAGGAGAGACGATCATGGACAACAGCAACACCCCCACCACTTCGTCCCGCGCGGCTGGATCGAAGGAGCTCGCGCGCAAGGAAGACAGCACGCGCTACAGCGACGCGGCGCTGACGCCGCCGGTGGACGTGGTCGAGGACAGCGGCGGCATCACGCTCTTTGCCGACCTGCCGGGCGTCTCGCGCGACAAGCTCAGCCTGCAGGTCGCGTCCGACACGCTGACCATCGAGGCCGAGTCGGGGCTCTCGGTGCCCGAGGGGCTGGAATCGAGCCATACGGAGGTGGGCCTGGGCCGCTTCCGCCGCGTCTTCACGCTCAGCAAGGAGCTCGACACCAACGCCATCTCGGCCGAGCTTTCGCAGGGCGTGCTGAAGCTGCGCATTCCCAAGGCCCAGCATGCGCAGCCGCGGCGCATCGAGATCCAGACAGCCTGAGCGAGGGATGCCGCATGCCATGCTCCGGAGGTGAGAGAAAAGAGACGGCGAGCGGCACCGAGTGCCTGGCGCGCCTGCGCGCCGACGCCGCAGCCCTGAGCCCGCGCGCCGCGCACATCGCGCTGGCGCTCCTGCCCGCTGTCGATCACCTGCCGGATGCATGGAAGGCGGGCCTGCGCAAGACGCTGACCCACCGCGCCAGCGCGGCCGCGCCGCTCTCCCCCATCGAGTTCGACGCGATCCGCGTGACCGCGGCCAGCCTTCCGCATGCGTATCCGGAATGGGTGGTTAGCGACCCCGAGCATCCGAAGGCGCGGGCGCTGATCGTGAATGCATGGCGGGAGGCGCAGCGACATCGGCGGGGTGGGTTGGGGGCCGGCGCCTAGCTGTGATGTTTCAGTAGGTTGTTCATAGCCGGGATGCGGCTCATGGGCGGCTGGTGGTTCAAGGCCAGCCTCCATTGCCGCCCATGGACACATAGGCCGAGCTGCATTGCGCCCTGTAGGGCGCCGATCTGCCGTCGCACTCGGCGGCGAACACCACGCGCTTCCAGCGTGGCGCGTTGCGGATCGCTTCGAGGGTGCGCACGCGGTCCAGCACGCCCACCGGCGGCGCAAAGACCATCAGCGACTCAGGTGCAAGGCCCTGCGCATAGGCAGGCTGCCATCCACCCAGAAGGTACGTTCGAGTTCCCACCGTTCTTTCTCTTGCTTCGGCGGCTCCGCCGCACGCCCCGGTGGCAGTGCACACCTACGCCAATGTGGGCATCGCCCTACAACATCCATGCGCCGGCAAAAATAAGGTGGCCGCAAGGACATTCGAGAAATGGCGTTCCAGTCTTTCAGAAACCGGCAGCAGGCGGGCCGGGCGCTCGCCCGGAGCTTGGCAAGCTATGCCAACCGGCCGGATGTGATCGTGCTGGCCCTGCCGCGCGGCGGGACGCCGGTGGCCTACGAAGTGGCCAAGGCATTGAACGCGCCGCTCGACGTGCTCGTGGTGCGCAAGCTCGGCGTGCCGGGGCACGAGGAGTACGCGATGGGTGCCATCGCGGGCGGCGGCGAGCGGGTGCTGGATGAAGACCTCGTGCGCGAACTCGGCATCGGCGCAAAGGAGGTCGACGAAGTCGTGCGCAATGAGCAATACGAACTCGAGCGGCGCGAGCGCGCCTACCGCGGCGACCGGCCCGCGCCCGACCTGCATGGCCGCACCGCCATCCTGGTGGACGATGGCCTGGCCACCGGCTCGACCATGCGCGTGGCCATTCGCGCGGTGCGCCGGCAGGCGCCGGCTCGCGTGGTGGTTGCAGCGCCCGTGGCGTCGCGCGAAGCCTGCGCGCTGCTGCTCGGCGAAGCGGATGACGTGATCTGCGCCGAGACGCCGGAGCCCTTCCTCGGCGTGGGGCGCTGGTACCTCGACTTCTCGCAGACCAGCGACGAGGAGGTCTGCCATCTGATCGAAGACGCCAACCCTCATGGCGCGCTTCCTGCCTGAGGACCGTGGACGATGAATCCCTCACGCATTTCGGACGAGGCGCAGGCGCTGCGTGCCGTGGCGCATCCGATGGATGGATCTTCCAGCGATCATGACGCGCTGCTCGAACTGATCGGCGATGCGCACTACGTGCTGCTCGGCGAGGCTTCGCACGGCACGCACGAGTTCTATGCGGCGCGCGCGGACATCACGCGGCGCCTGCTGGCCGAAAAAGGCTTCAACGCCGTGGCCATCGAAGGCGACTGGCCCGATGCCTATCGCGTGAACCGCTACGTGAGGGGCGCCAGCGACGACGCCAATGCGCGCGATGCGCTCGCGGGCTTCCGGCGCTTTCCGACCTGGATGTGGCGCAACGAGGACGTCGCAAGCTTCGTCGAATGGCAGCGCGCCTTCAACGACGCAGGCCCGCCGCAGGGAAAGACCGGCTTCTACGGCCTGGACCTCTACAGCCTGCACGCCTCCATCGAAGCCGTGCTCGACTATTTCGACCGCACCGATCCGGTGGCGGCGCGCAGCGCCCGCGAACGCTACGGTTGCTTCGACCGCTTCGGCGACGGCGGACAGGTCTATGGCCTGATGGCCGGGCTCGGCAACACGCCCTCGTGCCAGCGCGAAGTGGTCGAGATGCTCGTCGAGATGCGCCGCGCCGCCGGCGACGCATGGCGCAGCGGCAGCGCAGCCAATGAGGAAGAAGCCTTCGACGCCGAGCAGAACGCGCGCCTGATCAAGAACGCCGAGGCCTACTACCGCTCGATGTACCTGAGCGACGTGTCCTCCTGGAACCTGCGCGACCGGCACATGGTGGAGACGCTGGGCGAGATCGAGCGCCACCTGTGGCGCGCGAGCGATCGGCCGAAGCTCGTGGTGTGGGCGCACAACTCGCACCTGGGCGATGCGCGCGCCACCGAGATGGGCGAACGCCGCGGCGAGCTCAACGTCGGCCAGCTGGTGCGCGAACGCCAGGGCCGCGATGCGGTGCTGGTGGGCTTCACCACGCACACCGGCAGCGTGATGGCAGCCTCCGACTGGGGCGCAGCGGCCGAGCGCAAGCAGGTACTTCCATCACGCGCGGACAGCTACGAGGGCCTCATGCACGAGACCGAGCTCGAGCGCTTCATGCTGCCGCTGCGCGGCGAGGGAAGCCATTTCTTCGCGCTGCGCGAGGCGCGGCTCGAGCGCGCCATCGGCGTGATCTACCGGCCCGAGACCGAACGGCAGAGCCACTATTTCTTCGCGCGGCTGCCGGTGCAGTTCGATGCGCTGCTGCACTTCGACCGCAGCCGCGCGGTCGCGCCGCTGGAACGCGATGCGGTGGCCATGGACGCGGAAGTTCCCGAAACCTACCCCTCGGGCCAGTAGCCGCGTCTTTCCCCGCACCGTCTTTCGCGCACCGATCAGTGCGTGACGATCACGCCTTCGAGCGGCTGCAGCACCAGTTCGCCGGCCACCGCGCCGGTGCAGTCCGCATGGGTGGAAGCCAGCACGACCACTTCCGCCGGCAGCAGGTCTGCAGCCACCCGGGTTTCGGTGGTGGCGAAGTTCAGCAGCACGACCAGCCGCCTGTCTCCGGAGGTTCTTGCATAGGCCAGCACGTCGGCGCCGGCATCGAGCTGCTCATGACTTCCTTCGTGCAGCGCGGACTCGTTGCGCCGCAGCGCGATGAGCCGCTTGTAGAGCTGCAGCATCGAGGCCGGATCGGCCAGCTGCGACTCCACGTTGCGCATGCCCCAGTCGCCGCCAAGGCGCAGCCATGGCGTGCCATCGGTGAAGCCGGCCGCATGTGCCCGGCTCCACTGCATGGGCGTGCGCTGCGGATCGCGCCCGAGGCCCTTGCCCGGCTCGTTCTTCTCGAACGGGTCCTGCACCTCATCGGGCGGAATGGGAACGTCGGTCAGGCCGATCTCGTCGCCGTAGTAGAGCGTGGGCGTGCCGCGCAGCGTCAGCAGCAGCATTGCCGCGAGCCGCGCCCGCTCCTGCCCCACGCGGCTCGCGATGCGCGGCTTGTCGTGGTTGCCGAGCACCCAGTTGGGCGCCGCGCCGTGCGGCAACGCCGCCTCGTAGTTGCGCACGATGCGGTCGATTTCGGCCGCATGCCAAGGCGCCGCGATGAGCTGGAAATTGAACGGCAGCTGCACGCCCTGCAACAGGCCTTCGGAGGTGCGCCCGTAGTAAGCCATGAGCCGCTCGAGCGGAAGATAGAGCTCGCCGATCAGCACCCGCGCCGAAGCCTCGTCGCTGAACGCGTCGACCACGCGGCGCATCTCGACCACGATGTCCTGCATCTCCGGCCGGTCCGTCGTGTAGAGCGCCAGCAGCCGGTGCGAGGGGTCCTGCCCCGGCTGGA
Organism: Variovorax sp. VRV01; assembly: GCF_014852545.1. Taxonomy (NCBI): domain Bacteria; kingdom Pseudomonadati; phylum Pseudomonadota; class Betaproteobacteria; order Burkholderiales; family Comamonadaceae; genus Variovorax; species Variovorax sp. VRV01. Next base: position 92,401 of record NZ_JACVBS010000002.1, read on the forward strand.
ACGACGGGTTGGGCGGGTTGTCGCGGAACTGGTCGTCCTTGACGAGGTGGTAGAGCACGTCGACGCGGAAACCGTCCACCCCGCGCCGCAGCCAGAAGCGCAGCACCTCGTACATCGCCTCGCGCACCTCGCGGTTGCGCCAGTTGAGGTCGGGCTGCTGCTTCAGGAAGGAGTGGCAGTAGTACTGGCCGCTGGCTTCGTCGAAGGTCCATGCCGGACCGCCGAAATTGCTGAGCCAGTTGTTGGGTGGGCCGCCATCAGGCGCAGGATCGCGCCACAGGTACCAGTCGCGCCTGGGGCTCGTGCGCGAGGCGCGGCTCTGCACGAACCAGGGGTGCTGGTCGGAGGTGTGGTTGGGCACGAAGTCCAGCACCAGCTTGAGGCCGCGCGCCCTGCATTCCGCCGCGAGCGCATCGAAGTCCTCGAGCGTGCCGAAGCGCGGATCGATGTTGCAGTAGTCGGATATGTCGTACCCGAAGTCGGCCATTGGTGAGGGGTAGATCGGCGATATCCAGATGGCATCCACGCCGAGCTCGACCAGATAATCGAGCCGCTTGCGGATGCCTCGCAGGTCGCCGATGCCGTCTCCATCGCTGTCCTGGAATGAACGCGGATAAATCTGGTAGACGATTCCGTTCTTCCACCAAGCATCGGCCGACATCGGGTTTCCTTTCGTGTGTTCCGGGTTTGCGAGGTTCCGATCTTCAGGAGGTTCCCCGCCATGATCAACGACCTTTGGTACAAAAACGCCGTGGTGTATTGCCTCTCCGTGGGAACCTTCATGGACTCCAACGGCGATGGCTGCGGCGACTTCGAGGGGCTGACGCGGCGGCTGGAGTACCTCCACGGCCTGGGTGTCACGACCCTGTGGCTGATGCCCTTCCATCCGTCGCCGAGGCAGGACGATGGCTACGATGTTTCTGACTTTTACAACGTCGATCCCCGGTTCGGCACGCTCGGCGATTTCGTCGAATTCACGCATTCGGCTTCGCGCCTCGGCATGCGCGTGCTGATGGACCTGGTGGTGAACCACACCTCGGACCAGCACCCGTGGTTCCAGCAGGCGCGCAGGGACCGCAAGTCAAAGTATCACAACTGGTATGTGTGGTCCGACAAGAAACCGCCTCGCTACACCGATGGTGTGGTCTTCGCCGGCGTGCAGAAATCGACCTGGACCTTCGACAAGCTCGCAAGGCGCTGGTACTTCCACCGCTTCTATGAATTCCAGCCCGACCTGAACACCGCCAACCCCGAGGTGCAGGCCGAGATCCTGAAGATCATGGGCTTCTGGACCCAGATGGGCGTGTCCGGCTTCCGCATGGACGCCGTGCCCTTCGTGATCGGCGCAAAGGGCCCGAGGGTCGTGCGCCCGACCGAGAAATTCGACATGCTGCGGCAGTTCCGCGAACTGCTCCAGTGGCGCCGGGGCGATGCGATCATCCTTGCCGAGGCCAACGTGCTGCCCAGCAGCAACATGGCCTACTTCGGCGAGGAAGGCGAGCGGCTGCACATGATGTTCAACTTCCAGGTCAACCAGCACCTCTTCTATGCAATGGCCGCGGGCAACTCGCGGCCGCTGGCCAAGGCGCTGGAGGCGACCCGGGCGCGTCCCGCCACCTCGCAATGGGGCATCTTCCTGCGCAACCACGACGAGCTCGACCTGGGCCGCCTGCGGCCCGCGCAGCGCCAGCGCGTGTTCGCCGCCTTCGGCCCCGAAAAAGACATGCAGCTGTACGACCGCGGCATACGGCGCAGGCTGGCACCGATGCTCGGCGGCAACCGGCGGCGCCTCGAGCTGGCCTACAGCCTGATGCTCACCCTGCCCGGCACGCCGGTGATCCGCTACGGCGACGAGATCGGCATGGGCGACGACCTGAGCCTGCCGGAACGCAACTGCGCGCGCACGCCGATGCAGTGGTCCACCGAACGCCAGGGCGGATTCACCACCTCCTCGAAGCCGGTGCTGCCCGTGATCACGGGCGGTGCCTATGGCTTCGAGCACGTGAACGTGGCGGCGCAGCGGCGCGATCCCGAGTCGCTGCTCAACTGGATGGAGCGCGTGTTCCGCATGCGAAAAGAAGTGCCCGAGATCGGCTGGGGCGATTTCGAGGTGATTCCGAACGAGGAGCGGGCCGTGCTCGTCATGCGCTACGAATGGCGCGGCAACGCGGCGGTCTTCGTGCACAACCTCAGCGAAAGCCCGCTGGAAATAAAGCTCGCAGCCACGGCGCTCGGCAGGCATGGCGGGCAGTTGGTCAACCTGCTCTCCAACGCGCACAGCCGCGCCGATTCGAGGGGAAAGCACTGCATGCTGCTGGAGCCCTACGGCTACCGCTGGTTCCGCGTCGGCCCGCTCGACTATCTTCTCAAGCGCGAGGAAATGTGAGGGTGCGGCGTGGGCGAGCGGCATATGGGGGATTGCGCGCAGCGGCCCGGTTCCCGGTTCTGACACACTACGTGCAGGCGCAGCGCGGACCTCATCGCGGTGCACGTCCATGCCAATGAACTTACCCGGTCTTCGGAACATCCGCATCAGCCTGAACACACGCCTCGGCCTGGGCATTGCCGCGGTCGTCCTGGCAGCCACCCTCGCCATTGCGACGGTCGCCCTGCAGCTGGTCAAGACCAGCATAAAGGCCTCCATCGAAAGCGAAGCCTTCGCCCGCCTGTCGGCCATTGCGAACACCATCGACCAAAAGTTCGTGAGCCGCCGCACGCTGCTGGAGACCTTCGCCGACAGCGTGGCACTCAGCGAGTTCCCCGACACGCCGGCGCTGCAGGCCTTCCTCGAAAAGCACCCGTCGCTTCGCAAGGCGTTCAGCAACGTCGCCTTCTTCACGGCCGAAGGCGACCTGGTCGCGAGCCTGAGCGGCCCGCAGCAGCCCGGCAAGGTCAACATCAAGGACCGTGCGTACTTCCAGCAAACGCTCGCGGCCCGCGCCGGCGTGATCTCCGAGCCCTACCTCAACCGGCTCACCGGCCTGGCGCAGATCGCCATGACCGAGCCGGTGCTCGACGCCGCCGGCAACGTCAGATACGTGATCTCGGGCGCCATCAACCTGAAGGACCGGAACATCCTGGGCGAGCTCGCCGACGTGAAATTCGGCGAAACGGGCTACCTGTTCATCACCAGCACGGAAGGCGTGGTGATCGACCATCCGCGCACCGAGCGCATCATCAACCAGACGGGCCTGAAGGGGGTCGGCAATCCCGAGATCGAGCGCCCGGTCGAAGGCTACGAAGGCGCGACCGAAGGCTTCAACCATGCGGGCGTGCACGGCCTCTACGCCTTCAAGCGCATCCCGCAGACCAACTGGGTGCTCGGGTCCATGTACCCGAGCACGGAAGCCTTCGCCCGGGTCGACGCCATCGAGCGCTCGGCATGGATCGGCGCGGTGGTGCTCGCCATGCTCGCGGGTGCCGCGGTGCTGGGCTTCGTGCGCCAGCAGCTCACGCCGCTCAGGCACCTGCACCGGCACATGCTGGACGTGGACAACCCGGCCCTGCAGACGGCCGTGCCGCGCACCTACCGGCACGACGAGATCGGCGATCTCGCGCGCACCTTCGACACGCTGATGCAGCAGCGCAAATCGAGCGAGAAGTTCCTGCGCGACATCACCGACAACCTTCCCGCGCTGGTGTCGCACGTGGATGCGCAGGGCCGCTACACCTTCGTGAACGCCCCGCTGTGCAGGAAGTTCGACCGCGGTGCGGCCCAGCTGATCGGGCGCACGGCGCAGAACATCGGCGAGGACGAGACGGTGGATGCCGCCGTGCGGCGCGTGCTGGCCGGCGAGGCCGTCAGCTTCGAAAGCCGGGGCGAGGCGAAGCGCGGCGAGGAAGACCGCTACTTCCAGACCGAACTCATCCCCGACCGCGACCAGGCCGGCCAGGTCCGCGGCTACTACGCCATGACCTCCGACGTGACCGAGCGCAAGCGCATCGAATTCAGCCTTGCCCACAGCGAAGCGCAGGTCCGCGTCATTGCCGACAACATCCCCGCGCTGGTCTCGCACGTCGATTCCTCGCTGAGATACACCTTCGTCAATGCCCAGGTGAAGGCCCTGCACCAGGACCGGGCCATGGTGGGGCAATCGATGCCGGAGGTTCGCGGCCCGTCGGACTTTGCCATCGTGGCGCCGGCCTACGAGCGCGCGCTGGCCGGTGAAACGGTGGTGGTCGAGAAATCCGGCGATCCGGCGCTGGGCATCGGCGACCGCACCTTCAAGGCCCACTACATTCCCGACCGGGACGCGAGCGGCGTGGTGCAGGGCGTGTTCGCGATGACCTTCGACATCACCGACGAGGTGAACATACGCAAGGCCCTGACCGAACAGCAGAAGCGGCTGCGCGACGTGACCGACAGCATCCCGGCGCTGGTGGGCTATTTCGACAGCGCGGAGAACTGCCTCTTCGCCAACAGCCGCGCGCGGCAGATGGCGGGGCTGGGCAGCGGCCCGCTCGAGAACGTCACGCTGCGCTCGGCGCTGGGCAAGGCGGTGCACCGGCAGATCCGGCCCTACCTTCCGCTGGTGCGCGAGGGCAAGTCGGTGCGCTTTCCGGTGCAGGCGCCGCTGGGCGGGAAGGACGGCTTTTTCCAGGTCAACCTGGTGGCCGACATGGACCCGCAGGGCGGGCTCGTGGGTTTCTATCTCATGACTTTCAACATCACCGCGCTTAAGCGCGCGGAGCTGCGGCAAGCCGAAAGCGAAAGGCGCCTGCGCACCATCACCGACAACCTGCCGGCACTCATCACCTACATCGACCGCGAGGAGAAGATCACCTTCGCCAATGCCACCTACCGCGAATGGTTCGGCGTGGAGCCCGACGCCGTCCTGGGCCGCCACGTGAGCGACGTCGTGGGGCCCGACGTGTATCTTTCGCGCAAGCCCATGATCGCGCGCGCGCTGGCGGGCGAGCGCGTGGAGTTCGAGGCGCAGACCAGGACCACCGGCGCCGAGCGCACCACGCGCGTGAGCTACGTGCCCGACATCGGCCCCGACGGCATCACGCGCGGCATCTTCTCGCTGAGCCTGGACATCAGCGCCCTGAAGGCGGTGGAGCGCAAGCTGATCGACCTGGCGCGCATCGACACGCTCACCGGCCTGGCGAACCGGCTCGCCTTCAACGAGTTCCTGCCCGGCGCCATCGCGCGCGCGCAGCGTTCGGGCAACGCGCTGGCGGTGCTGTTTCTCGACATCGACTACTTCAAGACCATCAACGACACGCTCGGCCATGCGACCGGCGACGGCGTGCTGGTGGAATATGCGCAGCGCCTGCTGGCCAGCGTGCGAAGCACCGACACCGTGGCGCGCCTGGCGGGCGACGAGTTCGTGGTCGTGCTGGAGAACGTGCACACGCGGGAAGCCGCGGTGGCGGTCGCGCGAAAGATCGTCGAGCGGGTAGGCACCGTCCCCTTCGAACTGGACGGCCGCAGCCTGAACGTCACGACCAGCATCGGCATCGCCTTCCACCAGGCCGCGGACGCCTCGGCCGGTGCCGCCGACCTGCTGGCACGCGCCGATGCCGCGCTCTATCGCGCCAAGGCCGCGGGACGCAACACCTTCGGCTTCTCCGATTGAGAACTTTGGTAGTGGTTGCGCATCACCCTTGCCGCTGGCGGGGGGCGCATTCCTGCTGACAAGCCCGCCCTGGCGGCCTCAGAATCCCCTTCACAGGAGAAACCATTTCATGTCCCCCACCGAAGTCGTCACGCCCGAGCAATTGCTGCACGCACTGGAAGTCCAGAGCCGCATGCCCATCCTGCGCATTGGCCAGGCCCTGATGGCGCTGGGCATGCTCACGGAAGAGCAGCTGCGCGCCGGCCTTGCGCAGCAGCAGCTCGACCGCAGCGTGCCGCTGGGCGAGACCCTGGTGCGCATGGGCGTGGTGACGCGGGCCCAGCTGCAGGCCGCGCTGGTGCGCAAGATGGGCTATCCGCTCGTGAACCTGCACGAGTTCCCGGTGGCCGTGGACGCCCTGCGCACCATCAGCCATGCCGTGGCCCGCCGCCTGCAGGTGATGCCGCTCATGATCCACGAGGGGCGCCTCATCCTGGCGCTCGACGATCCGGCCAGCCGCCACTCGGCCATCGACGAGGTGGAGTTCATCTCCCAGAGGAAGGTGGTGCCGGTGATCGGCGAATGCCTGGTGCTGGACACCGTGCTCTACAAGGCCTACGGCAAGATCGGCACCGATTCGGCCGACCCGACCATCGTGCACGATCCCTCGCGGCCGCTGGACTTCGACATGGGCGGCGGCGCGGGCCCCGGCGGCAGCGCCGGTCCCGGCACCAGCCTGGGCACCAGCGACCTCCTGGTCACGCTCGAGAAGGAGGGTCCCGCGCCGGCCGTCGAGGAGACGGCCATCGAGCAATCGGACAACTCGCTGGTGCGGATGATCAACAGCATGATCGTGGACGCGCACCGCGAAGGCGTGTCGGACATCCACATCGAGAGCTATCCGGGCAAGGAAAAGACCCGCATCCGGTTCCGCCGCGACGGCCGGCTGCACACGCACCTGGAGCTGCCGGCCAGCTACCGCAACGCGGTGGTCGCGCGCGTGAAGATCATGTGCGACCTGGACATCAGCGAAAAGCGCAAGCCCCAGGACGGCAAGATCAATTTCGCCAAGTACTCGCCGCAGCACCGCATCGAGCTGCGCGTGGCCACCATCCCCACGGCCAACGGCCTGGAAGACGTGGTGATGCGCATCCTGGCCTCGGCCAGGCCGATTGCGCTGGACAAGCTCGGGCTCTCGCCGCGCAACCTCTCCGAGCTCACCAAGGCGGTGGAGCGCCCCTACGGCATGGTGCTGTGCGTGGGGCCCACGGGCTCGGGCAAGACCACCACGCTGCACTCGGCCCTGATGCACATCAACACGCCGGAGCGAAAGATCTGGACCGCCGAAGACCCGATCGAGATCACCCAGCCCGGCCTGCGCCAGGTGCAGGTGAATCCGCGCATCGACTGGACCTTTGCCAAGGCGCTGCGGGCCTTCGTGCGCGCCGATCCGGACGTGATCATGGTCGGCGAGATCCGCGACGAGGAAACGGCCAAGACGGCGATCGAGGCCTCGCTCACGGGCCATCTGGTGCTTTCCACGCTGCACACCAACAGCGCGCCCGAAACCGTGACGCGGCTGCTGGACATGGGCATGGACCCCTTCAACTTCGCGGACTCGCTGCTCGCGGTGCTGGCGCAGCGCCTGGTGCGGCGCCTGTGCAGCCACTGCATCCAGAGCCGCCCCATGCGCCCCGATGAAACCGAGGAGCTGCTGGCCGACTACATGCACGCGTTCGCGGGAAAGGAGACACCGGACGAACGCGAAGCCGTACGCAGCGGCTGGCTCGGCCAGCACGGCCGCGACGGCCAGCTGCAGGCCTTTTCGAGCCCCGGATGCGTGCATTGCGACAACACCGGCTTCAGCGGCCGCGTCGGCATCCACGAGCTGATGGTGATCTCCAGGACGCTGCGCCGCCTGGTGCAAGGCGGCGCGCGCGCCGAGGAACTGCAGGAAGCCGCCCTGCGCGAGGGCATGCGCACGCTGCGCCAGGACGGCATCGGCAAGGTCCTGTCGGGGCAGACCACCATCGAGGAGGTCCGCGCCACCAGCAACGCCTGAGCTGGCTCTTCAGGCGGCGTCCCACGCCACGGCCGGCAACGTGGCGATGCCGGGCCTGGCGAACAGGTAGCCCTGGAACAGGTCCACGCCCAGCGCCCGCAGCGCGTGCACCTCTTGCGAAGCCTCGACGCCTTCGGCCACCACCCGGATGCCGAGTTCGCTGCAGGTGCCCACGAAGCCCTTCACGATGCTGAGCCGGACCGCGTCGTTGTGGATGTTGCGCACCAGGCCCATGTCGATCTTCACCACGTCGGGCTGGAAGCCCGCCAGCAGCTCGAAGCCCGCATAGGCGGCGCCGAAGTCGTCGATGGCGGAGGTGAAGCCATAGCCCTTGTAGGTGCGGAAGGTCGCCGCCAGCGCCGGCAGGTCCGCCACGCGTTCGCCTTCGGTGATCTCGAACATCAGGTGGTCCACCGGAAAATTGCAGCGCTGCGCGGCCACCATGGCGGTATGGAAGCACTCGTCCTGATGTCCCGCCACGTCGTTGGGCAGGATGTTGAGGCTCAGCCGCGTTTCCATGCCCAGCGCCGAGGCGGTCTCGATGGCCTTCACGCGGCAGGCCTCGTGGAACGCGAAGCGGTGCCGCGGGTTCACGCGCGAGAGCACCTCGAAGGCGCCCTCTCCCGAGGTGCCGCGCACCAGGGCTTCGTGCGCGAACACTTCGCGCCGCTGGAAATCCACGATCGGCTGGAAAGCCATGACGAACCCGTCATCGAAGCCGGGAAAGCAGGCATCCGCCGTTGTTCCGATGGTCACTGGAGTGGATCTCGCGGGAAAGGGGACGCGTCGTTCAGGCGGCTTGATAGGTAGTTAAATGTAACCTCTTTGTTCACGGCCCCTCCTTCGATCAACCCGCGGGCAGGTCCAGCAGGGCCCAGACCGGCGCGTGGTCGCTCGCGCCGGGCCGCCCGCGCACCTCGCGGTCCACGTTCGCATCGGCCAGCAAGGGTGCGAGTTCGCGGTTGAGCAACAGGTGGTCGATGCGCAGGCCCGCATTGCGCGGCCAGCGGTTGCGCCAGTAATCCCAATAGGTGTAGATCGCCTCATCGGGATGGCGCGTGCGGATCGCGTCGGTCCATCCCTGCTTCAGCAGGCGGGCGAAGGCCGCGCGGCTTTCGGGCTGCAGCAGCGCATCGTCCTGCCAGGAAGCCGGGTTGTAGATGTCCGCATCGGTGGGCACCACATTGAAGTCGCCGGCCAGCACGGCCGGCATGCCGCAGCCATAGAGAAGGCGCGCATGGGCGTTGAGCCGCTCGAACCATTCGAGCTTGTAGTCGAACTTGGGGCCGGGCTGCGGATTGCCGTTGGGCAGGTACAGGCAGCCGACGATCACGCCGTTCACCACCGCTTCGAGATAGCGGCTCTGGCTGTCCTCGGCGTTGCCGTCGAGCCCGCGGCCGGTTTCGATCGGCTCCCTGCCGCGCGCCAGAATGGCCACGCCGTTCCACGCGCGCTGGCCATGGAACAGCACGCCGTAGCCCGCGTCGCGGATCGCCGCCGCCGGAAAATTCTCGTCCGGGGATTTCAGCTCCTGCAGGCAGGCCACGTCCGGGCGGGCCTCGGCCAGCCATGCGAGCAGCAGCGCAAGCCGGCTGTTGATGCCATTGACGTTGAAGGTCGCGATCTTCATGGGCGCTGCGTCGAACACAAGCAGATGCGCCGGATCATGGCCCCAAAGCCCACCGGCCCATGTCGGAGAACACGCCCTGCGGACCGTCAGGCGGCCCGCACGCCTTTTTCATACCAGCCCTGCGACCGGTTGACCACCGCCACCACCAGCAGCATCACCGGCACCTCGATCAGCACGCCCACCACCGTGGCCAGCGCGGCGCCCGACTGGAAGCCGAACAGGCTGATCGCCGTGGCCACCGCGAGCTCGAAGAAATTGCTCGCGCCGATCAGCGCCGACGGCCCGGCCACGCAGTGCGCCACGCCCAGTTTGCGATTGAGCACATAGGCCAGGCCCGAATTCAGGAACACCTGGATCAGGATCGGCACCGCGAGCAGCGCGATCACCAGCGGCTGCCGCAGGATGGCTTCGCCCTGGAAGGCGAACAGCAGCACCAGCGTCAGCAGCAGCGCCGAGATCGACCAGGGCCCGAGCCGCGCCGCCACCGCCTGGAAGTGCGCCGTTCCGCGCTTGAGCAGCTGCCTGCGCAGCAGTTGCGCAATGGCCACCGGCACCACGATGTACAGGCCCACCGAGGTCAAGAGCGTGTCCCAGGGCACCGTGATCGACGACAGCCCGAGCAGCAGTGCGACCACCGGCGCGAAGGCCACCACCATGATCGCGTCGTTCAGCGCCACCTGCGACAGCGTGAAGTACGGGTCGCCCCTGCACAGCTGGCTCCACACGAACACCATCGCCGTGCAGGGCGCCGCGGCCAAGAGGATCAAGCCCGCGATGTAGCTGTCGAGTTGCGAGGGCGGAAGCAGCGGCGCGAACACGTGGCGGATGAAGATCCAGCCCAAGAGCGCCATCGAGAACGGCTTCACGGCCCAGTTGATGAAGAGCGTGACGCCGATGCCGCGCCAGTGCGCCTTCACCTGCCCGAGCGCCGCGAAGTCGATCTTCAGCAGCATCGGGATGATCATCACCCAGATCAGCACGCCGACCGGCACGTTGACCCTGGCCACCTCCAGCGAGGCAATGCCGCGGAACACGCCCGGCAGCCACTGGCCCAGCGCAACGCCCGCCACGATGCACAGCGCCACCCACACCGTGAGGTAGCGCTCGAAGAAGCCGATGGCGGGCGGCGGTGCGGAAGACGCCACGGCGGCGGCGGTGTTGGAGCTCATGGAAAGATCAGCTTTCGGAAATCGCGGCCAGCGCCGCCTGGAGTTCGGCGTCCGCCATCGATTCGATCGGCAGCGCCAGCAGTTGCAGGAGACGGTAGGCCAGGGCCTGGCGCGTCAGCTCGAAGGCCACCCGCCGGCCTTCGTCGCCGCCGGGCGCGTTCGACGGGTCGGGGTAGCCCCAATGCACCTGCACCGGGCTGCCGGGCCAGTAGGGGCAGGCTTCCTGCGCGGCACTGTCGCACACGGTGATGACGATGCGCATGGCCGGCTTGCCTTCGCCCACGAACTCGTCCCAGCTCTTGCTGCGGAAGGCCGACACGTCGACGCCCGCATTGGCGAGCGCCTCGAGCGCGAAAGGGTTCAGCCGGCCGCTCGGCGCGCTGCCGGCGCTGTAGGCCCGCACGTCCCTGCCCGCCTTTTGCGCCAGGTGGTTGAGCATGCCTTCGGCGAGCACGCTGCGCGCCGAGTTGTGCGTGCACAGGATCAGCACGTTGACCGTCATCGCGCGGCCTGCTGGACCTTGCCGATGTCGTGGAGCCGCGGATGAATGGTCACGGCTTCGCTGCGCGGTGCGCAGCATGCGGTGCCCTGGCTCGCAACCGCCCTCGTCTCCCCATATACCGGCACATTGCCCAGCGTGTGGAAGTGCTCCCAGGCAATGCCCTGCGGATCGGTGATCCAGTGCTTTTCGCTGCGTGCGTAGCAGCAGGTGGTCGCGCCTTCGTCGAAGGTCTCGATCTCGGCCTGGGCGGCGCGGGCCTTGAGTTCCGCGAGTTCTTCCTCGTTCTCGGCCTGCAGCCCCAGATGGTCGATGCCCGTCGCGCCGGCGCGCGTGGACACCGCAAAATTCACCGGCGGATCGTCGAGCATCCACTTGGCGTAGTCGCTTTCCACCCGCGCCGGCTCCGAGGCGAAAAGCCTGGAGTAGAAGGCGATGCTCGCCGGCAGATCCTGGACGTTCAGATGCACATGGAATCGCTTCATGGCTGTTTCTCCTTCAGCATGGACAAGCCTGCGCCGCCTGGGGCAGGCAAGCCTCGCCCTGGCAGCAGTTTTCGGTGAGGTAGCCGATGAGCGCGTTCATTTGCCCGAAGGCCGCGCGGTAGATCAGGTTGCGGCCGCTGCGCTCCTGCGTCACCAGCCCCGAATGGGTCAGCTCCTTCAGGTGGAACGAGAGGCTGGTGGCCGGCACGTCGAGCGCCTCCACCAGCGCACCGGGCGTGAGCCCCGCCGGGCCCGCCACCACCAGCGCGCGGAACACCTGCAGGCGCACCGGCTGGGCCAGCGCGGCCAGGGATCTGACGATGACTTGTTCTTCCATATTTCAATAATAGTTGCATAATCGTAAGAATGCAATCGACCAGCCCCTCCATCACCATCTTTCACAACCCCGCGTGCGGCACCTCGCGCAACACGCTGGCGCTGATCCGCAACAGCGGCGAAGAGCCCCGCGTCATTGAATACCTGAAGACCCCGCCCACCAGGGAAACGCTGCGCGAGCTGCTCGCCGCCATGGCCATGGCGCCGCGCGCGCTGCTGCGCCGCAAGGGCACGCCCTGCGACGAACTCGGGCTCGACGATCCGAAGTGGTCGGACGAACAGCTGCTCGATTTCATGCTCGCGCATCCGATCCTCATCAACCGCCCGATCGTCGTCACGCCGCTCGGCACTCGGCTGTGCCGGCCTTCGGAAGAGGTGCTCGACATCCTGCCCTCGCCGCAAAAAGGCCCGTTCACCAAGGAAGACGGCGAGCAGGTCATCGACGCGGAGGGCCGCCGTGTCAGTCGCGCTGCCTGAGCTTCCGAACATCGACGCCGAGCTGTTCGACCGGCCCTCGCCCGAGCGTTTCTCCAGCGCCGCGCCGGCGCGCCACGCACCGCGCTTCCTGCTGCTGTACGGCTCGCTGCGCGAGCGCTCCTACAGCCGCCTGCTGACCGAGGAGGCCGCGCGGCTGCTGCAGGCCATGGGCGGCGAAACGCGCATCTTCGATCCGGCCGGCCTGCCGCTGCCCGACAGCGCGCCGGACGATCATCCGAAGGTGCAGGAACTGCGCGAACTCGCGCAATGGGCCGAAGGCATGGTGTGGTGCTCGCCCGAGCGCCACGGCGCCATGACCGGCATCATGAAGGCGCAGATCGACTGGATTCCGCTCAGCGTGGGCGCCGTGCGGCCCACGCAGGGCAAGACGCTGGCCGTCATGCAGGTGTCGGGCGGATCGCAGTCGTTCAACGCCGTGAACCAGCTGCGCGTGCTCGGGCGCTGGATGCGCATGCTGACCATTCCCAACCAGTCGTCGGTCGCCAAGGCCTTCCTGGAGTTCGACGAGGCCGGTCGGATGAAGCCCTCCGCCTATTACGAGCGGGTGGTCGACGTGATGGAGGAACTGATGAAGTTCACCTTGCTCACGCGCGATGCGGCCGCCTACCTGGTCGACCGCTACAGCGAGCGCAGGGAAAACGCCGAGCAGCTTTCCAGGCGCGTGAACCAGCGCGCGATCTGAAGCATTGCCGCGCGGCGTCCTACGCCCGCATGCAGGCTGTCCGACATCGGTGCGACGCGGCCGCGATAAGGTGATTCACGCAAGGAGGTCAGCATGAGCCCATCCAGGTCGAAAGAAGGCCGCGCCCCGCGGCTGGTGCGACCCGCACCGAGCCGGCGCGTGCCGGCGACCCCAAAATCCGAAGGCCCCGTCGCCACGCCCAAGGTCAACGAGGGCGCATCGCTCGGCAAGTCCGCCAACTCCAGCGCCGGCGGCGCCGCGGGGCAGCTGACGCCCAAGGACTGAAGCGCGGCTGCGCGGCACGGGCCCGCCAATCTGGCCCGACAATCGGCGCCCATGAATGCCAAGCCTTCGACGACAACGGCCCCGCCGGGCCCAGCGCCGTCCCTGCCGCGCCCCATCCGCGTCGCGGCCTCCCTGATCCTGCTGCGCGACGGCGCCGACGGCATGGAAGTGCTGCTGCTGCGCCGTGCCGAGAAGGCTGACGACCAGAACAGCGGCGCCAGCGTGTTTCCGGGCGGCGTGGTCGATGCGCACGACCGCCGCCTGCACCTGATGTGCAAGGGCCTGGACGACGCCGCGGCCAGCGCACGCCTGGGCCTGCCCGATGGCGGCCTCGACTACTACGCCGCCGCGGTGCGCGAATGCTTCGAGGAAGCGGGCGTCCTGTTCGCAAGCGACGCCGGCGACCGCCTGGCCGAACTCGACGGTCTGCCGCCGGGCCGGCTCGAATCCATGCGCCATGCCGCCGAGCAAGGCACCGATGCGCTACTCGCCATGTGCGAGGCGCAGGGCTGGCGCCTGGCGATGGACCGGCTCGCCTATTTCAGCCACTGGCTCACGCCGCCCGGCATGCCGCGCCGCTTCGACACCCGCTTCTTCATTGCGCAGATGCCACCGGGCCAGGCCGTGAAGCCCGACGGCCGCGAGACCGTGGCGCACATGTGGCTCAAGCCCGCGGAGGCGGCGGACCCGCGCCGCGGCCTCAAGCTGATGAACGTGACGCGGCGCACGCTCGAAGAACTCGCAGGCTTCGGCAGCGCCGCCGACTGCATGGCGCATGCGCGGGCGCTGACGCGGATCGTGCTGAACATGCCTCGCCTGGCCGACGGGCCCGCGGGCCGCCGCGCGGTGAACATCGACGAGGCCGCCTACCAGGAGATCGGCCACCTCGATCCCGAAGGCAAGGGCCATGCGCACTACGCGCTCGAGCCCGGCCTCGTCACGCGGCTGTCGGCGCGCGTGCAGCGCGTGGCCGGCGCAGCGGATTCGCCTCACGGCTATTTCGTCGGCGGCGAAGGCGGCCACTGGGCATTGATCGACCCCCTGCCGCACGGCCTGGCGCAGAACGCGGCGCCGGGCCAGGTGAAGTGGCTGCTCTGGACAGGGGCGGGTACACAGCCCTCGGCCGCGTCGCTCGAGGGGCTTCGATCGGCATGGCCCGATGCCGCCGCGCTGTGGCCGCAGCCCGGGGACACGCTGCGCCTTGCAGGCGCCACGCTGCATGTACAAGAGCCGGGCCCGGCCGGCCAGGGCGGGCCCGCGCGGCAATTCCTGCTGGCCGAGGAACGCATGCTCTTCACCGGCCGCGCCGCGGCGCACGCAGCGCACGCCACTGGCGAGGCCGAATGGATCGCGCCGGCCAGCGGTTTCATCTACCGCGCGCCACGCTAGCGCAAGCTCTCACAGCCGGCCGATGGCGGCCTTGAGTTCATCGAGCGAAGCGGGCTTCGGCAGGTGCGCGTTGAAGCCTGCCTCGAGCGCCCGGCGCGCATCGGCGCGGCGGCCGAAGCCGGACATCGCGATGGAAGGAAGCTCGCGCGTGGCCGGCCGCCGCCGCACCTCGGCAATGAACTGGTAGCCATCCATCTCGGGCATGCCGAGGTCCGACACCAGCAGGTCGTCCGCCCGCGGATGCGCCGATGCCGACCACCGGGAAGCCCAGCGCGCTGGGCGCAAGCTCGCCTTTGTCGGCGGCAGGTGACGGCGGGGGATTCGATGGGGGCATTGGAGTCAATGCGGGACCGGAGCCTCCGGTCCTGCGGTGCGCGGCGCGGTATCTTGCCGCGGCCGCTGGATGTAGTCTGCGCTGCCACCTCAGATGCGAAAGGTTCCTACGCAGCACCTTCGATTGCCATGCAGTACTTCTTCTCGCGCGGCCTGAACCATGCGGCCGGTGGCGCCGCTCAGCGATGCGGCGCTCGCGCGCAAGGCGCGCAAGGCGGGATGGGCGTGCCCGCGCCCAAGGAGCATTCGCAATGAACACGCAGGACGCAGCCGCCGGAAGCGGCACCGAAGAACCGGGCATCGACTTCATCTACCGGGGCTGGCACTTCAAGTACGGTGCGCAGCGCACGGGCCCGGGCGTGTACCGCCCCGTGGTCGTGTGCCTTGGCCGGGGGCATGGCCCGGAGCAAAAAGAGACGCTGCCCAGCGACACCGACGAGATCGCCTATGCCACCGAGGCGGAGGCGCTGCGGCACGCAGAGCAGCAGGCGATGCGCTGGGTGCACGACCGCACCGGCGATGGCCAGGGTCAACTCTGACGCGGCGCGCCCGGCCTCCGCCCGAATCTTCTTCGACACCACGCCGGGCCGAGGTCGTTCCGCGAAACAGTGAAGGAACATCCATGACCGCATTGGACCTGTTGAACCTGGATGTACTGCTCGCGCGCAGCGTGCTGCTGCGCGCCGACTACGTGCAGGTGCAGAGCCGCATCCGAGACGCGCTGTCGCGCCACCGGCTCGCTGCCGGCAGCGTCCCGGCGGACGAGGACTTCGGCGAGCTCATCCACGCCATGAGCCGCTCGCTCTCGGCCGACGCGCGCTACCTCTGCACGCTGTCGGCCATGGTGCGCGGCATCATCGAGCGGGCCAGGGCCGAGGCCTGAACGCCCGCCCGCTCCTGTTTTCTGCGACAGGAAGCCGAGCCGCCGTCCGACACTTCGCGCCGATCCACCGGCGCAGCGTTCCAAGCATGAAGCCCTCTAGACAAGTCAAGTCCGACGAACGCGACAACGCGCGCGTGTTCCGCTGGGGCATCGGCGCGGCCATCTTCGTTTTCATCCTGGCGCTGGCCTACAACTTCCTGACCCAGACGCGCGAGGAAGGGCCGGTCAAGCCGTCGACACCAACCCAGAGCGCGCCGCAGACGGCTCCGGCCAACCCGCCGCCGGGCAAATAGCGCATCGGCCGCCGCCGGCCCGCGCCTATCCCAGCCCGAGCTGCCCGCGCATGGCCCTCGTGCGCTCGATGGCCATGCCCAGCAGCTTCAGCGCCACCTGCGGGTGCTGCTCGCAGAGCCCGCGCATGGCCGCCACGGGAATCAGGTACACCGATGAAGCCTCGGCCGCCACCAGCGTGTGCTTCGCCTCGTAGCGGTCTTCGCTGAGCGAAGGGCCAAGGAAGAAGTCGTGCTGGCAGATCAGGTCGGTGACGACATCGGCGCCACCCGCGCGTCCGTGGCTCACCACCTGGAGCAGCCCGTTCGCCACGCAATAGACCCGGTCGGTCCACTCGCCCGAGGCAAGAACGGTTTCGTCGCACTGGTAGGAGCGCAGTTCGCTGGCCTCGTCCAATGCCGTGCGGTCCGGATGCGGCAGATCGGCGACCAGGGTATGCAAATACATGTCCGAATGGTCTCCGAAGGCACTGCAGAGTGCATACCCATGAATTGGGGATGCCGCGCCGCAAAGCCGCGGCGCCGCCTCAAGCCGTGGATCTGGCCCTGGCCGCACGCCGCAGGCAATCGATCAACTGCTGCGTGCTGGGCGTGCGCCGGCGCCCGCGCATGGTGATGAGGCCCACCGGCGGCAGCTCGATCGGCACCTTGAGCGCCAGCACCTTGAGCATGCCCTGCTGCTGGAAATGCCGCGCCACCGAACGCGCCATGAAGGCCACGGCATCGCGCTGCTGCAGGAAGCTGATCTGTGCGAGGAAGGAGGCCGATTCGATGATGTCCGCCGGCGGATGCACCCCATCGCGAAAGAACATCTGGTCGAGCTTCACGCGCAAGGAGGCCCAGGGCGGCGGCATCACGCAGCGCTCCCTGGCCAGGTCGGCCCAGCCCGGTCGGCGCTTCGCGGCCAGCGCATGCCCGGGCCGCACCACCACCTGCATGGGCTCGGCATGCAGCGCCTCGGTTTCGAGGTCGGGCGCCGCGTAGCCGGGCTCCAGCCGCCCCACGAACAGGTCGAGCTCGCCCAGGCGCAGCTTGGGCAAGAGGCGCGTGAGGTCGCCCTCTTCCACCAGCACCGTGGTCTGCGAGGAGTTGGCCTTGAGCATCTCGACCGCGCGCGCCAGCAGCACCGGCATGGCCACCACCATGGCGCCCACGCTGGTGCGGCCCGCAGCGCCGCTGGCCACGGCCGCGATCTCGTCGCGCGTGCGGTCGTAGTCGGCCAGCACCGAGCGCGCGAAGCGCACCACGCTCTCGCCATAGGGCGTGGGCTCGGTGCCGCGCGTGGAGCGCTCGAACAGCGCCAGGCCGAACATGCGTTCGATCTCCACCAGCGACTTGGACACCGCCGGCTGCGTGACCGACAGGAACTCGGCCGCACGGCCCAGGTGGCGGAACTGGTCGAGCGCCACCAGCATCTGCAGGTGGCGCAACTTGAGGTTGGAACGCAGGACGCGGTCGATCTGGCTCATCGTGGTGTGTGCGGCATTTTTCTCTTCATAACCTCCGGGCTATGAAGCGAGTCCGCTATTTCATTGGATTGCAATGATTGTCTACTGAAGAATGCGCCCAGCTTTCTCGAACAACAATCGTCGGAGACACACATGACCTTCTCTCGCACCCTGCAGCGGCGCCAATTGGTGCTGGGCGGCCTCGGCGCCGCCGCGCTCGCCACCGCCACCGGCCGCGCCTTCGCGGCCGACTATCCGGAACGCCCCATCACCTTCATCTGCCCGTGGCCCGCGGGCGGCACCGCCGACCGCTCGATGCGCACCATCTGTCAGATTGCCGCGCGCGAACTCGGCCAGCCGATTGCGCTGGAGAACCGTGCGGGCGCCTCGGGAATGATCGGCACCAAGGCGCTGGCCTCGGCCCGGCCGGACGGCTACACCATCGGCCAGATCCCCATCTCGGTGACGCGCTTCGCGCAGATCGGCACCGTGCAGATCGATCCGCTCAAGGACCTGAGCTACCTGGCGCGCACCTCGGGCCAGACCTTCGGCATCGCGGTGCCGGCCAGCTCGCCCTTCAAGTCGCTGCGCGACATGGTGGCGCAGGCCAAGGCCAAGCCCGGCGTCGTCAGCTACGCCCATGCCGGCGTGGGCGGCGCCACCCACGTGGGCATGGAGCAGTTCGCGCAGGCGGCCGGCGTCAAGTTCAATGCCATTGCCTACAAGGGCGGTTCGGCCGCGCTGCAGGACGTGCTGGGCGAACAGGTCGACATGCTGGCCGACAGCAGCTCCTGGGCGCCGCACGTCGAAAGCGGCAAGCTGCGCCTGCTCGCCACCTGGGGCGAGGCGCGCACGCCGCGCTTCAAGGACACGCCCACGCTCAAGGAGCTGGGCTACGACGTGGTGGTGGAAGCACCCAACGGCATCGGCGCGCCGCGCGGGCTGCCGCCGGCGGTGGAAAAGAAGCTGCGCGACGCGTTCCGCGTGGCCGTTGCCAGCGAAGAATTCAAGAAGGTGGCCGACAGCATCGACGCGCCGGTCATGTACCAGGACGGCCCCGACTACCGCAAGTACGTCGAAGCCGTCTACAGGCAGGAGACCGAGCTGATCCGCAAGCTCAATCTCAAGGAACTGATGGAGAAGGGTTGATGAACGACAGCCCCCTGCTTCGCCTGCACCCGCACGACAACGTGCTGGTTGCCAAGACGCCCATTGCCCTGGGCGAGACGATTGCCGAGTTCGGCGTGCGCGCACGCGCGCAGATTCCCGCGGGGCACAAGATCGCCTCGCGCGCCATTGCAGCCGGCGAGCAGGTGAAGAAGTACGACACCGTCATCGGCGTGGCCTCGCGCGACCTGGAGGCCGGCGACTACGTGCACAGCCACAACCTGACGCTGGTGGACTCCTACCGCGACCCCGCCTTCTGCCAGGACCTGCGGCCGGTGGCCTACGTGCCCGAGGCCGAGCGCGCCAGCTTCATGGGCTTTGTGCGGGCCGACGGCCGCGTGGGCACGCGCAACTTCATCGGCATCCTGTCGTCGGTCAACTGCTCGGCCACCGTCATCAAGCGCATTGCCGCGCACTTCACGCCCGAGCGGCTCGCGGCCTTTCCGAACGTAGACGGCGTGGCCGCCTTCGCGCAGACCAGCGGCTGCGGCATGTCGTCGCCGAGCGAGCATTTCGACGTGCTGCGCCGCACCCTGGCCGGCTATGCGCGCCATCCCAATCTGGCCGGCGTGCTGATCGTGGGCCTGGGCTGCGAGCGCAACCAGGTCGATGCGCTGGTCGATTCGCAGGGCCTGCAGCAGGGCCGCCTGATGCGCACGATGGTGATGCAGGAGGTGGGCGGCACGCGCCAGACCATCGAGGCCGGTATCCGCGCGGTGGAAGAAATGCTGCCCGAGGCCAACGCCGCGCAGCGCACCCGCGTGGGCGCCAACCACCTGAAGATCGGGCTGGAATGCGGCGGCTCCGACGGCTTCTCGGGCATCACCGCCAACCCGGCGCTGGGCGCGGCCATGGACGTGCTGGTGCGCCACGGCGGCACCGCCATTCTTTCCGAAACGCCCGAGATCCACGGCGTCGAGTTCATGCTCACGCGGCGCGCCGCGACGCCCGAGGTCGGCCAGAAGCTGCTCGACCGGCTGGCCTGGTGGGAGCGCTACACGGCCGGCCAGAACGCGCAGTTCAACGGCGTGGTCGGGCATGGCAACCAGGCCGGCGGGCTGGCCAACATCTTCGAGAAATCGCTCGGCTCGGCCATGAAGGGCGGCACCACGCCGCTGCAGGCCGTGTACGAATATGCGGAGCCCATCGACCAGGCCGGCTTCGTCTTCATGGATTCGCCGGGCTACGACCCGGTGGCGGTCACCGGGCAGATCGCGAGCGGCGCGCAGCTGATCTGCTTCACCACCGGACGCGGCTCGATGTTCGGCAGCAAGCCCGCGCCGACCATCAAGCTGGCCAGCAACACGCCGATGTTCAAGCGCCTCGAGGAGGACATGGACATCAACTGCGGCGTGGTGATCGACGGCGAACTCTCGGTGCCTGAATTGGGCCAGCAGATCTTCGAACAGATCCTGCGCCACGCCTCCGGCGAGCGCACGCGCAGCGAAGCGCTGGGCCTGGGAGACCACGAGTTCGTGCCGTGGCACCTCGGCATCGTAAGTTGACCTTCTCCCCTTTTTGACGCCGACGGACATGTCCCTTACCCTCAACCGCCCCGAACTGCAGCGCACCGCCAACTTCATTGCCGGCGAATGGTGCAGCGCCGCCGACCGTACGCTGGACGTGACCGACCCGGCCACCGGCGCGCTCATCGCGCAGGTGCCCGACTCCGGCGCGGATGCAGCGCGTGCCGCCGCCGATGCCGCGCACGCCGCCTTCCCCGCCTGGCGCCGCACGCCAGCTAAGCAGCGCGCGCAGATCCTCAAGCGCTGGAACGACCTGGTGCTCGCGCATCAGGACGATCTGGGCCGCCTGATCTCGCGCGAACAGGGCAAGCCGCTGGCCGAAGGCATCGGCGAAGTGGCCTACGCCGCCAGCTACATCGAGTGGTTTGCCGAAGAGGCCACGCGCGCCAACGGCGACGTGATTCCCGCGCCCGTTCCCGGCCGGCGCATGTTCGCCATCAAGGAGCCGGTGGGCGTGGTGGCCGCCATCACGCCGTGGAACTTTCCGGCCGCGATGATCGCGCGCAAGATCGCGCCGGCGTTGGCCGCGGGCTGCACCGTGGTGTGCAAGCCGGCCGAGGACACGCCGCTGACCTCGCTCGCGCTCGTCAGGCTCGCGCAGGAGGCCGGCGTGCCCGCGGGCGTACTCAACATCGTGACGGCCTCGCGCGAGCGCACGCCCGAGGTGGTCGACGTGTGGCTCGACGATGCCCGCGTGCGCAAGATCACCTTCACCGGATCGACGCCGGTCGGCAAGCACCTCGCGCGCCGCTCGGCCGATACGCTCAAGAAACTCTCGCTCGAGCTCGGCGGCAATGCGCCCTTCATCGTGTTCGAGGATGCCGACCTGCACGCCGCGGTCGACGGCCTGATGGCGGCCAAGTTCCGCAACGGCGGCCAGACCTGTGTGTGCCCGAATCGCGTGTTCGTGCACGAGGCCGTGCATGACGAATTTGCCGAGCTGCTGGCCGCGCGCGTTGCGGCACTGCGCGTAGGCCCGGCCGGCGACTCCGCCTCGCAGATCGGCCCGATGATCAATGCCCGTGCCATCGAGAAGATCGAGCGCCATGTGCAGGACGCCGTGGCGCGCGGCGCACGCGTGCTCGCCGGCGGCACGCGGCTGCCCGCGCTGGGGCCGAACTACTTCGCGCCCACCGTGCTCGTGAATGCCGACGCCACCATGGCCTGCGCCTGCGAAGAAACTTTTGGCCCCGTCGTTCCGCTGACGCGCTTCGCCAATGAAGCCGAGGTGGTGGCCCAGGCCAACGACACGCCCTTCGGCCTGGCCGCGTACTTCTACTCGCGCGACCTGCGCCGCATCTGGCGCGTGGCGGATGCGCTCGAAGCCGGCATCGTCGGCATCAACGAAGGCGCCCTGGCCGCGGAGGCTGCGCCCTTCGGCGGCGTGAAGGATTCGGGCTACGGCCGCGAAGGCTCGGTCCACGGGCTGGACGACTACCTGCACACCAAATACGTCTGCCAGGGCCAGCTGGACTGACGCCACACGCCCACGCAACACCTTCAAGAGACCTCATGCCCGCCCTCAACCCCTTCAAGACAGCACTGGCCACCCAACAGCCGCAGATCGGCCTCTGGCTCTCGATGGCCGACCCGTACATGGCCGAGGTGAGCGCCACCGCCGGCTTCGACTGGCTGCTGATCGATGGCGAGCATGCGCCCAACGACCTGCGCTCGACGCTGGCCGCGTTGCAGGCCGTGGCGCCGCACCGCGCCCAGCCGGTGGTGCGCGCGGTGCAGGGCGACACGGCCCTCATCAAGCAGCTGCTCGACATCGGTGCCAAGAACCTGCTGGTGCCCATGGTCGACACGGCCGAGCAGGCGCGCGCACTGGTGTCGGCCACGCGCTATCCGCCGCTGGGCATCCGCGGCGTCGGCAGCGCGGTGGGCCGCGCCTCGCAGTGGAGCGCGCGCACCGACTACCTCGACGTGGCCGATGCGGAAGTCTGCCTGCTGGTGCAGGCCGAAACCGTGGCGGCACTTGCCAACCTGCCGCAGATCTGCGCGGTGGACGGCATCGACGGCGTCTTCATCGGCCCGGCCGACCTGGCCGCGTCGATGGGCCACCGCGGCCGGCCCGGGCACCCCGAGGTGCAGGCCGCGATCGAAGCCGCGATGCGCACCATCGTGGCCTCGGGCAAGGCCGCGGGCACGCTGACCTCGGATCCGAAGCTGGCCCGGCGCTACCTGGAACTGGGCTGCAGCTTTGTCGCGGTGGGTGTCGACGTGCTGCTGTATGCGGGCGCGGCACGCAGGCTCGCGGCCGACTTCAGCGGTGCGCCGCCGGCCGAAGAGCCCGCGCCGCGCGCGGCCTACTGAACGAAGGCCTCGTCGCGAGACGAACCTAAGGAAGGTTCTCGCGAAAGATCACCTGGCTGCGGGTGGTTTCCACGCCGCTGAGCGCGTCGCGCCCGTCGCGCAGGTTGGCGAAGATGCGCACGCAGTTCATCAGCGTGGTGTGCGGGCTCTGCGTGATCACCGCATCCATGCTGCCGTCGATCAGCAGCGTACGCGTGTCGGGCGTGAGCCCGTGCCCGATGAACACCACCTTCTGCTCGCGCCCCGCTTCCTTCAGCGCGCGCGCCACGCCGTCGGACGCTCCGCCGATGTTGTAGATGCCGCCCATGTCGGGGTATTGCTCCAGCAGCGCGCGCGTCTGGCGGTAGTTCTTGCCCGCATCGTCCTGGCCTTCGCGCAGGCCCACCACTTCGAGCCGCGGGAACATCTCGTCGATCACGTGCAGGAAGCCCGCCTCGCGCTCCTCGTGGGCCTTGTAGCTCAGGCTGCCCGCGATGAGCGCGACTTTCGCGGCGCGCGCGCCGATGAAGCGGCCGATCAGGTAGCCCGCGGTGCGGCCGGCCGCGCGGTTGTCCAGCCCCACGAAGGCGGCGCGCTCGGAGTTCGACAGGTCGGAGATCAGCGTGACCACCGGCAGCCCGCGCGCCGCCAGCGCCGCCACCGCCTCGCGCACCGCCGGGTGCTCCAGCGCCATCATCGCGATGCCGTCGCAGCGCTGGCCATGGCGGCGCAGTGCATCGGCCAGCTCGTGCGGGTTGAAGCTCTCGATGAACACCGTGCGGCACTGCACGTTGAACGGCGCCCAGTGCTCCTGCGAATAGCCCACCATGTCGCCCAGCATGCGGATGAAGCGGTTGGTGCCGGCCGGCAGCAGGAACACCAGCCGCAAAGGCGGCGGCGTGAGCGCGGCATAGAGCTCGGGGCCCGGCAGGTAGTCGAGCTCGCCCGCGGCCTTGAGCACGCGCTGCACCGTGGCGTCGCGCACGCCGGGGCGGCGGTTGAGCACGCGGTCGACGGTGGCGGTCGACACCTGCGCGGCCCGTGCGATGTCGACCACGCGGGCGCGCCGCGCATCGGTTGAAGGGTTATCCCGCATACATCAAAAACCATCAAGATCGAGTTTGACCCGGATCATGCATCCTTTTATCTTCGCTGTGGCTCGAATCCAATGGTGCATCAGATTGCATCAACCGCATTCCGAAGATCCTGGAGACAAAACATGACCTTGCAGACCCGCCGCAGTGCCCTGCGCACGCTTTCCGCCCTCCCCGCCGCCGGCATCGTGTCGGCGCTGCCGCGCATCGCGCGCGCCGCGGAGTTCTCGTACAAGTACGGCAACAACCTGCCGCTCAGCCATCCGCTGAACATCCGCGCGCAGGAGGCGGCCGACCGCATTGCCAAGGAAAGCAAGGGCCGGGTCGAGATCAAGATCTTCCCCAACAACCAGCTCGGCGGCGACACCGACATGCTGGCGCAGGTGCGCTCGGGCGGCATCGAGTTCTTCACGCCCTCGGCGCTGGTGATTGCCACGCTGGTGCCGGTCGCGGCCATCAACGCCGTGGGCTTCGCGTTCAACGACTACGGCCAGGTGTGGGGCGCGATGGACGGCAAGCTCGGCGCCCACGTGCGCGGCGCCATCGCCAAGTCGCGCCTCTACGCCTTCGAGAAGATGTGGGACAACGGCTTTCGCCAGACCACCAGCAGCAAGGCGCCGGTCACCAATGCCAAGGACATGGACGGCCTGAAGATCCGCGTGCCCGTGAGCCCGCTGTCGATCTCGATGTTCAAGGGCCTGGGCGCCGCGCCCGCGAGCCTGCAGTTCAGCGAGGTGTATTCCGCGCTGCAGACCAAGATCGTCGATGCGCAGGAAAATCCGCTGCCGATCATCCAGGTGGCCAAGCTGTTCGAGGTACAGAAGTTCTGCTCGCTCACCAACCACATCTGGGACGGCTACTGGTTCGTTGCCAACGGCCGCGCGTGGGAAGCATTGCCCGACGACCTCAAGACCATCGTGGCGCGCGCCATCAACGACGCCGGCATGCAGCAGCGCGAGGACATCAAGAAACTCAATGAATCGGTGGTCGGCGACCTGCAGGCCAAGGGCCTCAGCATCAACCGCCCGGTGGCCGAGAGCTTTCGCGCCAAGCTGCGCGAATCGGGCTTCTACGGCGAGTGGAAGGGCCGCTTCGGCCCCGAGGCGTGGGCGCTGCTCGAAGGCGCCGTCGGCAAGCTGGCCTGAGCGTCCATGGTGCATGAATCCACTTTCGAGGCGGCCCCGTTCGTGGGCGCCGGACCATCCGCCAACGCGCTGAGCGGCCTGGCCGGGCGCGCCGACCGCGTGCTGGGCGGCGTGGTCGAAGCCGTGGCCGCGCTGCTGGTGCTGGCCGAGATCTGCGTGCTGTTCGCGGGCGTGGTGTCGCGCTATGTGTTCCATGCACCGCTGGTGTGGTCGGACGAGCTCGCGTCGATCCTCTTCCTGTGGCTGTCGATGCTGGGCGCGGTGGTGGCGCTGCGGCGGGGCGAGCACATGCGCATGACGGCGCTGCTTCAGAAGGTGCAGCCATCGACGCGCGCCATGCTCGACGCCTTTGCCATCGCGGCCTCGGTCGCGTTCCTGGTGCTGATCATCTGGCCCTCGGTCGACTATGCGCACGAGGAGTCGTTCATCGTCACGCCCGCGCTGGAGATCAGCAACGCCTGGCGCGCCGCGGCCATTCCGGCGGGCATCGGCATCATGCTGGCGATGGCGCTGCTGCGCCTGGTGCGCGTGTGCACCGGGCGGCAGATCGCGGTCGCGCTGCTCGGCATGGGCGCGCTGGTGGCGGCCTTCTGGCTGGCGGCGCCGCTGTTCGCGACGCTCGGCAAGTTCAACCTCGTGATCTTCTTCGTGGTGGTGGTGGCGGCCACCGTGCTCTCGGGCGTGCCCATCGCGTTCTCGTTCGCGCTGGCCACCTTCGGCTACCTGGCGCTCACCACGCGCACGCCGCTCCTGGTGATGGTGGGCCGGCTCGACGAAGGCATGTCGCACCTGATCCTGCTCGCGGTGCCGCTCTTCATCTTCCTGGGCGCACTCATCGAGATGACGGGCATGGCGCGCGCCATGATCCAGTTCCTTGCGAGCCTCTTGGGCCATGTGCGCGGCGGCTTGTCGTATGTGCTGATCGGCGCGATGTACCTGGTGTCGGGCATCTCGGGCTCCAAGATCGCCGACATGGCGGCCATTGCGCCCGTGCTGTTCCCCGAGATGGTCAAGCGCGGCGCCAAGCCCGGCGACCTGGTCGCGCTGCTGTCGGCCACCGGCGCGCAGACCGAAACCATTCCGCCGTCGATCGTGCTCATCACCATCGGCTCGGTCACGGGCATTTCGATTGCCGCGCTGTTCACGGGCGGGCTGCTGCCGGCCGTGGTGCTGGGCGCCGCGCTGTGCGTGGTGGTGTGGTGGCGCTACCGGCGCGAAGACCTGAGCGGCGTTGCGCGCCACAGCAAGCGCGAGATCGGCAAGCTGCTGCTGGTCGCGCTGCCCGCGGTGCTGCTGCCCTTCGTGATCCGCGCCGCCGTAGTCGAGGGCGTGGCCACGGCCACCGAGGTGTCGACCATCGGCATCGTCTACTCGGCCATCGTCGGGCTCTTCGTGTACCGGCAGTTCGACTGGAAGCGGCTCAAGCCGATGCTGGTCGACACGGCCTCGCTCTCGGGCGCCATCATCTTCATCGTCGGCTGTGCCACGGCCATGGCCTGGGGCCTCACGCAGTCGGGCTTCTCGCAGGACCTGGCGCGCGTCATGGGTGCGCTGCCGGGCGGCGCCTACGGCTTCCTGGCCGTGTCGATCGTGGCCTTCATCGTGCTGGGCAGCGTGCTCGAGGGCATTCCGGCCATCGTGCTGTTCGGGCCGCTGCTGTTTCCCATTGCCAAGGCCGCGGGCGTGCACGAGGTGCACTACGCCATGGTCGTGATCTTCGCGATGGGCATCGGCCTGTTCGCGCCGCCCTTCGGCGTGGGCTACTACGGCGCCTGCGCCGTGAGCAAGGTCAACCCGGACGAAGGCATCAAGCACATCTGGGGCTACATCGCCGCGATGCTGGTGGGCCTGGTGATCGTGGCCGCGTTCCCGTGGTTCTCGACCGGTTTTCTCAAGTTCTGACCACAACAACACACTCACACCAACGGAGCCAACCGCAATGAGTCGATTCCTCGGCGAGATTCGCCAGCTGGGCTATGTCGTGCACGACATCGAGGCCGCCATGGACTACTGGAGCACCACGCTGGGCGTGGGCCCGTGGTTCTACAACCCCAAGGTGCCGATCAAGAACTACCGCTACAACGGCGAGGCGCACGAGCCCCACAACTCGGTGGCGCTGGCCAACTCGGGCTACGTGCAGGTCGAGCTGATCCAGACGCGCAACGACGTGCCCTCGATGTACCGCGATTTCCTCCAGGCCGGCCGCACCGGGCTGCAGCACGTGGCCTACTGGACGGCCGACTACGACGCCGACCTGGCGCGTCTCACCGCGCAGGGCTTCAAGCCGGTGATGAGCGGCGAAGTGGGCGAGCGCGGCCGCTTCATCTACTTCGACACCGAGTACCACCCGGGCACGGTGATCGAACTGTCCGAAGTGGCGGGGCCCAAGGGCAAGATGTTCGACCTGATCCGCAGCGCCTCCGAGGGCTGGGACGGCAGCGAGCCGGTGCGGCCCTTCCCTGACCTGAGCAAGCTGTGAACGTGACCGAACGCATCCGCGCGCGCTACCTCATCGAAACGCCGCTGGAGCCGGCCGCCGTGGCCGAGGTGATGGCCGGCGAGCAGTCGTGCGGCACCTTCACGCGCGTCGAGGGCGAGACCGACGCGCTGCGCCAACGCGCGCGCGCCACCGTCGAGGCGATCACCGAGCTTGCGCCGGCCGAGGCGCCGAGCCTGCCCAACGCCCTGCTCGAACGCAAGGGCGCGCGCGGCCCATGGCGGCGTGCGCACATCGACATCTCGTTTCCCGCAGCGAACATCGGCGCCAACCTGCCGACGCTCGCGGCCACGGTGTCGGGCAACCTCTACGACCTGGGCGAAGTCACGGGCCTGCGGCTCGAATCGCTGCAGCTGCCTGCCGCCTACCGCGGGCAGTTCGAAATGCCGCGCGCCGGCATCGCGGGCACGCGGCGTGCCACCGGCGTGGGCAGCGGCGCGCTGGTCGGCACCATCATCAAGCCCAACGTGGGGCTGTCCGCCGGCGAGACCGCCGCACTGGTCGCCAGGCTCTGCGCCGCGGGCGTCGACTTCATCAAGGACGACGAGGTCTGCGCCAACCCCGCGCATGCGCCGCTTGCCGAGCGCGTGCCCGCCGTGATGGCCGCGGTGCGCGCACACCAGGAGTGCACCGGCAAGCACGTGATGGTGGCCTTCAACATCACCGACGAGACCGACGCGATGAAGCGGCATGCCGACCTCGTCGAGCGCGAAGGCGGATCGTGCGTCATGGCCAGCCTCAACTGGTGCGGCCATTCGGGCATGCAGACGCTGCGCCGCCACACCGGCCTGGCGCTGCACGGCCACCGCAACGGCTACGGCGCGCTGTCGCGCCATCCGCTGCTGGGCATTTCGTTCCAGGCCTACCAAACGCTCTGGCGGCTGGCCGGCGTCGACCACATGCACGTGCACGGCCTGCAGGGCAAGTTCTCGCAGCCCGACAGCGAGGTCATCGAATCGGCGCGCGACTGCTTCACGCCTTTGACCGATGCCGCCGACGACCGCGTGATGCCGGCCCTTTCGTCGGGCCAGTGGGCCGGCACCGTGCCCGCCACCTGGGCCGCCATCGGCAGCGACGACCTGCTCTTCATGGCCGGCGGCGGCATCCTCGCGCATCCCGACGGCGCGGCGGCCGGCGTCACCAGCATCCGCCAGGCCTGGTCGGCCGTATGCGCCGGCATCGCGCTGCAAGAAGCCGCCCGCGGCGCACCCGAGCTGGCGCGCGCGCTGGCCTTCTTCGGCAAGCCGTGATGCCCGCCACGCAAGCGCCGGCCATCGTCTACTACGGCGACGATTTCACCGGCGCCACCGACACCCTCGGCACCGCCGCGCGCGCCGGTCTGCGCACCCTGCTGTTCCTGAAGACGCCCGACGCCGCACGGCTCGCGCAGGCCGGGCCGCTCGACGTGCTGGGCATCGCGGGCGCCGCCCGCGCCATGGCGCCCGAAGCCATGCAGGCCGAGCTCGCCCCGGTCGCCGCGCTATTCCGCTCGCTCGGCGCGCGCGTGCTGCACTACAAGACCTGCTCCACCTTCGACAGCGCGCCGCACATCGGCTCCATCGGCGCGGCCGTGCGCGCGCTGCGCGGCGCCGTCGAACAGCCCTGGACCGCCATCGTCGGCGGCCAGCCCAACATCGGCCGGCACTGCCTGTTCGGCAACCTGTTCGCCGCGGCCGGCGCGGGCGGCGAGGTGTTCCGCATCGACCGCCATCCGACGATGAGCCGGCACCCGGTCACGCCAATGCATGAGGCAGACCTGAGGCTGCACCTGGCCAAGCAGGGCCTGGCCGGCGTGCGCTCCATTCCTTTCACGGCCGCCTCGCACGGGCCGCAGGCGCTTGGCGAGGCGCTGCGGCACGCGCTGCGCCCGGATGCCGGCAACACCGAGGCCGTGCTGTTCGACGTGGCCGATGCCTCGCAGCTCGCGGCCATCGGCCAAGTGGTGTGGTCACAGGCCCGGCGCGCCACGCTGCTGGCCGTGGGCCCGAGCAGCGTGGTCGATGCGCTGGCCGGCGCACTCGGCACGCGAGCCGATGCGCAAGCCGACCAGCGCCGTATAGGTCCAGCGCGCGGCCCGGTGCTGGTGCTTGCCGGCAGCCTCTCGCCCGTCACCGCGCGCCAGGTGGCGGCGGCACGCTCGTTCGACACCGTGTGGCTCGATGCGCCCCGGCTCGCGCAGCGCGACACGGCCACGCTGGAGCGCCATGCCCGCGACATTGCGCAGGGCCTCGCGCGCGGCCGCAGCATGCTGGCCTGCACCCGGCCCGCCGAACCTGCGCCTGCCGGGGGCGACAACACGGTCGACGCCCAGGCCCTCTCGCGCGCCGGCGGAGACTTGCTCGCCAGGGTGCTGGCCATGGTGCCGCTGCAGCGCGTCGGCATTGCCGGCGGCGACACCTCGAGCCACGCCGTGCAGGCGCTCGATGCCTGGGGGCTCTCCTACGCGGCCGACATGGGCGCCGGCGCATCGCTCTGCCGCGTGCACAGCGACGACGCCGCGCTCGACGGCATGGAGATCATGCTCAAGGGCGGCCAGATGGGCGCCCAGGACGTGTTCGAGCGGCTGCTGCATGGCGATGCGGACAGCGCCCCGCTCGCGTGAAAGCGCAAGGCGCGTTGTTCAGGCAAACGCATACGGCCCCGCAAAGTCTCCAATCTGGCTCAGGTGGCTGACCATGCCGTACCGCGCGTCCCACAAATGCAGCATGCAGCCACGCGGTCCCACGTGCGACTGCGGCAGCGCATCGGCGCACAGCTGCAGGTCGATTTCCGTGGTGGTGCTCGGGCATGAACAGATCACCGTGCCGCCCCAGCGGCGCAGCATCGTGCGGTGCACGTGCCCGCACAGCACCAGCTCGACATTCGGCGCGCTTCGCACCACCTCTTCGAGCGGCTGCGCATCCATGCAGCCGTAGGCGTCCATGTAGGGAATGCCGCTCGTGAAGGGCGGATGGTGCAACATCAGCAGCGTGGGCTTGGCCGTGTCCTTGGCCAGCGTGCGCGCAAGCCAGGCAAGGCCTTCGGCGTCGATGTGGCCGTGGTGCTTTCCCACCACGCATGAGTCGAGCCCGATGATGCGCACCGGGTGGTCATCCACGCACCAGTGCAGCGGCCCCGCCTTGGGCAGGTAGGCCTGGTCGCTGAACGCGGCGCGAAAGCGCTCGCGATGGTCGTGGTTGCCGGGTATCACCAGAAACGGAATGCGCGAGGCCGAGAGCAGCGTGCGCGCCATCGCGTATTCGTCGGCGCGGCCCTCGTCGACAAGATCGCCGGTAAGCACCAGCAGATCGGGGCGACGATCGAGCGCGTGCACGTGCGCAAGCGCTTCGGCAAACATGCTGTTGGAGTCGACAACGCCCTGGTACAGCTCGCCTTCGGCGCGGATGTGCGGATCGGACAGCTGTGCGATGAGCATCGGGCTCCTTCAAATCAGGCGCGTCGTTGCGCAATTATTGAAACAAAACAATTCAATAGTAATGGCCGATTTACAGCAACCATGTTGCAATTGTCAAACAATCTGAAATACGCGGCTAAAAGTTCTAATTTCCGGCCAAGTTTCCGGCTGTAACGGAGAAACGGCCCCGCTTCGACCGCCCACCGCCTGCTCCGCCTCCCCTGTTTTAGGTACTGTTTCCCTCTGTGAAGTGGTACCATCGGGCCGTTGACTGGAGTAACAATGCGCAATCGCCGGTTACTATCGGTTGTCGACGCTGTTGCTCACTTCCAAGCTTCAACTGAACGGGGAAAGAATTCATGAAACATAGTCACCTGATTGCAGCCATGGCCCTCGCAGCCCTGGCCTCCGCGCCTGCACTCGCCCAGACACTGCCTGTGCCTCCGACCAGCGCCGCTGATGCCGTTCGCGCAGCTGGCGGTGGCGGCCTGACCACGCAGCAAATCGGTACTGCTGTTGGCGGCGGCGTGCTGCTTGGTGCTCTGGTTGCCGGCGGTGGCGGTGGCGGTGGTGGCGGTTTCTTCCTCCCCGGCGGCCCAGGCGGCACCGGCACTGGTACCACCGGCACCAGGTAATGATCGGAGCCCTCCGCAAGGGGGGGTTCCCAGCGAGATTCCAACGCACCGCCAGCGCGGTGCAAAAACTAGGATGTTGCGTACTCGCATCATCCTTTTTTTTGGGCGGATGCTCCTCGGGCTCCTCGGCAATGCTTGCCACGGCCCGGCACCTCTACAACAACAACGCCTCGCCGTCGGACTCCCACACATTCCGTCCGGAATTCCGCTATTTGCGTGCCACCTTCGAAGGCCGCACCGTGTTTCTCGTGCTCGGATACGTCGACCCCCATCCCGAAGGTCCTACAGAGGTCTGGTACAGCGCCTCGGGCGAAACGGTGCGCCTGCGCCACGGCCGCCTGGTGGCCACGGCCGGCCTCACGACCGACTGGCGCGCCGTGCGCCTTGCCAACGCACCTGCCTGGCCCTCCGCCACGGCCGCCGAGAGCACGACGACAGCCACAACGCGCTTCCAGCGCGAGCGCGACCTCATGCCCGGCTACCGCTCGGGCATACGCGACGAAATCGAGCAGCGGCAAATCCCGCCGCCCACCGACACCATGCTCGCCGGCCGGCCCGCGAGCTCGCTGCGCTGGTTCGAGGAGCGCAGCAGCACGCGCCCGGCCTCGGCTTCGCTGCCCCCGGCACGCTTCGGCCTCGCCCAGGTTGGCGACAAGCTCGAGGCGGTCTATTCCGAGCAGTGCCTTTCCCGCGATCTGTGCTTGAGCTTCGAGCGGTGGAATCCCTCTGTGCCAGCCAACGTTGCCTCGACAAGCGCAGCTGGTTCATGAGCCTCCCGCCCCCGTCCGGCCCCACCACCAACCCCTTCCGCCTCAGCCTGCTGGCCGCCGCGATCGTGTTGATGACTCCCTCCGCCCACGCCGCATCCACCGACCGCATGCTTGCGGGCGCCGCGGAAGTGCGCCCGGGCGAGCGGCTCAGCGACTGGCTGCTGCGCCAACCCGAAGATGCGGCCGGCCCCGGCCTTGCATGGCAAGTGCCGCAGGAACTGCTTGCGCAGCAATACCTGAAAGAGTCGCTGCTGGTGCGGGTGGAAGCAGCCGTTCGATCGGCCTCGCCCGAAGAACGGGCTTCGCGCGAGCAGCTCCTGTCGGTGCTGCAGAGCCTTCCGGCCACCGGCCGCGTGGCGCTGGGCATCGTCGATCCGCGCTGGCTGCAGGCGAATCCCGGTCAAGACCCGGTGCTCCGCGAAGGCCAGCGGCTCGCGGTGCCGCCCGCCCCGCTGCGCTCGGTCACCGTGGTGCAGCCCGACGGCAGCTTTTGCCAGGTAGCACATGAAGGCGGACGCTCGCTGCTCGACTACCTGAGCGCCTGCGGCCTCGATAGCGGCGCCGACTGGGCCTGGATCGCGCAGCCCGACGGCCGCACCACGCGCGCAGGCATTGGCGCCTGGAATGCCGAGCCTGCCGACGAACCCGCGCCCGGCGCCTGGATCTGGGCCCCGCCGCGCCGCATGGCCGCGCTGGCGGACCTGTCGGAAGGCCTCATCAAGTTTCTTGCCGTGCAAGGCCCCTCCCCGCAGGAACCCACCACCGCGCGCCCGGTCGCCAACGCGCCCGTGTTCGCGGCCCCCACCGTGGCCGCCGCGCTGCCCGAAGCCTTCGCCTCGCAGCCGCGCCCGCTCGAGATCAGCGGCAACGACTGGGGCGAAACCGGCCTGCTGCAAACGCCATCGGCCCGCATGGGCCTGGCCGGCGACGTGCGCGGCTCGTTCACGTCGATCTGGCCGTACACGCGGCTGAACTTCATGTTCCAGCCCTTCGACTGGATGGAAGCGGGCTTTCGCTACACCTCCATCTCCAACCGCGCGTACGAGGCCAGCACCACCGGCCAGTCGAACAAGGACAAGAGCATCGACATCAAGCTGCGCCTGCTCAAGGAAACCGCGCTGGTGCCCGAACTCGCGCTGGGCTTTCGCGACCTGGGCGGTACCGGCCTGTTCTCCGGCGAGTACCTGGTGGCAAGCAAACGCTGGTACGACCTCGACTTCAGCCTTGGCGTTGGCTGGGGCTACCTGGGCGCGAGCGGCAACATCAGCAACCCCTTCAAGCTCTTGGGCAGCCGCTTCGACACCCGCAGCGTGTCGAGCACCAACCAATCGAGGTTCGGCTCCTACTTTCGCGGCCCGGCTGCCCTGTTTGGCGGCGTGCAGTGGCGCACCCCGTGGGACCCGCTCACCCTCAAGCTCGAATACGACGGCAACAACTACCAGAACGAGCCGCAGAACAACAACCAGCGCCAGCGCTCGCCCATCAACATCGGCCTGGCCTACCGCGTGTCACCCAAGGTCACGCTGTCCGCCGGCTTCGAGCGCGGCGACAAGTTCATGATCGGCCTCACGCTGTCGAGCAACTTGGCCGCATCGCAAACACCCAAGACGCTCGACCGGCCCCTGCCGGAATTCAGGCCGGAGGCGGCCCCGCGCTCACCCGGCTGGGCAACCACCGCGGCGGAGATCGAGGCGCAGACCGAATGGATCGTCGAGCGCATCGCTCCCAAGGACGACGTGCTCCACGTGTGGGTGACCGACAGCAACACCGTCTACCGCACCGCGCGCGTCGAAAAAGCCATTGCAGTGCTCCACCACGATGCGCCCGACGCCATCAAGAGCTTTGTCTTCCACTACGCCGAGCGCGGGCTGGCCGTACATGCACAGGCCATCGACCGCGCCGAATGGGTGGCCGCGCGCATTCAGGCCCTGCCGCCGCATGCCGCGCGGGCCGTGTCCAAGCGCGACTACGAGCCCGAGCTGGCCCGCCCCGCCGACAAGCCCGGCCCTGCGCAGAACACCACCGCCGCCGCCGAAGCTGCCGCCACCGAAATCAACGCCCCATGGGTGCGCCCGCGCGACAAGTTCACCTTTGGCATTGCGCCCAGCTACGGGCAGATCGTCGGCGGTCCTGACGCCTTCCTTCTCTACCAGCTTGGCATCCAGGCCACTGCCGAATACCGCTTTACCCAGCGCACCTGGCTCAGCGGCGCGGTCAACCTGCGGCTGGCCGACAACTACGACAAGTTCACCTACACCGCGCCCAGCGAGCTGCCGCGCGTGCGCACCTACCAGCGCGAGTACGTCACCTCGCGGCGCTTCACCATTCCATCGCTGCAGCTCACGCACGTGGGGCAGCTGTCGAGCAGCCAGTACTACAGCGTGTATGGCGGCCTGCTCGAGAGCATGTTTGCCGGCGTGGGCGCCGAATGGATGTACCGGCCGGCACGCTCGCCCGTGGCCTTTGGCGTGGACATCAACCGCGTGCGCCAGCGCGACTTCAACCAGGACTTCGGCCTGCGCGACTACAAGGTCACCACCGGCCACGCCAGCCTTTATTGGGACACCGGCTGGAACGGCGTCATGGCCAAGATCAGCGCGGGTCAGTATCTAGCGGGCGACCGCGGCGTGACGCTCGAAGTCATCCGCCGCTTCGACAACGGCCTGGTGCTGGGCGCCTATGCCACCAAGACCAACGTCTCTTCCAAGCAGTTTGGCGAAGGCGATTTCGACAAGGGCATCTATCTTTCGATTCCGCTCGACGCGCTGCTACCGCGCTCGACCAAGTTCGCCATGGGCTTTGCGTGGTCGCCGCTCACGCGCGATGGCGGCGCCCGCCTGGGCCGCAGCAACACCCTTTATGAACTGACCTCCGTGCGCGACCGGGGCGCCTTCAACTTTGCGCCGCCGGAAGACGCAAAGCCCCGCGCCGGAGACAACATCCTGAATTTCGATCGCAGCCCATGAGCTTTTTTTGTATGGAAGAAAGGCGGACACCTTGAAATCCGTTCTTGTCGTTTGCATCGGCAACATCTGCCGAAGCCCGATGGCGCATGTCCTGCTGGCTGATGCGCTGCCGGAGATCACCGTGTCGTCGGCCGGCACGGGTGCATTGATCGGCCACCCCGCGGACCCCATCGCCCAGGAGCTGATGGCCGCGCGCGGGCTCGACCTGAGCGCGCACAGGGCGCGCCAGATCACCCAGTCCATGTGCGTGCAGGCCGACCTCATCCTCACCATGGACGACGGGCAGCGCCGACACATCGAAAACAACTACCCGCTGACGCGCGGCAGGGTCTTTCGGCTTGCCGAAACCGCCAAGCTGAACATTCCCGACCCCTACCGCATGGGCCAGGAAGCATTCGAGCACGCACTTCAACTCATCGACGCCGGCGTCAAGACATGGGCCGAGCGCATTCGGCAATTCAAATGAACACTCCTGCTGTGACTACTTCCAATGCTGCGCGGGCTGGCCAGGCTGCTGCGTCTCCGACAACGAATGCGGACGACTATGTGATTCACCTGTCGGAATACATCGACATCCTGATCGACCGCAAGTGGCTGGTTGTGACAGTTACCGCGCTGTCGCTGTCGCTCGGAGTAGCGTACGCGCTGCTGTCTACACCCATCTACCAATCCAACCTGCTGATCCAGGTTGAGGATGCCGCACCAGATGCCAAAGGCTTTCTCGGCGAAGCCTCCAGCCTCTTCGAAGTCAAGACGCCCGCCACCGGCGAAATCCAAGTCATCCGTTCGCGAATGGTGCTCGGTGCTGCGGTGAACCAGACACACGCATATATCGATGCCGCGCCCCACTACCTGCCGGTACTCGGTACTTGGCTCGCGCGCCGCGCCGACGAACTTTCTGATCCGGGCTTCCTTGGCATTGGGGGGTACGTAAATGGCAAGGAACGCATTAATGTCACCCGCTTTGATGTGCCAGCGGAGTTGGAAGATGAAGAGCCCTTTCTGGTCACCACTCAGGGCGAAGGCGCTTACACGTTGACGCACCAGAGGCTCGATCGGCCGCTGACCGGCGCCGTCGGCAAACCACTGCACCACTCACTCGACGATGGCGCCATCGACCTGCTGATCGATTCGCTCGAAGGAAAGCCTGGTGCTCAATTCCTCGTGTCGCGCGCCTCGCAGTTGCGCACCATCGAGGATCTGCAAAAGCGCGTGCAGATCAGCGAGCAAGGTCGGCAATCGAATGTGATCAGCGTGTCGCTGCAAGACAGTGACCGCGACCGGCTCTCCCGCATCCTCAACGCCATTGGCGAGCAGTACGTGCAGCAGAACGTCGAGCGCAAGGCGGCCGAGGCGCAGAAGACGTTGCAATTCCTCGACGAGCAGTTGCCTGAATTCAAGCGCCAGCTCGAAGCCTCAGAAGACGCCTACACACGCTTTCGCAACAAGAACGGGACTGTAGCCTTCGACGAAGAAGCGAAGGGCGTGCTGGGGCAGACTATAGAACTGCAAACCAAGCTCCTCGAAGCCCAGCAGCGACGACGCGAGGTGGCGGCGCGCTTCACCGACGCCAATTCACGTGTGAAGATCATCGATGGGCAGATTGCCGCTATCGAGAAAGAGATTGGCGGCCTCAACGCACGCGTGAGCCGCATGCCCACGTTGCAGCAGGATGCGCTGCGCCTGGAGCGCGACGTGCGGGTGAACAGCGGCCTCTATCAGTCGCTGCAGAATAATGCACTGCAATTGCGCCTGGTAAAGGAAGGCAAAACCGGCAATGTGCGCCTGCTCGACAGAGCGGTTAAGTCGAAGGAGCCGGTCAAGCCGCAGAAGCCACTAGTGCTGGCGCTGGCTTTGGTCCTAGGCTTGGTAGCCGGTGCCGCGCTAGCCATCATGCGTAGTCGCTTCTTCGCTGGGATCAAGGACCCGCAGGAAATCGAGGCCCACACTGGCCTTTCGGTCTATTCGGTCGTACCCTTCACGCAAGAGCAGACAACGCTCGACCAAAGCGTTGCAGCCGGTGCCAGGGGCATTCAACTGCTGGCGGTGACCCATCCGGACAGCCCGCCCATCGAGGCACTGCGCAGCCTGCGCATCGCGCTGCAATTCGCCACGATGGAGGCCGGCAACAACCGCGTGCTCATCACCGGCGCAACGCCAGGCATTGGCAAGAGCTTTGTTTCAGGCAACTTCGCCGCCATCATGGCCCACGCCGGCAAGCGGGTGCTGCTGATCGATGCCGACATGCGCAAGGGCCACCTGAACAAGCAGTTCGGTCTGCCACGCGAGGGCGGCCTCTCGGAACTGCTGGCTGGCGAGCTTTCAATGCAGCAAGCCATCCGCTCGCAAGTGCTGCCCAACCTTGATGTGCTGACCACCGGCAAGCTGCCGACCAATCCGGCCGACATGCTGATGTCGGAGACCTTCATCCGTCTGCTCGACGCGCTCTCCGCGCAGTACGAGTTGGTTGTCATCGACACGCCCCCGGTACTGGTGGCCGCTGACACGGCCGCCGTCGCACCGTACATGGGTGCAGTGCTGCTGGTGGCCCGCGCAGATCAGACCCAGCTTGGCGAACTCAATGAAAGCGCCAAGCGCCTCGCGCATGCTGGAAAGGCGGTCAGCGGCGTGATCTTCAACGGCATCGACCTGACGCGGCGCCACTACGGCAGCCATGGCTACCGCTACGGCGGCTACCGGTACACGGCGTACAAATACAACGAATAGACCCGCAGGTCAGGGGCGGGGGCAGTGCGGAGACGTCGCCCAGCGCCCCGATGTGAAATCAGACTGGGGCGAGTACCTGCGGTGGCACTGCAGCAGCAGGGGCGGTGCCATCCGGCGTTGCCGATACCAGCGCTGGCAGCGCCTCGTTTTGGCGTTCAAGCTCCATGTGCACCCAGTCCACCACCTCCGCATGCGGGAGGTAGCCGCCCAGAAGCTCCTGGAGTTTGCATTTGATCGCGGGCACGTCATTGCGCTCGAGCAGTGCACCTAGCTCATCGATGTGCTGCGCCAGCTCTTCCCAGGGCGGGCATGCCTCATGCGCCTTCATCACGCGCGGATGGGCGGTGGGCATGGCGCTGTCGCCAATCAGAAGTTCTTCATAGAGCTTTTCGCCCGGCCGCAGGCCGGTGACCAGCAGCTCAATATCGCCTTCGGGGTTTCGCGCGTCGCACACCGTGCGGCCCGACAGTTCCACCAGGCGGCGCGCCAGGTCGATGATGCGCACCGGCTCGCCCATCTCCAGCACAAACACGTCGCCGCCCTCGGCCATGGCACCGGCCTGGATCACCAGTTGCGCCGCCTCGGGAATGGTCATGAAATAGCGGGTGATGTCTTCGTGCGTGAGCGTGATCGGTCCGCCTGCCTCGATCTGCTGGCGGAACAGCGGCACCACCGAGCCGCTGGAGCCCAGCACATTGCCAAAGCGCACCATCGAAAAGCAGGTGCTGGGCTTCTGTTGGGCCAGGCCCTGCAGCGTCATTTCGGCCAGGCGCTTACTCGCACCCATGATGTTGGTCGGCCGCACGGCCTTGTCGGTGCTGACCAGCACGAACTGGCCCACGCCATGGTCCCGCGCCGCCAATGCCGCCGTGAGCGTGCCCAGCGTGTTGTTGATCAGGCCCTCCACGGGGTTGTGCTCGACCAGCGGCACGTGCTTGTAGGCCGCGGCGTGATAGACGGTGCTGGGCCGCCACACGCCCATGATCTGCCGCATGCGCGCCGCATCGCACACGGAGGCCAGCAGCGGCACCACGCTCAGAGCGGGCGCCTTCTGCTCCAATTCGCGGTGAATGGCATAGAGCGCGTATTCGCTCCACTCCACCAGCAGCAGCACCGAAGGCTTCAACTGCGCGATCTGGCGGCACAGCTCGCTGCCAATAGAACCGCCCGCACCAGTCACCAGCACCACCTTGCCGCGCACATGGCGATGCAACAGATCTTCGTCCGGCGCCACCGGGTCCCGGCCCAGCAGGTCTTCGATGTCGACCTCCATCAGGTCCTTGACCTGCACTCGCCCCTGCGCCAGGTCCGCCATGCCGGGTAGCGTGCGCACATGCAGGTGCAACGACAAGAGTTCGTTCAGGATCTGCGCCCTGCGCCCTTGCGACACTGACGGCAACGCCAAAAGCACGTCGGTAATGCCCTGAGCGGCAGCATTGGCCCTGAGCCACGACGGCGGGTAAATGGGCAGGCCGTTGAGGGTGCGGCCCTGTAGTTGCGGCGAATCGTCAACGAAGCTATGTACCGCCATCTCGGGACTGTGCGCCAACGCCGCGGCCAGTTGGCGCCCGGCCTTGCCCGCGCCGTAGATCACCACCTGCGGCAAGGTCTTGCTGCGCAGTACCTGTGTGTAGAGGCCGCCCAGCCAATAGCGTGCCATTAATCGAGAGGCACCCACCGTGATCAACAGCAGCGCAGGCACCAAGAGACCCACCGTACGCGGAACGCCCTCCACGCCAACGAGGGTGAACATCATGACGTAGCCCACGCTGAACAAGGAGCAGGCGCGCCCGACGGCCATCAGCGCCGCGCTGCCGGCATACCGGAAGATTGCTCGGTACAGCCCCGAAACTACGAACAGCGGCAGCGCCAACATGACGGCACCGGCTACCGCCAGCCAATGCACGCCCGTCAGTTCTACCCACCGCTCATAACGCAGGCTGAGAGCCAGCCACACGCACAACACACACAGGCCGGTGTCCACCAGCAAGGCCAATACCCGCTTTACGGGTCTTGGCAGCGCCAACACCGGCTG
The DNA here is from genome assembly GCF_014852545.1 of Variovorax sp. VRV01. Classification (NCBI taxonomy): domain Bacteria; kingdom Pseudomonadati; phylum Pseudomonadota; class Betaproteobacteria; order Burkholderiales; family Comamonadaceae; genus Variovorax; species Variovorax sp. VRV01. The sequence continues at coordinate 132,202 of NZ_JACVBS010000002.1, forward strand.
GGCCATACGGTCGATCATGCAGAGTCTCCTGAGAGATTCTTGTCAAGCCGGCAATGCTGTGAGTCCATCATTGCGCCCCCTGCCCTGAGGAATGCAGGCGCTCCAGCAAGAACGCCAAGCCGGCACCCAGCAGCAGCCCCACCCAATCGGCCAGCAGATCGGCAGCCTCGGCAACGCGATCGGGTGTGAACGATTGCAGCAGTTCGATGAGCCCGCCATAGGCCAACAAGGCGGTCAAGACGATGGCTGTGCGTCCCGGCCAGGCCCATTGGCCCAACAACCCCAGCACGGCAAAACCCAAGGCATGGTTGCCCTTGTCCCACCCAGTAGTGGGCAGATCGGCTGAAAGCGGTGCCAGGCTCAGCACCAGCAGCGCGAGCATGGCCAGCGCCAGCAGCCAGCGCCAGACCGCGGCCCCGGGCTTGGGCCACCAACTGCGCGCAGAGGTTGGGCTCATGCTGCGCTCGCTTCCTTCAGCACCCGCCCAACGGCCGCACAGCTGGCGTCCATTTCATCGGCGGTCAGCGTTGGATGCACCAGGAACATGACGCTGTTCTCGCCCAAGGCGCGCGCCACCGGCAAGCGCTCGGCCGGCCGCCAGCCAGTGCCGTCGAAGGCTTTCTCCAGGTACACCTCTGAGCAAGAGCCCTGGTAGCAGGGCACGCCCTGGGCCTGGATGGCATTCACGATGCGGTCACGGTTCCAGCCCGGTGCCAGCCGCTCGGGCTGCACATAGACATAGCACTTGTAGTGCGCATGCACGCTACCTTCGGGCAAGGCCGGCACGCGCACGGCCGCGTGCGGGCGGCAGGCCGCCCACAGTGCTTCTGCGTGGCGTGTGCGCTGCGCGGTCCAGTCGGCCATGCGGCGCAACTGGATGCGGCCGATGACGGCCTGCATCTCGAGCATGCGCCAGTTGGTGCCAAAGCTTTCGTGCAGCCAGCGGAAGCCGGGCGGATGTTCGCGCTTGAACACCGCATCGTGGCTCTTGCCGTGGTCCTTGAACTCCCACATGGCGCGCCATAGCGACTCATCGTTGGTAGTGACCATACCGCCCTCGCCGCCCGTGGTCATGATCTTGTCCTGGCAGAAGCTCCAGGCGCCCACGTGCCCAATGGAGCCGACCGGCCGTCCCTTGTAACGCGCGCCATGCGCCTGGGCGCAGTCTTCGATGACCTTGAAGCCATGCTGTTCGGCCAACGCCATGATCGGATCCATGTCGCAAGGCCAGCCGCCCAGGTGCACGCAGATCACCGCGCGCGTGCGCGGCGTGAGCACCTGCGCGATGGTGGCTGCCGAGAGGTCGCCGCTGTCGGCCTCCACATCCGCGAACACCGGCGTGGCACCCGCGTTGACCACACAAGACACGCTTGCCATGAAGGTGCGCGGCGTGACCACCACTTCGTCGCCCGGGCCGATGCCCAGCGCCTTCAGCGCAACATCCAATGCCAGCGTGCCATTGGCCAGGGCCACGGCGTGCGCAGTGTCCGTCCAGGAAGCGAACTCTTCTTCGAATTCGCAGCATTCCTGGCCGGTCCAGTAGTTGACCTTGTTGGAGAGCAGCACCCGCTGCACGCCTTCGGCCTCTTCGGCGGTGAAGCTAGGCCAGGGAGAGAACGAGGTATTCAGCACAATCAACCTTTGGGAGAAAAGAGACGAGCGGGGTTGCCCACCACCGTGGCGCCGGCTGGTACATCGCGCGTGACCACGGCGCCCATGCCGACCACGGCACCGCGCCCGATGATCAATGGCTTGCCCGGACGCCCTTGCTTGATGACCGCACCCGAGCCGATGTAGGCGTGGTCTTCGATGACCACATTGCCGTTGCACTTGGCACCCGGCGCGAATGTGACGAAATCGCCGATCACGCAGTCGTGCTCGACATAGCTGTAGAGGTTGGCGTGGAAATGCCGGCCGATGCGGATGTTGGAAGTGAGCGTGACGAAGGGGCTCAGCGCGGCGCCCTCGCCCAGTTCCACGTCGTCCATGCGCACGACGTTGCTCGCGCTCACGGTCCAGGCGCGTACGCCATCGGCCTTGCAACGCGCGGCCAACTGCTCGCGCACCTCGCTGTTGGCAATGGCCAGCACGGCATGGCGCTCGCTCGCCTCTTGCTGCAGGAATTCCGCGTAGCGAAGTACCCGCTGGCCATTGACCACAGGCGCGGCGGGTTGGTCATCTATGAAAACAAGCCGCGTTTCCGCGATGCATTGTCCGGCCAATTGCGCGCGCGCCAACGGCATTACGCCTCGTCCGCAGCCGCTGGCGCCGTAGACCGCGAACAAGGGTTGCGTCATGGTTCACCTCCTTGCGAGGCGGCAGAAGAGCCGGTGAAGCGCGGCATGGTCGCTTCGCCTGCCGCAGAGATCCCATCCCGCACCAGCACCTTGCGCACCGTGAGCCACAGGATCTTGATGTCGAGCCACAGCGTGCGGTTGTCGACGTACCAAACGTCGAGCTTGAACTTCTCCTCCCAGCTCAATGCATTGCGGCCGTTGATCTGTGCCCACCCGGTGATGCCGGGGCGAACTTCATGCCGACGCGCCTGTTCAGTCGAATACAACGGCATGTATTCCATCAACAACGGGCGCGGCCCCACCAGGCTCATCTCACCCTTGAGCACGTTCCAGAGCTCGGGCAACTCGTCGAGGCTGCTCGAACGAAGAAAACGGCCAAGCGGCGTGAGCCGGTCGGCATCGGGCAGCAACTGCCCGCTGGCGTCGCGTGCATCCGTCATGGTGCGGAACTTGACCATCTCGAAAGGCCGTCCTCCCAGGCCCGGTCGAACCTGGCGGAAGAAAACCGGCTTTCCGAGCTTGCGGCTCACTTGCCAGGTCAAAAGCGCAAGAGGGACCGCAAACAGTAGCAATGCCACCGCGGCCAGGAAGACGTCGAAAACGCGCTTCACACCGAACGCCTTTGCGACGCCCAGCCGCTTGAAGAGCACGCCGAACCGCGCGACGCCGGTACGCAACGACAGGTTTTCGCGATAGTGGCTCTGGGCCTTTGCGCCCATTTCTGCCAAAGCCTCTGGGGCCATTGCCGCCAATGCTTCGGCGGAAGCCGCCAACACCTGCGGATCCTCGGATGCAGCAATCACTCCGCCACCAGACTTCCGTACCAGATTTGCAGCATCGCCATCCACTGCCATCAACAAGGGCTTGCCGGCGGCCATGTAGGCTTGTGTCTTGGACGGAATGGTGATCTCGAAGAGCGGATCCTTGCGCAGGTGCACCAACAAGGCATCCGCCGCGTCCAGCAAAGTGCCGACTTCCGCCATGGGCACGGGCGCCAAGAACGTCACATTGCCAAGACGCAGTTCTGCAGCCCGCTGGGCGAGGCGGCTTACTTCCACGCCGCCGCCAAGCAGCACGAAACAGACACGCGATTCGCGTCGTTGCAACAGTACCGCCGCGTCCAATACGGCATCCAGTGCCTGTGCCTTGCCCATGTTTCCGGCAAAGAGAATCCGGAATTTTTCTGCAGCAGGAAAGGCTGCCGGCAAGTGGCCATGAGGTGCCGTCAGCGAAGCCTCGTCGGCCCAGTTGTAGATCACGTCGATCTTTGCTTCAGGAACGCCGCGCTGCACCAGCAGTTTCTTGAAGCCGGGCGAAAGCACGGCAATGTGATCGACGCGCCTGTACACCCACCGGCAGACCGATGCCACGATGCCCAACGCCCGTTCGTTGTTGAGCATGCCAGTCGCCCGCAAGGTGTCGGGCCACATGTCCTGGATGTCGTAGACGACAGGAATACGGCGAAGAAGGCGGATCAACCCTGCCGCCACGCCTACGGTCAGGGGCGGGTGATAGGCATACATCACCGCGGGGCGCTTTGCAAAGAACAGGCCGTAGACGAAAGCGGACGCCGCAAAGCTCGCATAGTTCAGTACGCGCTTGATGGCGGACTGGCCGTGATCGGGATAAAGCGGCAAGCGGGTGACCTGCACGCCATCGATCACCTCGCGCTGCAGCCACTTGATGCGGTAGCCGGGGTACACCTTTCCACCCGGGTAGTTCGGAAAGCCCGTGACGACTTCCACCTCGAACCCCTGGCGAACAAGCTCACGTGCAAACACAATGCCCTTGAAGGTTGGCTCGGGGTCGAACCATTGCGTCAGCAGTAGTACACGAACAGCCATGATGGGATCAGTACTTCTTCCACACGACCCGATTCACATAATCGGTATAGCTGTGAACGACGCGCAGGACCTTGTCCGAGACATTCGGCATGCTGTAGTCGGCAACCTGGCGCAAGCCACGCAGCTCGCCGCGAGGCTGGGTCTGGAGGATGGCCAGCCCCTGGCGCACACGCGCAAGCTCGAGCCCTACCATCATTACTGCGCCCTCTTCCATTCCCTCAGGCCGCTCGTGCGCCTCGCGCAGGTTGAGCGCCGGAAAGTTCAGGATCGAGGATTCTTCGTTGATGGTGCCGCTGTCGGAGAGAACCGCGCGGGCACACATCTGCAGCTTGACGTAGTCATGAAAGCCGAGGGGCTTCAGCAAACGGACATTGGCGTGAAAGCGCGATCCCGTGGCATCGATGCGCTTTTGAGTGCGCGGGTGCGTCGAGACAATGACCGGCAATCCATGATCTTCGGCAACCGTATTGAGCACGTCGACCAGCTTTGCGAAGGACTGGGCAGACTCGATGTTCTCTTCGCGATGAGCGCTCACCACAAAGTACTGGCCGACGTCAAGGTTCAGCCTTTTGAGCACTTCGGATGCATCGATGTTCGGGCGGTAATGGGATAGCACCTCGAACATCGGGCTGCCCGTCTTGATGACCAGGTCCGGCGGCAGCCCCTCCCGCAGCAGGTAGTCGCGGGCGATGGTGCTGTAGGTCAGATTCACATCCGCCGTGTGGTCCACGATGCGCCGGTTGGTTTCCTCCGGCACGCGCTGATCGAAGCAGCGGTTGCCGGCTTCCATGTGAAAGATCGGGATCTTGCGCCGCTTGGCTGGAATGACCGACAGACAACTATTGGTGTCGCCCAGCACCAGCATCGCCTCGGGCTGCTCCTGCCCAAGCACCTTGTCTACTGCAATGATGAGGTTACCGATGGTGTGCGCGGCACCGGACGAATCTGCCGCACTGTTCAAGAAATGATCGGGCTTGCGAACGCCCAGGTCGTCGAAGAAAACCTGGTTGAGTTCGTAGTCGTAGTTCTGGCCGGTGTGCACCAACACGTGGTCGCAATGCTCGTCCAGCCGAGCCAGCACACGCGACAGGCGAATGATCTCGGGCCGAGTACCGACCACTGTCACGACTTTGAGTTTTTTCATAGAGCAATCAGAAGTCGAGGTGTCTACAGCGGGCATGCGAAGGTGTCTGGCCGCGCACGGTCGAATACCTCGTTGGCCCAGAGCATGACGACCATTTCGTCAGTGCCGATGTTGGTGATGTCATGCGTCCAACCGGGCACGGTTTCCACAATTTTGGGTTTGTCGCCCGTGGTGACCAGCTCATGCGCTTCGCCCGTCTGCATGTGCCGGAACTTGAAGCGCGCCTGCCCCTTGATGACCAGGAACTTCTCGGTCTTGCTGTGGTGGTAATGGCCGCCTCGCGTGATGCCCGCATGCGCAGTGAAGAACGAGAATTGGCCAGCGTCCGGGGTCTTGAGCATTTCGACGAACACGCCGCGCGCGTCCCCGTACTGCGGCACCGGATAGGCAAACGACTCGGGCGGCAGGTAGCTCACATAGGTTGAATAGAGCGCCCGCACCAGCCCCGTTCCCACGCGATCGGTCATGAGTGTGCTGCGGCTGTCCCAGAACGACTGGATCTGCCGGGCCAGCTCGCCCACTGTGGTGGTGTACTGCGGCGTCACGGTGGCAAAACCGTCCGCGTTTGCTGCGGCGTCCGCCCCATCCATCAACTGAATGAAGCGATCGACGACATCGTCCACATACACCAACGTGACGGACGCGGCGGGATCGTTGACTTGGATGGGCATGCCGCGCGCAATGTTGTGGCAAAACGTGGCCACGGCCGAGTTGTAGTTGGGCCGGCACCATTTGCCGAACACGTTGGGCAACCGAAAGAGGTGCACCGGGATGCCGTGACTGCGCGCAGCGGCCTGCAGCGCCTCTTCTGCCCCGTGCTTGCTGCGGCCGTATGGATTGTCCAGACCTGCCTGGATGGACGAGGTGTAGACGACCGGCACCTTCCTACCGGTGGATTCGGCCATGGCACAGACGGCACGACACAGGCTCTGCGTGAGTTCTGCGTTGCCGGTGGCGAATTCCTGCGGATCTTGAGGGCGGTTGACCCCTGCGAGGTGGAACACGAAGTCCACCCCCTGCAATAGTGCAGGCAGTTGCGCCACGCCGTCGTCACGAGTGAAGCAGACGACTTGCACATCCTTGCGCTCGGCCAGATGCAACCGCAGGTTCTTGCCCACGAAACCGCGAGCGCCGGTGATCAATACCTTCATGACCTTATTCCTGCGCCAGGGCTGGTTCGCCACGCGCAATGCGCTGCATGAAGTCGAGCTTGAGCAACAGCGCCTTCATGCCCTCCACGTCAAGCCGGGTGGTGTTGTGCGAGTTGTAGTCTTCGCCGTGCGTGCTGCGGGTAATGCGCTCTTCGCCCTCTTCCACGTACTTGGCGTAGTTCAAGTCCCGCCCGTCGGGTGGCACGCGGTAATAGTCGCCTTGGTCTTCGGCACAAGCCATTTCCTCCCGGCTCAGCAGCGCTTCATAGAGCTTCTCGCCATGGCGCGTGCCGATCTCTCGCACTTCGTGGTCGGGCTTGCGCATCACTTCCAGGATGGCTTGCGCCAACACCTGAACCGTGGCTGCCGGGGCCTTCTGCACAAAGATGTCGCCGTTATTGCCGTACTCGAAAGCATGCAGTACGAGTTCGACTGCATCCTCCAGGGTCATCATGAAGCGGGTCATGGATGGGTCAGTCACGGTGATGGGCTTGCCCGCGAGCACCTGCTCCACGAACAGCGGAATGACCGAACCCCGCGAGGCCATGACGTTGCCGTAGCGGGTGCCGCAAATAACGGTATTTGTGCTTTCCAGATTTCGACTGGCAGCGACCATTACCTTTTCCATCATGGCCTTGCTAATGCCCATGGCATTGATCGGATACACCGCTTTGTCTGTACTAAGACATACCACGCGGTTAACACCCGCTCGAATCGCCGCCTCCAATACGTTCTCGGTGCCAAGAACGTTAGTACGTACTGCTTGCATCGGATAGAACTCACATGATGGCACTTGTTTAAGCGCCGCGGCATGAAACACAAAATCGACTCCGCGCATCGCCTGCTCAACACTTCGTGCGTCTCGAACGTCTCCGATATAAAACTTGAGCTTGGCGTTGCTATAGCGCCTACGCATGTCGTCCTGCTTTTTTTCGTCTCGACTAAAAATTCGAATTTCTGAAACATCTACTCCCAAGAAACGCTTAAGTACAGCATTTCCAAAGGAACCGGTGCCTCCGCTTATGAGAAGAGTTTTCCCAGCCAAACCATTTTTCATATGCTAAGACTCAAAAAAAGGCGACGATTTTGCTCAATCGACTCAATATTTCCAATGTTTTTTAACGCCCAAGCGCGGACTTCGTCACGCCAAACACGATATTGCTCGGTCGTTTTCCTTGAACAAATTTCAATGCATTCGGCGAAAAGCGCAGGCTGACGCAAGGGAACATCCCAGCCTATTCCCTTTGCCTCCAAATCACGCCAAGGGGTCATATCACTTATTAGTACTGGCAACCCACAGCCCAAGGCCTCTGCAATTACGTGACCAAAATTCTCACCCAGCGTTGGAAGATAAAAGAGATCATAATCAACCAAGACTCCGGAAATATGCGCAGGATGCATCGCTCCGCGGTAGTTAAATTTTATGTGCTCTGGCAAACCCTTTGCCGCCGATTCGCAATTTTCCCAATAAATCGAGTCCTCAGCGGGGCCGTACACATCAAATACAACCGAACATCTCACCATCTTCAACATCTCGATAGCACCCAATAGATTTTTCTTCTGCGAAATACGCGACACAAACACTATACGCAGAGGAGAACCTTTTTTAACTTGCATCAAATCCACTTCAAAAGGTGGACGAGAAATATTGATTGCAGTCTGAACATTGGCATCACCACCCATCAAACGACGGATATCATCAACTTCGTGTTCGGTAGACGCATGCCAAACGACATTTCCGTAAATACCGAAAAACTTAGCGAGCGCAATAAAAAACAATTTCTTCGAATGCCGAATTGCGAGCGCGCCCTCCGAAAACTCCCCTCTTGGCGCAATCAACACTCGACGTTTACCCTTCAGCAAGCGCCATAGCAAAATAGGAAAAATACTGAAGCGAAAAGAAAAGAAACTATTTAAATATATGTACGCCCCCTCGAATTGCAAAAACAACCGAATTAGAGACCAAATACTTGCAAGTCCGGCGGGCAAGTAAAAAACACGAGCACTCCCCACTTTATTCCAGTCGTTGACCAGAACATCAGAATAGGGGGTCAAATCCCCTAAGTCGCGATCGCCAGTAATAACAGAAAAATCAACCTCCTCACCCAAATGGTCAACAATATTTGCTATTGTTCGAATCGGCCCGCCCCCTTTGAAACCTGGCAAGTAAAAACCCGCAATCACAAGAACATGCTTATTTTTTATCAAACTCGACCTCAAGCAGGGTTAAACAAGACTCAATCGAAAAAATCGTGATTTCCCGACCGGAGTCTTGAAGAAAAAAGTAATGACGATCGAAAAGCTCTCCAATCCGATGGCAACCCGTGCACCAAAGGGAACGTCAATTGACAAAACCGGTTCCATAGCTCACTACGTCGGCAAAGAATCCGATACTTTTAAAGGACAAATATGCCAACAGGCTCAAAAAGGCCAAATTCTTAGTTCTATGATCTTTAATGATGAGGAACATGCATAGCGTTACTGCAATCATATTCACGCGCTCCGACCCCAAGGCGAGGCCAAATGCGACGAAAACGAGCAGCGATATAAAATTCCTCAGCTTGTCTTTTGTTATGTACAGCACGAGCAAGACAAGCATCAGGAGATTCAGAATATCAAAGAAATTAAACTCATCCTTCTCATACGCGAGATATTTTCCTAGCAGTGCATCGGAAAACAATACCCAAAAGCCAAAAGAAAAAACAAACAAAAACAAAAGGCCAACAATCTTTTTAATAACAGATTGCCGCCACCAAAATGAAAATACATTCGGCGCAAAACGCCCCGCATACAAAAGCAAAGTTTGAAAATGAGCAAACAATGCGCCGACTGCGGTCAGTCTGCGCAGAACAACAGTAGTCATCACCAAGCTTAGCAAAATAAGGAGGTAGGAAAATTTCAATCTTTCCGCGCCCGTCAATAATACAAATAAATAGAAATTCGTTAATATTAAAATTTGCGCGGCCACTCCCACCCGCTCCCTCATCATCCACAATACAAGTACAAAAATTAAGGCTGCATTAAATATTGAAAGATAAAAATCATGATCAACCCCCAAATTCGACCCAATCCACATTAGCAAACCATAAAGCGGCTCAGACGAATTTGTATAATTTGATTGCAAAAAAGGCACGCCTAAAATCGCCGCGCCATTAAGCTCGTCATAAAACCGCCGGTAGATTAAGAGATCCCCAGCGGTGTAATAATCATAAAAGCGCAGCGAAAGAAAAAAATAAACGATGGCAAGGAAAAATGCACAGGCCGACTCCGCGAACGTTCTAGAGATTCTCATATCCCTACTTGCTACAGCTTTAAACTCAATAAATAAGGAGGCATTCAGACAACCATCAAGTAGTTTGGGGCTTTTTTCTCAATCTAACAAGTTCAATAATTTCCAAGAACTGTCCCTTGAACTCATAAGCAACAAAAAATGCCAACAGAATACAAGTGCCGTGAATTAGTGTTGGCGCAAACGCCGCGCCGCTAACCATTGCCACCGAAAACGCCCACAACCCTGCCAAGAAGAGATAGAGGCGTTTTCTTGGAAAGTCGCGCCAGATACGCGCAGACACCTCCGTTCGCCCTAAGAAAAACACAAAAAATGCTAAAGAATTGGCAATCGCAGCGCCCGAAGCGCCAAGCAAAGGTATAAGAACGTAATTAAAACCAACGCTGACGATTAGTGCAACCAATGTTATCCACAGAGAAAATATGGTTCGACGCGCTATACCGATGCCAACACCGGTCACCTCTGATAAGGTATAAAGTAATGGCTGCATCAGCATGCACAGCAAAATGTATTTGACCTCTGAATAATGCACAGGCAGCAGCCAGTCGCAAATCCAGGATAAGCTTCCGGACACTGCAATTATTGCACTAGCGATTGCCAATGCCTGTCGGGATATCTGTTCGATTATTTTCATATCCCGTCCTTGAGCCGTCCATTTGTAGATCATTGGTGCCCATATCACGGAAAAAATTGATTGAAAGACAATCGCGGCGCCTGCAAAATTGGCGGCCATCGAATACGTTGCGACTTCGTCCAGCGACGAGAGTGAACGCAACATGATAATAGTCGCTGCAGTCAATGCCCAATACGCTGCGCTGGAAAATATAAGCGGCATACCAAATGCCATCAGGGTTTTAAATTCCCGGAAATCCAAGCGAGCGCGCAACGCCTCCGCGCATTGCCGACGCGTATTCCAAGAATAGATCAATAAAACAGCGAGTGACGAACCAAAAACGATAAGCAAGAGGTGGAGAAATTTCTTTTGAAGAACGAGAGGAACAACACAAACAACTAGGACAAGCTGCAATACCTTAGGCAACACCTGACTAATGGAATACGCCCAGCCCCTCTCTTCCATCCGCAAAGTTAATGAAAGAAAACGAGAGAGATAATTTACAACAAATGCACCCAACGTAATGAAATATAGTGCCGGCTGCGCTTCAGCGTAGAGCCAGTTGGACAATTCTGACGCAAAATAAACCGATATCCCACCAAAAATTATTAGTATCGCAAGGCCGGGTACAAAACAATTTAATAGTAGCTGGCTCTTTTCTTTCGTCTCGCTATACTCTCGAACATACGCTTGATCAAGACCGAGAACGGATAACAACAATACGAAGGACAGAGAGATTTGAAAAATATTCAAACGTGCGATATCAGCCGGAGGGAAACTCCAAGCTATTATTGGCACAATCACTATGCTTATGGCGGCAGAAGCAATCGGACCGAAAGCAAATCCAACAATGCTTCGCAGATTCATCGTCGATCAAGGTAGAACCGTTTAATTTGCTCTATCACCATCCCTGAGATATTTCGCTCCATTCCATACCATAAAGGCAAGCGAATCAGCCGCTCACTCTCTTGCGTCGTATATCGATCTACTCCATGAAATCGGCTAAATCGCTCGCCGGCGGGCGCTGAGTGAAGAGGGACGTAGTGGAACACCGCTAAGATATCTTGCTTCTTAAAATGGGCGAGCAAGGCTGCTCGTTCTTCCAAACTCTTGCATTTGAGATAAAACATGTGAGCGTTGTGCTGACATTCGGGCGGTATATTTGGCAAGGTCACGCACCCTTGCGCGGCGAGTTCAGCCAAGCCTTTGTAATAAATGTCCCAAGTTATCAAACGATCTCGCGTTATAGCTTCCGCTTGCGCTAATTGACCCCACAAATAGGCCGCTTGCAGCTCGGAGGGCAGATAACTACTTCCTGCATCAACCCAAGTGTATTTATCAACCATTCCGCGAAAGAACAAGTTGCGATTTGTGCCTTTTTCACGAATGATCTCAGCTCGGGGGATGAAACGTGGATCGTTAAGGATAAGTAGCCCTCCCTCACCACCGCTAGTGACATTTTTCGTTTCGTGAAAGCTAAATGCGGCAATGTGTCCCAGAGTGCCCAAGTATCTGTCCTCGTAGCGGGCCATCATTCCTTGTGCCGCGTCTTCTATGACGAACAAATTATGACGTTGGGCAATCGAATTGATCGCCTTCATGTCGCAACCTACTCCAGCGTAGTGCACCGGGACGATCGCTTTAGTTCTAGGCGTAATTGCTGCCTCGATTAATGAAGCGTCCATGTTCATAGTGTCTGGATGAATGTCTACGAACACGATTTTCGCACCGCGCAATACAAAGGCATTGGCGGTGCTGACGAAGGTATAGCTCGGCATGATGACCTCATCGCCAAGCTGAATGTCAATCAGCAGCGCCGCCATCTCCAGAGCTTGAGTGCAAGAGGGGGTAAGCAGCGTTTTCGGGCAATCAAGATGCGACTCAAACCATGCTTGGCATTTTTGACCGTACTGACCATCGCCAGAAATTTTATTGCTTCTCATCGCATCGAGGACATATTGGTCCTCATTGCCGGTGCGAGGCGGCCGATTAAAAGGGATCATTCGTTTACTTCGCTTTTGAAAGCCGTCTCTAGGCGGAGCAACTTTTTACTCCGATCTTTTATTTTCCTTATGGGTACCCCTGCATACACACCCCAGGGGTCTGTTGGTTTGAGCACAAGACTCATTGCACCGATTGCGCACCCCTCGCCAATGCTCGCTCCAGGCATGATCGTTGTTCCTGCCCCCACAATCACCTGCCTACCTATCGTGGTCTTTCTGAAAATTTCTTTCTTGTACTTCTTTGGGATCAAGGAATTGCACATTGTTTCCCCAGAGTAGTCATCTGATTGCGTAAATATCTTTACGCCGTATGCAAAGGTAGAGAAATCGCCGATAGTGAGACCGATGGTGCCGCCCGCCAACAAACACATTGGCGTGACATGAATAAACATGCCGAAACAAATGGCACCCGAAATCACGCAAAAGTCATCAATTCGACAGTAATCGCCCAGTTCTATTAACTCAGGATCATATATATTCGCATTTCGGCTGATTTTTACGCCTTTTCCTATTTTCTTGAATCCGACTTTTTTCAATTCACTCTCATCAAGATAAGCCATAGAAACTCCGATTAGTTCGCAGCAAACACACTTTTCCAGCTTTTGAAAAGATTATCGGCCGAGAAATACCGAGCAACTTTCTGTTCATTTGATCTTGCCAAATTTTCACCAGGAAGAGTCATATTCAACTCACTAATGTCATATACCTTGACACCGATTTTAGAAAAAACGCCCCATGACGTTAAATCGCTACGCATATAAACCTTTTTCCCCAAGCCCAGCAACGTCGTAATATTTCCCATTCCTTGCTGGCGGTCATGGTTGAATATCGCAATATCAATTTTAGCCAACAACTCTAAGTATTGATCGGGCGCCATGAAATTTCGCAGCCCCGTGAATTTTTCACCAAAAATCTCCCGCCCCGCTTTTACAACCGCATCGGCGTACGCAGAGTCGCCATACGAGAGTGGACAGTAAATTTGAGCTAATTCATTCGAAAAAGGACGTAGTCTCTCAAGAGCGTCTAGATGATTATTTGTCTGCGTCGCCGAATTACCCAAGAGAATATTGATGCCCTTATGAGGCGAAGGCGACAGAGCACAATCTTTATGCAAGTTGCTAGGATATAAAAAACACTCGTGCCACTCACCCTTGGCACCATACCATCGACACGCCAGTTTGTAGTCGCCTTGAACATGAGTGACGAAATGCCCCATACGAGGAATGATTATTTTCTTAAAGAACTCACTGATATGCCAAATTATTGTCTTACGCGCAATTTTATGAGCATAGAGATCGCCGCCCCAAATCGCCCAATAGCTTTTTTTCCACAGCCAAGGCTGAATGGCGAGCATAAAAATGATGCCCACATCAAAAAGCCCATGAAAAATGATCCCTCTTGCCGAATTCACCTTTAACATGAAGGCAAGCCAAAACTTAGCTCTGTTAAATAAGCCGCGATCGAACCAAGCGACATTGTTCGAAGGTTTAATTTCTTTAGTCGCCATGCCATAGGACATCAAAAACTGATGTTCGTCAGGAACAAATCGGGCATTGATGAAATCAATGAACGGCGGAATGAATTTATCAACACTCCCTACGTGGAGAATTTTTTTGTTTTCTTTTTTCTTCATAACTGCTGTTTACAAATTTTCTCAAAGAAAATTAAATTCGCTTTTCGACGTCAACTTAATTGACTGCACAGAGCGGATCGGCATCTCGTTTGTCACTTAGTTTGAAATCGAAAAATGCCGCAACCTTTTACTTCGTCGTCGGAATTCAGGCGATCAAGAATCGCGCCCATAGATATCGCGCGTATAAACTTGGCTTGCTACGTCATCTAAATCGGGTGTCAAGCGATTAGCCACAATCACATCACATCGCTGTTTGAATTCAGCCAGATCGCGCACCACCGGTGAGCCAAAAAAACTCTCCTCCGACAATGCAGGCTCGTAGACGAGCACACTTAGCCCTTTTGCTTTCAAGCGTTTCATTACCCCCTGAACGCTGCTGACACGCCAATTATCGCTTCCGGCTTTCATAACAAGTCGATATATTCCCACAATGGATGGCTCGCGACGTATGATGTCTGCGGCAATAAAATCCTTCCGCGTGGTGTTTGCGGCAACTATGGCACTAATCAGCGTCTGCGGCACATCTTGATAGTTCGCCAGTAGCTGCTTGGTGTCCTTCGGCAGACAATAACCCCCGTAGCCAAAGCTGGGGTTGTTGTATTGATTGCCAATTCGTGGATCCAATCCCACGCCCTCAATGATCTGACGCGTGTCCAACCTATGGGTCGCGGCATATGTGTCTAATTCGTTAAAATAGGCTACACGCATGGCCAAATAGGTATTGGAAAAAAGCTTGATAGCCTCAGCTTCAGTGCTATCTGTAAAAAGGATGGGAATGTCTTTTTTTTCCGCCCCCTCTTGCAGTAACTGTGCGAACAACCGCGCGGGCTCGGAACACGCTCCTATCACGATACGACTGGGGTGCAGGTTGTCGAAGAGCGCCTGGCCTTCTCGCAAAAACTCGGGAGAGAAGAACAACTGAAGGGTGTCGTCGCGTTGCTCTTGTTGCAACGACGAACGCAAGTTATCGGTAAAGCCCACAGGCACAGTAGATTTGATTACCATCGCCGCCCTTGGAGCTATGGTCCTTACGCTGCGGACTACTGTCTCGACGCTACTCGTATCAAAATAGTGGGAAGTGGCGTCATAGTCCGTTGGAGTTGCGATTACCACAAACTCTGCGTCTCGGTATGCATCTTCTGGATCTAACGTAGCGCGAAGTCTCAGTGACTTATTGCGTAGAAAATTCTCAATTTCCCTGTCATCGATAGGCGATACGCGACGGTTGATTTGGTCTACCTTCGCCGGCACAATATCGAGCGCAACGACCTCATGATGCTGAGCCAGCAATACGGCAATGGACAAGCCAACATAGCCAGTTCCTGCGATCGCAATTTTCATAGGTCCCTTTGAATTAGTTGCTATCAGTTGCGGAAGGGCGTTGGTTCAATAACATTGATAGCCATGTAGCTTTGCTCTTTTTTACCAGACGATCCTACAAATTTCCCCCACTTGGATACGCTGATGAAGCAGGAGTCGGTGAAGCCCTTCGCGGCTGCATAATCAGAAGCCAGTCTTGATGATGAGAACGCCAGCGCTATTTCTCGGGCCCCAGCTTGCTGCAAAGGTCGGGAACCGGAAAGCGATCAGCGGTGCCTGACGTACGTCTCGCTGGCGCTGTTCACCACTTGCGCAGACGGAAGAATCAAGCTGACGACACGGTTCCACTTCACGAGCGGCACCGGGTCGATGTAGACCACGTCCTGCGGCTCCAGGCTGAACTGCCGGGCCAGCACCATGGCGGCCGGGTTCCTGGCGTCCAGGTGGAAGATCGCGGGCAAGCCGGTGGCACCTTGGCGAATCACGTAGATCTGGCCGGGGTTGGAGGTGGTGAGCACCGGCCCACCCGCTTCGCCCAGCGCTTCGTTCAGGTTGAGGCGGCCGTTGCTGCGTACCGTCAGTGCAGACGGAATCAAGACTTCGCCCATCACGTACACCTTGGCGTCTTCGCGGTGGCCAATGCGGATGGTGTCGCTGTTCCTCAGGGGAATGTCGTTGCCGTCGCGGCCGGCTTCGCGCAGGCGCGTGAGGTCGATGTCGATGGATTTGCCGTCGCGCACCAGGGTGACGGCTGCGCGGTTGCCGTTGGCGGTAATGCCGCCGGCGCGGTTGATCGCTTCGGTGAGCGTCATAGGCACGTCGGTCACGATCTGGGAGCCTGGCGTGCGTACTTCGCCCTCGACGTAGACGCGGCGGCTGCGGAAGGACTGGATGCGCACGGTCACTTCTGGCTCGCGCACCTGGGTGACGATGAGCTTGGAGATCAGGTCGCCGGCCTCGGCCTCGGTGAGGCCCGCCACCCTGACGCGGCCAACGTACGGAAAAGCGATTTCGCCGGATGAATCGACGATGAAGCCCGGCGCCACGCTCACGCCTGTCGGGTCGGCCTGCTGGGAGATGACGGCGCCGGCATTGGGCAGCAGCTCGGGGTGGTCATACACGATGACGCCCACCACGTCTCCAGGGCCGATGGTGTAGCGCTGCGGCTTGCCGAACAGCGCCTGCACCTCGGGCGGCACGTTCTTGGGCGCGGCCTTGGCCAGCGTGCGCACCAGGGCCGGCGTGATGGGGGTGATGCGGTCTTCGGGTGCCGCATCAGGCAGGTACTGGAATTTGGGGGGCAGCTCTTCGGCGACCTGGTACGGCTCGACGGTACCCATGCCCGGAGCCACGGCGCAGCCTTGAAGCACGGCTACGCCCAACATTGCAGCGGCAATCCATGCCGTTGCGTTCACTTCTCGTCTCAAAACAGTCCCCTGGTTGTTGCGGTGAAGGCCGGCTCCGGCCCCACAGGGACTAGCTGTTGCTGAATACTCCTCCCTGTACGTATATTTTATCTTTTGTTGCTAAACGTTTGTATTCAGTAAGTGATGCGGATCACTTTTTCAGGGATATCTCACGCATATTACTTTTTGCAACCCATCTTCTGCGAAAAATGTGATGGATGTCCTTGTCGGAACAACACTGTTACTTGAGCGAAGTTGCGCACGATAGAGCGAAGAAACCGGGAACTTGTCATCACTCGTATTGGGGAGGTCGAATCGCTTTTTTAAGCGCGCCAGGGGATTGACAGCGGCACTCAGCGGGCGGTCAGGTGCGACATGTCCAATGCTCCAAAAAGAGCTTTTCGGGAGGGCATTTGTCGTTTTTACCCATGTATACCTTCGCAATCGGCACCGGGATCTTCGTAGCTGGCGCTTTCGTGGGCGTCCTGTTCATGTGCCTGCTCCACGTTTCAAGGTCCGACGACTGAGGCCGGCAGCCTTGACCTGCTCGGGGTGGGGCGGGTAACTGTTGTTTCTTCGCATCATTGCGGGATGCCCCTCATGACGGCACGCTCAGCCGCTGTCAGGCCTTTTCCCCACGGAAATCCGTGACGGAGTTGGCAAAACTGCTTTTAAAATGTGAGCACCCGTCTGTGACAACAGGTACTTCGGGATACATTTTGTAAGTCAGAAGTGACATTGGTCCCAGCGGACCAGGCGTCGGCACTCGAAAACGATTGCCGGCCCTGCCTGTGCCGATTGCTTCTGCACACCCCGCCTTCTGGGCGGGTTTGACAGCCAGAAGGAATGCGGCACGTACCGGAGCTCTTGCCCCTGTACCGAGGCGCCTTCGAGCCAAAACATCCATTTGCCAAGCGGCGGGGTAGCGCCTGCGTCGGCAGATTGGGTACCCCCCGGGAAACCTCAAAGCGTGTCACCACCGCGCGACGACTTGGAGCGCGTCAGTTGACTTTTTGAAACTAAAGTATCAATAATTCCATTCTGAGAACTATTTTGTTACTTTGCCACGGCAGGTTCCGCGTTTCTCAACCCCCTCTTCCAACATTTTTTTAACCAGTCGGCGTTCACCATGAAAAAACTCTCCCTCATCGTTGCAGCCACCCTTGCAGTCACCACCAGCGCTGTCCTGGCAGCCACGAGCCCGGCCACGGCCACGTTCCAGGTTCTGATCACTGTCGCCAAGGCCTGCTCGGTTGTGGCGGGCGCCGGCTCGAAGATCGACTTCGGTACGGTCGATTCCTCTGCCACCAACCTGAGCGGCAACAGCAACATCAGCGTGACCTGCTCCAAGACCACGCCTTACAACATCGGCCTGCTGCCTTCGAACAACAGCACCACCGGCGCCGGCGTGATGAGCCCCGCGACCGGTTCGGACACGGTGGCCTACCAGCTCCGCTCGGTGAGCGCCACCGGCGCCGTCTGGGGCAGCACGGCCACTTCCACGGCAGTGGGCAACGGCGTGGCCGGCACCGGCACCGGCGCGGCGCAGACGATTCCCGTGTACGCCACGGTGGCCAGCGCCAACGTGACGCCTGGCGCCTACTCGGACACGGTGACGGTCCAGGTCAACTACTGATCGATTGATCGATCGATTGCCCATGCGCCGCCTGCTTCGCCATACCGCTGTTCTCGCGCTTGCCCTGATGCAGGCGGTTGCATCGGCCAGCGGGCTGCAGGTGTCTCCGGTCACGCTGACGCTGCAGGCCACGCAAAACGCCGAAGGCCTTTGGCTCAGCAACACGGGCGATACGGTGGTGCACGCGCAGGTGCGCGTCTATCACTGGGCGCAGGAGAACGGCACGGAAAAGCTGACGCCCTCGCGCGAACTGCTGGTCAGTCCGCCGATGGTGCAGCTGGCCGCGTCGGACCGGCAGCTGATCCGCGTGATTCGCACGGGCGTTCCGGCCGGCACGGTCGAAGGTTCGTACCGGGTCGTGATCGACGAGCTGCCGGTGGAGATGAAGGAAAAGAAGGGCCTGCAGCTGGTGCTGCGCTATTCGGTGCCGATCTTCATTACAGCGGCGGGCGCGCAGTCGTCCGAGCCGCAGCTTGCATGGTCGCTGCGCCGCGAAGAAGGCCAGGCCGTGCTCGAAGTGGCCAACACCGGCGGCGTGCATGCGCAGCTTGCCGATGTGGAATTTCTCGATACGGTGGGCCGCCGCACGCCGGTGCATGCCGGCCTGCTGGGCTATGTTTTGCCGGGTGCTCGCATGCGTTGGCCACTGAAGACTTCCGCGGAGGCTTTTGCCCTCGGCGGCATCCTGGAAACGAAGATCAATGGCAACGCGACGCAGGAAAAAATCCCGCCGCTCCCACGCGCCCGCTGAGCGCCTGCTGCCACTGCTGCTTCTTTCCGGCCTGATGTCTTTTGCCGCCCAGGCTGAGAATGCCGCAGCCGGCTCGAGCGCATCTTTGGTCGCGCCCGCGGAGGGCGAGCTGGCCGGCCCCACCGGCAGCGACCTCTATCTGGACCTGAGCCTCAACGGCAACCCGCAGGGGCTGGTGCACTTTGGCCTGCGCGGCCAGGAGCTGTGGGCCAGTGCCGCCACGCTGCGGCAGCTGGGCTTCGTGCTGCCGCCGGGCGTGTCGGATCCGGTACGGCTCAAGAGCCTTCCGGGGTTGCAGATCAAGTACGACGCCGCAACGCAGAGCGTTGAAATCAATGCCTCGGCCGAGGTGCTGCGCCTGCCCACCACGGTGGTCGACACGTCGGCGGTGGTCGTACCCAAGGCCAGTGCTTCGCCCGGCCTGCTGCTCAACTACGACCTGTATGGCACGCAGGGGCGCGGCAATACGTCGAGCCTGAACGCGCTGACCGAGCTGCGCGCGTTCACCGGAAGCACGGTGCTCAGCAACACGATGATGTCGCGCTCGGCCCGCCTTCCGGGCGAGGGCTGGACGCACGACTCGGTGCGGCTGGACACCACGCTGAGCACCTCGTTCCCCGAAGACATGCTGACGCTTCGCGTGGGCGACACCACCACGGCCTCGCTGCCGTGGTCGCGCTCCACGCGCATCGGCGGCATCCAGCTGTCGCGCAACTTTGCGCTGCAGCCCTATCGCACGACCACGCCGCTGCCGGCCTTCCTGGGGGCGGCGGCGCTGCCTTCGCAGGTGGAGCTGTACATCAACGGCTTGCGGCAGTACACGGGCCAGGTGCCGGCCGGGCCGTTCCAGCTGAAGACGGTGCCGAGCATCAACGGTGCAGGCAATGCGCAGGTGGTATTGACCGATGCCTTCGGGCGCGCGACGACGCTCGATTTTTCTTTGTACGACACGCAGCGGCTGCTGGAGGCGGGCCTGTCGGACTGGTCGGTGGACCTGGGCATGGTGCGCAAGGACTACGGCCTGCGCTCGTTCCAATATGGCAGCGATCCGGCGGCCAGCGGCACCTGGCGCTATGGCGTGAACAACAGCTTCACGATGGAAGCGCATGGCGAAGCCACCAAGGGACTGGTCAAGGCCGGCGTGGGCGGTGCCTGGCTGCTCGGCCAGAGCGGCGTGCTGGCGGGCGCGGTGGCGCGCAGCAGCTACCGCTCGGAGCAAGGTTCGCTGGTCAACCTGGGCTACAGCTGGCGCGACAACCACTTCAACTTTGCGGTCGAGGGCACGCGCACTCATGGCGAGTACCGCGACGTGGCGTCGCTGTACGGCAGTGCGCCGCCGCGCGGATCGGGCCGCGCATCGATCGGCTACACCACGGGGAGCTTCGGCAGCTTTGGCCTCAGCTACCTGTATCTGCGCTATCCGGCGCAGCAGCCGACGCGGCTGGCCAGCGTCTACTGGTTCAGCGCGATTGGCCGTGGCGCCTCGGTGAACGTGAGCCTCAACCAGAACCTGGACAACCGGCGCGAACGCAGCCTGTACGTGGGCTTCACCTGGGCGCTGGACGGCAAGATCACGGCCAGCACCGGCGTGCAGCGCGACGGCGACCGCACCACTTTCTCGGCCGACGCGCAGAGCTCGATTCCGGGCGAAGGCGGCATCGGCTGGCGCGCGGGCCTGCGCCAGGGCGGCGGCCAGAACGGCGGCCAGGCCGAGATCGACTACCTGGGCCGCTACGGCCGCGCGATGGCGGGCATCAGCGTGCTGGGCGACAGCCGCTATGCCTACGCGGGCGCCACCGGCTCGATCGCATTCATGGGCGGCCAGCCCTTTGCGGCGCGGCGCATCGACGATGCCTTTGCGGTGGTCTCCACCGACGGCATTGCCGGCGTGCCGGTGCGCCTGGAGAACCGCGACATCGGCACCACGGACGGCCACGGCATGCTGCTGGTGGCGCCGCTGCGCGCCTACCAGAACAACCAGCTGTCGATCGACCCGATGCAGCTGCCGGCCGACGTGCGGATCGAGCGCGTGAAGACGGTGGCCACGCCGAGCGACCGCGCCGGCACGCTGGTGCGCTTTGGCATCACGCCCGTGAATGCGGCGGCGCTGCTGCTGGCGGACGAGGCGGGCAAGCCGCTGCCGCTGGGCAGCCGGGTGCGCGTGAACGGCGGCACCGGCGAGCCGGCGCTGGTAGGCTTTGACGGTGCGGTGTACCTGGAGTCGCTGCAGCCGCGCAACACGCTCGAGGTGCAGACGCCGGGCGGTGGCCGCTGCCGCGCGAGCTTCGACTATCGCAAGGATGGCGCCGGCATCCCGCAGATCGGGCCGCTGCGCTGCATCAGGGAGGCCAAGACGCCATGAGCTTTTTGACTCGCACCTTGGGGGCGCTGCGCCTGCCGCTGTTCTGCATGTTGCTGTGGTGGCTGCCGGTGGGCAGCGCGCAGGCGCAAGTCAGCTGCACCGCGAACATGTCGAACGTGGCCTTTGGCACGGTCGAACTGGTCGACGGGAGCACGCCCCCATCCACCACCGCCACGCTGGACTACACCTGCACCAACAGCGGCAACAACACCGTGTTCGTCAGGGCCTGCTTCAACATTGGCGACGGCGACGAGGGCCTGACGAACTTCAATCCGCGCGTGATGAAGAGCGGCGCAAACAGCTTGAAGTTCCAGCTCTACCAGGGGACCAGCAACACGATCTGGGGTTCGAACGGCAATGCGTTGGTGCCGAGTCCCTTTGTGGCGACGCTCACCATTGCCCGCCGGTCGAGCGTGCCGGGAAGCGCCACCATGCGCGGCGAACTGCTTGCGCTCCAGGGCACGGTCCCTCCAGGCTCCTACCAGGACAGCTTTGGCGGGATCCACACCTCGATCACGCTCTCGTCGAGCACGAACTCCATGCCGACGAACTGCAACACCGGGGCGTCGGACAACTTTCCCTTCGTGGTCAGCGCAACCATTCCCAAGAGCTGCCTGGTCACGGCCGACCCGCTGAACTTCGGCAGCATCGACGGCCTGCCGGGCGCAGCCAACGCCGACCAGACAAGCATGGTCAACGTCACCTGCACGACGGCGACCGCCTACAAGGTCGCGCTGTCGCCATCCAACGGATCGACGACGGGCGCCGGGGCGATGACGCCGACGGGGGGTGTGCCGGGCAACACGGACACGGTGCCCTACCGGCTCTACAGCAATGCGGCCCGCACGGCGCCATGGGGCAACGTGATAGACACCAACACCGTCGCGAGCACCGGCAACGGCTTGGCCCAGGCGCTGACCGTGTATGGCCGGGTCCTTGGCAGCAGCCTCAACGTGCGGCCGGACAGCTACCGGGACACCGTGACGGTCACCGTGACCTACTGAGCCCGCGGCGGGGGCCAGCGGGCATCGTCGATAAATTGCGCGACGGCTCTTAATTTTCCGGCTACTCTGCCGATAACCCAGGTTGGGGCATCGATGCGATGCCCTCCACCGAGGTTGCGACGAGAGGAGGTCCCATGTCCGGAAACATGTTGTCCCGTGCGGGTTCGGCCGGCCCGCCGCTTCCACCGCGCGCGGCCCGCGCGGCGGCCGCCGTCGGCATGATGCTGCTGTTGCCGCTGCGGCTCGGCTCCGCGGAGCCGACGCACAGCCCGCACGGCGCCACGGCGCGGTTCAACGTGACGATGATCGTCCTCCCGACCTTCAAGGTGCTCCAGGTCACGCCGGTCAATGGCGGCCACGAATACCGCGTCTGGACCAACATGAAGTCGGTGCTCATCAAGGGCCGCGAGTACCAGTTCGACAAGATCGGCGAGACCACCTTCACGGTCGCCGGCACCACCGCCGACGGCCTCGACAGCCTCGACCCCACCTGGCGCAGCGCCACCGGCGCCATGGCCGCCATCGCGGCCCGCGCCGCGCCGCGGACGGCTGCCGCTGCTGCTGCGGATGGCGACGGGAGCAATTCGACGAGGGTGACGGTGATTTACTGAGCGCTTATTGAAGCGTTCGTCGCAACGCGCGCAGCGGCGCGGTAAGACGCCACGATTTCGACGTTTGGTGCGCCTTCAGTTGGTCGCGAGCGGCATTCAGGGCGCGTTCAACTTCCGCTACCCGGGCGTTTGCCGCTTCCAGTCCCAAGGTTTTCGCCTGGACTTCGACTTTCAGCTTTGCCACGCGCTCGCTGAGGTCAGGCATTGGCGGAGTCAAGCCATCTTGTACCCGCTTCCAGCTGTCGGCAATGGCTTCAGGGTCGGTCGAGGGGCGTAGAAATACCGAGAACTCAAGCGAGTTGCACGGGGTGTCGCAAAACCCGGCGCACTCGAAATCCAGCAGCCCATACCGGGCCGCCTCGATCATCAAGGCCGCACAGCTTTGCGGCGTGAACACCCAACAGTGAACGTCGTGATAGTTCTCCGTGGTCAACGCGTCCTGCACCATGCTCATGGCTGCCTCGAACGAATGACAGTGTTCGAGCTGTGATGGATCGAGCGGCCCGTTCCATGCCTCGTTGACATCCACATGCCGCGCATACGTCACGTGATCGAAGATGTTGGCCGGCAGCGGTCTTCTGGCACGGCGCGCATATGCATCGATCAGATCCTGCAATGCGGTTTCCCGGCGCACGTAGTCAAAGGTAAACCTTTTGTCCGGGACGACAAGGCGGATCTGGCCTCCAGGCTTGAGCACCGCCCGAAGTTCCTTCAGCCAGGTAATGAGATCGGGAACGTGCTCCACGACGTGCGAAGCAATTACGTAGTCGACCTGGCGCCCTGCGCATTCGAGCAAGGTATTGGCGCCCCAAACCGCATCCACTTCCACGATCTGATTCACGTCGATGCCGTGCCCAACCCGATACTTTTCTCGTAGCGCCTCGGTATCGACGTGATCAACATAGACGACGTCCGCTTCTGACTTACGGAAAAAGGGGCTGCACAGAGCTCCTATTTCAAGGACGGTTGAACCGGGCGTGGGGATACCCGCTCGCACGATGTCTCGAATATTCAAAGCAGTGCCCTCGCCAAGATAGTCGAGCTGCGATTTTGGCGCGGTTGGCTCGACCGAGCGCCGCGCGTTTCGACTTCTCACATCCCCCGTATGCGTCAGACCACGCGGCGGGCACCGATCGAGCAGCAAGGCCTGCCCGCCACGACCTGAGCCGAAGGCGATAAGGTATTTATCGACTACACGCCCTTGGCCTCGGGAACGGGTGATGTCCCGTCGGCGGCGATGCTCGAATTCGACGCTCGATCCACCGGTGAACAACCTGCAGAGCTGCACCCCGTTGAAGGCAAATGCGGCATAAAGCGGGGATGAGCGGCCCCCTGGACAGCCGCTCAGATCATCCTGCCTTGCCAGGCACAGGCGTGTTGAGCAGCTGCTGCTCCCAAAGGTAGGCGATGCCGCTGCCGCTGAAGTGCTGGATGAGAATCTCGGTCAGCTCCTCGACATGCTCGGTGCGCGCCCAATCGCGTTGCCATTCGCCAGCGAGCGCCATCACGGTCATCACGTTCGCGCCGGCAGCGATCATTCGCTGGATGGCAACTTCGTGGGACTCCTTCGAAATCCCGCCCGACGCGTCGGTGATCACGGTCACGTCCCAGCCTTCGCCGGCGGCCTGGATGACAGGCATGGCGACGCAAACCTCGGTCCACAGGCCGGCAATGATCAGCTGCTTGCGGCCGGTCGCCTTGACGACCTTCACCACATTCTCGTCCTGCCAGGTGTTCACCCAGGTGCGATCGATGACTTCCTGGTCCGGAAATACGTCGGTGATCTGTCTGAAGAGAAGTCCACCGCGTGCCGCGATCACGCTGGTGAGGATGGTCGGAACATTGAAGGCTTTTGCCAGCTTCGCCAGCGCGGTCGTGTTGTTGACCACAGCTTGCGGATCGTGGCTGTTCAGGTTCGCGAGCTGATAGGGCTGGTGGTCGATGAGAACGAGTACCGAGTCTTCGGGACGAAGAAGCGAAGCAAGGCCGTTGCGAAAAGTCATTGATAAATCCTTTGTTGCTGTTGAGAGCGGGACGTTGTCCCGAAGCAGGATTCTGTTGTTCCGACTTTTGATGCGGTAGTACCATTTCGCGGCGAGCTGTGTCGCGGAACGAGGAACACCAAGTTGGACATCGAAGAGCTGCAGACATTCGTGGAAGTTGCCGACGCCGGGGGGATTTCGTCGGCGGCGCTGCGGCTCGGCGTGTCCAAGTCGATCGTCAGCCGCCGTCTCTTCCGGTTGGAAGCCGAACTGGGTGTCCAGCTGCTTGCGCGATCCACCCGCGGGGCTGCTCTCACTGAAGCCGGGGCCACGTTCCGGGACCATGCAGCCAGGGTCTGCGCCGAGATCGACGTGGCCAGGGAAGCGATCCTGCCCGCCGGCGACCTTCGCGGCCGCTTGCGCGTTGCTGCGCCGTTCTCCTTGGGCCCGACTCACTTCGCGCCCATGCTTGCGGAAATGGCGCGACGGCACCCTCGGCTTCACATCCAGACCTGCTACAGCGACCGCTTCGTCGATCTCATCGCGGAGGGTTACGACTGCGCGATACGGGTTGGTTATCTACAGGACTCCAACCTGATCGCAAGACGCATCGGCGCGGTCCACGGGAAGCTCGTCGCGAGTCCGGACTATGTCAAGGCGCATGGGTCGCCCGAGACACCGGAGGAGCTCCTTGCCCATCAGGCCCTCATGCAGGGAACCGAAGCCTGGCAGCTCACGGACGGCGGCAAGATCATCACGGTTCGCCCGCAGGGGCGCTTCAAGGCCGACAACGGCACGGCCCTGGTCGCCGCCGCTGTCGCAGGACTCGGAATCGCCTACCTGCCCGATTGGCTCACCCATGAACACGTGGCCTCCGGGGCACTGGTGCCGGTCATGACACGCCATCCACCACCCCCGGCCGGGGCGTATGTCGTGCGGCCGCCGGGCCAGCATCCCGCACGGAAGATACGGGTCCTTACCGAACTCCTGATCGAGTATTGCGACCGGACTCCGCATCCTGCGGGAGCTGCCCCTGCCTGAGAGGTGCATCGCCATGCAAAGCCCACCCGCCTCCCCCGCAAGCGCAACCCTCCTGGAGGACGCGGCACCGATCGTCGAGCAGCTGCCCGCCGGTATCTTTCGCAAGGACACCGAGGGGCGCTTCACCTTCGTCAATGCCCGGTTCTGTCAACTCAAGGGCATGCCTGCAGAACGGATTCTGGGCCGCACGCCCGCGGAGATCGCCTCCGAGGAGGCGGCTTCCTGCCAGCTGATCGAGTCGCCGGTGCTGGGGCCTGACGGAACGGTCATCGGCAGCCAGGGGCTCTTGCTCGAGGTGCCCGAGCGCAATCAAGAAGACGCCATGCTGGCCAACGAGCGTGAGCTGCTTCGCGCGCTGCTGGACAACTCTCCGGACCACATCTACTTCAAGGACGCGCAGTCCCGTTTCATCAAGACCAGCACGGCCCAGGCCCTGGAGTTCGGAATGTCCACGCCCGAAGGGCTGGTGGGAAAGTCGGACTTCGACGTCTTTTCCGAAGCGCACGCTCGCCCGGCGTTCGAGGACGAGCAGGAAATCATCCGCACGGGTTTGCCGATGATAGGCAAGGTCGAAAGAGAAACCTGGATCGACGGGCGGCCCGACACCTGGGCCTTGACCACAAAGATGCCTCTGCGAAACCGTGCGGGCCAGATTGTCGGAACCTTCGGCATCACCAAGAACATCTCCGACCTGAAGGAGGCCGAGCGCCAGATCGCCGAGGTGCACAAGCAGCTGGTCGAGGCCTCGCACCTGGCCGGCATGGCCAGGATCGCCACCAATGTGCTGCACAACGTCGGCAATGTGCTCAACAGCGTGAACGTGTCTGCGGCGCTCATTCTTTCGCGCGTTCGCGCCTCCAAGGTGGCGGGGCTTGCGCGGGCCGTCCAGCTGATGGAGGAGCACGCGGGCGACCTGGGTGCGTTCCTCGCTTCGGACCCCAAGGGCAAGGTGCTACCCGGCTATTTGCGCCAGCTGGCTTCCGCGCTGGTGGCGGAGCAGGAGGCCGCCATCAGGGAGCTGGCGGCACTGGGCAAGAACGTGGAACACATCAAGGAGATCATCGCCGCGCAGCAGGCCTACGCCGGAGCGTCCAGGCTCCTGGAAAAAGTGCAGATCCGGGAGCTGGTGGACGATGCCTTGCGCATCAACGCAGTGGCGCTGGCGCGGCGCCGGATGGTGGTGGAAAAGGAGATTGCGCCTGTGCCCGAGTTGCTGCTGGACCAGGGACGGCTACTGCAGATCCTGGTGAACCTGATCAGCAACGCCGAGCAGGCCATGGACGGCGTGACCGACCGCGAACCCAGGCTCATGTTGCGCGTGGAGCTGACGCCCGGCCAGCGGCTGCGCATCTGCGTCGAGGACAACGGCGTGGGCATTGCGACGCAGGTCCTGCCCCAGGTGTTCGTGCACGGGTTCACGACAAAAAAGACCGGCCATGGATTCGGCCTGCACAGCGCCGTGATTGCGGCGCATGAAATGGGCGGGACCCTCACGGCCCACAGCGACGGGCCGGGCACCGGCGCGGCATTCACGCTCGAGCTGCCGGTCGAAACAGAAGCCAGCCCACACCCGGCGGCACCTCTCAATACCGTCGGGTGAGGAATTCGCGCACCCTGTCCGCCCGATCGCCCACGACAGCGACCGCATTTCGCAGCTCCTGCTCGCTCACGCCGAGTGCGTGGGTCCAGTCTCTGATCTCGCAGGCTTCATCGAGATTGATGCGATGGGCGTGCTGGACGCTCGCGTGGGTCTTGCCGCCTGCCAAGTTGTCTTGTTCCTTGAGCCAATCTGCGGGATCGGGCTGCCAGCGCCGCTCCTCGGCGGACAGCTCCTGAATCAACTTCAACCGGGGAATTGACCGCTCCATGCAGGCAATTGGCGCATGTTGCTGGCAGCCTCCTTGTAGGAAGGTGGGATGCTTGGTGACGACCGCGCACCTACAAAGACAAGGCACCGGCCCCATGAAGTTTTCTCGACGTCGCGGACCCAGGAGGCATATAGTGGCCTTCGAGCCTTCGAAGCACGAGCTGCTGGCGTGCCCCGCTGCTTCGTGCCCTGACCAAGGAGGTCTTCATGCACCGCTTCCTTTTCCACAATCGGGACGAACTGATTGCGAGGTGCAAGGCGAAAGTTGCACAACGCCCCCTTCGGGCGGCGACCGACAAGCAACTGGCCCATGGCGTGCCCATGTTCCTGGACCAGCTCACGAGAACGCTCGCCGCGGAAGACGACGACGAATTGGATTTGAGCATCGCCATCTCGGGCCCCTCGGGGGGCGATGCGCTCGCCCTGTCGGAAATCGGCGTGAGCGCCACCGCGCACGGCAAGGAACTGCTCAATCTCGGCTATACCGTGGATCAGGTCGTTCATGACTACGGCGATCTCTGCCAGGCGATCACGGACCTCGCCTTCGAGCGGGACGCGCCCTTTGCCGTGGTCGAGTTCCGCACGCTGAACCGCTGCCTGGACAACGCCATCGCGGACGCCGTCACCGAATTCAGCGCTCAACGCGACGCACAGATGTCGGTGCAGCAGCTCGCAGGCGAAAAGCAACGGCTGGGATTTTTGGTTCATGAACTGCGCAACTCGCTCGGAACGGCCACCCTTGCGGTGCGGGCGCTCGAACTGGGCAACATGGCCATCAGCGGCGCCACAGGCGCGGTCCTGAAGCGAAGCCTTTCCACGCTGGGACTGTTGATCAGCAGGGCTACGGCCGAAGTGAGGGGCGAAGGGGCAGATCAACGCCAGCTCTTCTCGGTGGCATCCTTCATTGCGGACGTCGACCTTGTCGCCCGGCTCGATGTGGCGCGCAAAGGCGCCGTGTTCGAGGTGCGAGCCGTCGACCCCTCGCTGGCAATCCTGGCGAATCGGGATCTGCTGCATGCGGCGCTGGCCAACCTGCTGCAGAACGCCTTCAAGTACACCCAGGAGAACTCCATGGTGACCCTGAGCGCTTACGCCTCGGGCGAACAGGTCCTCATCGATGTCGAAGACCATTGCGGAGGCCTGCCGCCAGGCGGAGCCGCAAAGATGTTCATCCCTTTCAGGCCCAACAATGACATCAGGGCCGGTCTGGGGCTCGGGCTCTCGATCGCTCGCCAAAGCATTGAAGCGGACAACGGAACATTGACGGTCCGGGACGTTCCAGGCTCAGGCTGCGTCTTCACCATCAGCCTGCCACTTCACTCTCTTGAGTAGGACGAGTGAGAGGGCAACAGGGGAAATCGGAAGCTCTGCTTTCCCCAGCACGACGACTGCGCCATCGATTTGCGCTGCGTCAATGAAAACCAATTGCCTATTTATTCTCGGCCATGGCGGCACGACATGGCTTTATCCCTCAGACTGGGTGCAACGGCGGCGTTCTGACCGAGCACGTTCAATGAAGGAAACTTCGATGAAACAGAAACCCTCGCTTCCCCTCCGCACGCTGGGGTCCGCGACGCTCGCCTTGTTGGCTGTACTGCCCCTGCAGCCCGCGCAAGCCGCCGCGGCGACCGCCACATTCCAGGTGACGGCCACAGTGCTGAAGGCCTGCCTTGTCTCGACGCCCGCCACGCTGGCCTTTGGCAGCTACGCCCCGTCGACCGGTACTGTGGCCACCGGCACCACGGCGTTCAATGTCACCTGCACTTTCGGCACGACGTACTCGGTGGGCCTGAATCCCGGCGCCAGCTCGGGTGCGACGGTGACCACGCGCAAGATGACGAGCCCGTCAGCTCCCGCGGGCAACGAAACGCTGTCGTACGCTCTTTTCAAGGAAAGCGCGATGACCACCAACTGGGACAACAGCACGACCGGCACGGGCTACACAGCCACCGGCCTGCCGCAGCCGTACACCATCTACGGTGCGATCCCCATCGGCCAATACACCGCCTCCCCTCAGGTGGACTATGCCGACACCATCACGCTCACGTTGACCTATTGAGGTCGACGACATCGCGCCGAATGGCTCCACTGCTCCCGCGCATAGCGGCTTTGCTGGCCTGGGCGCTGGCGGCCCTGGGAGCAGCGTCCGGTGCAGTCCAGGCAGCGAGCCTCTATGTCGCACCGGTGCGCGTGGTGCTGACACCATCGCGTCCCGTTGCGTCCCTCACGCTGGGCAGCGGCGAAGAAGAGGCCGAAGTCGCGGTCCAGGCGGAGGTGATGGCCTGGTCGCAGGAGAACGGGCAGGACATCTATCAGCCCACGCGCGAGGTGCTGGTCAACCCCTCGATCTTTCGCCTGTCCCCCGGCGCGCAGCAGATCGTGCGGCTCGGCCTGCAGGTTCCGGCGGCCGACACCGAGCGCAGCTACCGCATCTTCTTCCAGCAGCTGCCGCGTGACCAGGCGCTCCCGCGGGACGGAAAGGGCGGCGCGCAATTGCAGACGCTGCTGCGTCTTGCCGTGCCGATCTTCGTACCGTCCGCAGGCGCATCGCGCCAGGACGCGCAATGGCGCCTGCAGCGTGCGTCCCCTTCCTCGGCCACACCCGGAGGTCATGGCCATGTCCTGACCATCGACAACCGCGGCACGGATCATTTGCAGCTGACGCAGATCCTGGTGCGGCGCGAAGGTGACAGCGAGTTGCTGCGAAAGAGCATGTCCCGCTACGTGCTGCCTGGCCAATCGGCCGACATCGCGTTGGACCTGCCGCCGCTGGCACCGGGTAGCCCCCTCCGGATCGATGCCACCAGCGATGCGCCCACTGAGTTGCCGATGGCCATCGTGCACATTCCCCGTGCCGACACCCCGTCCCGCCAGTGACGAGACCTCCGGGTTGCAACTGCTGCGTGTGTCTTGTCACCCCGCTCGGGGCAGGCTGAGCCTTCCTGTTCGCCCATCGGCCACACTCGGCCTCTGCGTGTTCTGCAGTTGCTTCGCTGTTCAGGCCGCCACTGCGCAGACCGTTGCCCCGAATCCCGCGGAAGATGCACAACCCGTGATCCTGGACGTGCGCATCAACGGCCAGCCGCAGGAGGCGATGCGCCCCATCCGCCGGCGTGGCGCGCAATTGCTGTTCGGGCGCGCGGACCTCGAGGCCTGGCACCTGGTCATACCGGCTGCGCCCGCCGCACGGATCGATGGCATCGACTATTACGACTTGCGCAGTGTCTCGGGCGTCAGGGTGATGCTGGACGAGGGCACCCAGACCGCGAACCTGCAAGTGCCGCCCGAGGCCTTCATTGCCGGCGCGACAGGGGCACGCACCACGCCGCGCGTGCCCCTGTCCGAGGCCGCCTTGGGTGCATTCCTCAACTATGACGTCGCGTTGCAGCACGACCGCAAGGGCACCCGCGCCTCGGGGTACTTTGATGCAGCGGTCTCGGGCGCATGGGGGGTCATGGCCAGCAACTTCGTGGCCGGCCAGTCTTCGCTCGGCGGCAGCCATGGAGCGACCCGGCTCGACACCTACTACCGGTACGACGACCCCGAGCGCCTGACCCGGCTGACCGTGGGCGACTCGATCACGCAAGGCGCCGCATGGTCCACGCCGTTTCGCTTCGGCGGCGTGCAGTTCGGCACCCGGTTCAGCCTGCAGCCGGGCTACATCAGCTATCCGACGCCGACACTCCGCGGCGGCTCGGCCGTTCCTTCGGCCGTGGAGGTGTACGTCAACGACACGCTGCGCTACCAGGACAAGGTGAATGCCGGCCCGTTTGCGATCAGCGATGTGCCGGTGCTGACGGGCGCAGGCGAGATGCGTTTTGCCGTGACCGATGCGCTCGGCGTGCGCCGCACGGTCACGACGCCGTACTACGTGAGCTCGAGCCTGCTGCGCCCGGGCCTCTCGGACTACTCGATCGCGCTCGGCTGGAATCGCCTGCGCTATGGAGAACGCAGCTTCGACTACGGACGCCCATTCGTATCCGGCAACTGGCGCAAGGGGCTGGATGACACGGCCACCGCCGAATTGCACGGCGAGGCCGATGCGCGCGGCCAGACCGCCGGTGGCGGCCTGCAGTGGGTGTGGGCCCCGATCGGCGAATTCGGCCTGCACGGCGCGGCCAGCCGCTCGTCGGATGGCAGGCACGGCACGCTGGCGCGCGCCTCTTTCACGCGCACGAGCAACGACTGGAACTTCTCCGCCAGCCGCCAGGTGGCGAGCCGGGACTTCACGCAGATCGGCTGGCAGGACAGCAAGGTGCACGTCAGCGGCCAAAGCCAGGTCTTTGCGGGACGCTCGCTGGGAAAGTTCGGAACGCTCGGTGCGAGCCATACGCTGCTGCGCTACAACTCGGGCGAGCGCGTCGGCGTGTTGACGGCCAGCTGGTCGTTCGCCGTCGCCGGCGATGCATTTCTGAGCACCTACGCAGCGCGCACCAGCCAGAATGCCACGCGCCCGGCCACGACCGTCGGCATGACGCTGATCGTGCCGCTGGGCGAACGCCGCAACCTCTCGGTCTCGACGCAGCGTGGCGAAGGACGCAACACGACCACCGCCGAAGTCAACCAGTCGCCGCCCAGCGATGCCGGCTACGGCTATCGGCTGCTGGTGTCGCGCGGCGAACTCCGGCGGACGGAAGCGAGCGTCGACTGGCTCGGCCGCTACGGCATCGTCACGAACGAAGCCGCAAGCCTCGGCGGCGAAACGGGTCTGCGGCTGCGCGCCAGCGGCGCAGTGGGCTATACGCAAGGGCTTGCGTTCGCAACCCGCCAGTCCGACGACGCCTTCGCGCTGGTCACCGTGCCGGGCGCGCCGGGCATCAAGGTCTACCGCGAGAACCAGCCCTGGACCACCACCGATGCAGAGGGACGGGCCATCGTGACCGGCTTGCGCGCCTATGAAGCGAACCGCATCGGCATCGACAGCACCGACCTTCCCATCGAGGCACAGGTACGCAGCGACACGCTCCAGATAGTGCCGCGCTACAAGGGCGTTGCGATCGCGGCCTTCGATGTTTCCCACGACACCCAGGTGCTCGCGACCGTCCGCCTGCCCGACGGGCAGCCGTTGCCGCCTGGCATCGACATCTGGAGCAGCACCCGCGCGGCATCGCTCATTTCCGGCTACGGGGGGGCGGTGTCCATCGAGCGGCCGCAGGCTGGCGAACAGTTCGAAGCGCGCTGGCGTGGCGGACAATGCCGCTTCACGTTGGGCCCCGTGCTCCCGAAGAGCATCCTCTCCGGCCTTGGACCCTACCCATGCGAACCGATCGCCACGTCCCCTTCGTCGCGCTGAAGCACGGCATCCGCAACATGGCGCTGGCGGCATCCGTGCTGGCGGCGGCCGGCACGGCGCAGGCCGGGACCGGGCAGAACTGCAATCTAGTTCTGTGCGTGACCATCATTGCAGGCGACCTTGCCTTCGGCAACTACGCGCCACTGAGCGCGCTGGTGACCGACAGCACATCGACGATCGCGATACAAGCGCGCCTGATCGCCGGGTTGCTGCCGACCGCGGTCAGCTACACCATCGGCCTGGGGCCGGGTGCGGGAACGATCGCCCAGCGCAAGATGACCTCGGGGGCCAACGGGCTGAACTACAACCTGTACACCGATGCTGCGCATGACACGGTCTGGGGCGCGAGCAGCATCTCGGGGAGCACGAGCCCCGTCACCGGCAACGCTTCGCACACCGTCTACGGGCGCATTCCGGCCAACCAGACCACGGTGGTGCCCGGCATCTACGCAGACACTATCGTCGTGACCGTCACCTTTTGAGCGGCCTGTTCTTGGCGTACGCCTCCGGACGCGATTCGCCCAGTTCGGGCACCGGGATCGAGACCGTGAGGAAGTAGGAAGTAGGAAGTAGGAAGTAGGAAGTAGGAAGTAGGAAGTAGGAAGTAGGAAGTAGCGGACATAGAGCGCCACCGTTTCGATCAGGATGTTCTGGTCGCGCTCCAGCCGGTTGAACTGGCGCGAGAGCCGGTCCAGGCGCTTGGCGAACGCTGCCTCGCGCTGGTCGCCGCCATCGGGCGACAGGAGCGACGCCAGCGCAGCAGCGATCACGGCGGATTTCGACACGCCCTTGTGCATCGCCAATCGGATCAGCCGCTTGGCGTGCTCCGGCGCGATGAAGATGTTGAGGCGAGCCCGGCTCACAGCGCGATTCCGTCGTCAGGGTCCGGCGCCGCGAGACGCGCCGCACGCGTGAGCTGACGGTCCACGTCGCGCGCCCGCAGCGGCACGTCGTCCTCGTCATCGAGCACCAGCAGCCCGTCGCCGTCGGGCAGTGCCAGCGCGTCCCGCACGGGGTCCATTCGGGCTTAAGTTGGCAGCCGCCCTCGTCGGCAAAGCCATCCGCATCGGCTGACGACAAAGACCCGGGAGCGACCAGCGGCGCCAGTCCGCTCCAGTCGCCGGCCCGTGCCGCAGGACGGTCGACGTGAAAGCCCGCAGCCAGCACCGGTGGTGCCAGTACGCGCCGTGTGAAGTTGCGGTTCTGGTAACAGCGCAGCTTCCTGGCCTTGATCGGTGGATGACCCAAGACCCTCACCCCCGCCTCGTCGGGCGGCAAGCCGAATGTGAAGTCCGCATCGAGTTCCTCGCGTTTCAGCGCGGCAGCAAATTCTGCGGCCCGCGTGTCGACCAGGTTCAGACGGACCCCTGCGGCGCGACCGTATGCCACTTCGCGAGGCGTTCCGACAACCTGGGTTGAGCGATGCCATCGGCCTTTTCCGGGCGGGACCGTCGAATACGTCGACTTGGCTGACTCCATCGCACCCCATGTGCGAAGCCAGACGAGATGACGTCGGCGGCGAAGCCTAGCAGTACATGCGCTGCATATGCCCTGTCACTTCCAACAGTTGACAGTTAGGAAAACAGGCTCGGTAGCCTTAACCCCGCAGCGTGAAGATGACCGACAGGTATGAGAGCGGCGCTTCAACGATCGCTTCCACACCATGAAGCACGCTGGACTCGAAAAGAAGTGAGTCGCCCTCGCCGACGTTCACGACCTTGCCGCCGTACCGGTACTGCGCGCGTCCCGAGATCACGTACAGGAACTTGATCCCGGGGTGCTGAAAACTACTGTAGGGCTCGGCCTGCGGCAGGAGCGTCACCAGATAGGGCTCCACGAACAAGTTCCCGGACAGCAGGTGCCCGAGCAACTCGTAGCGGTAGTCCTTTAGCGCGCCCATGCGATTGACCATGACGCCGCGACCGGCCGGCACAAATGACCAGTCCGTGCGACGTGCCTGGTCGCAGAAGAATCGCGAGAGCGGAACGTTCAAACCGACAGCGATGCGGTTGAGCGTCTCTACGGAAGGAGACACGAGACCACGCTCGACGCGGGAAAGCAGCGAACCGGAGACCCCGCAACTGTGGGCCAGTTCGTTGCCCGAGATCCCGGCGGCCATCCGAAGCGCTTTGATCTGACGCCCCAGTTGCGCTGTGGACTCGCTCCGCGGAGGATGGGGAGGACGGCCGCGCGGGCGCGACAGCGCGACCGGGACGCGCAGTTTCCCTGCCGTTGGGAAGGGGGAGGCAGGAGCCAGCTTCCTCATGATAGCCAACACACCCGGCGGGCAGGACGACGCGTCCGCGCATCCAGAGGGAGATTGGCGACTGTATACGGCATTGAGCGAGCCCTCGAATCGTCCAAAAGTGATGATTAGTCTACATGATATGTGACGATAAGTCCGTGGTCAATTGGTCTACAAAGAAGCCCAATCGCGGCCGTGATTTCACTGTCCGTTCGATTCGGGAAACGTCTGCGGGAACTCCGCAAAGAACGCGGCCTTTCGCAAGAAGACTTCGCAGCGCGTTGCGGGCTCGACCGTACCTACGTCAGTGGCATGGAGCGCGGCGTGCGAAACCCCTCCCTAGCGGTGATCGATACGCTGGCAGTCGCCTTGGGAATCCGCCTCGAGGAGTTGTTCAAAGGACTGTAGCGTCAATGGTGCCGCCGTCTTCCAATGAGCGCACAGCCATTCTTGATTTACCTCATCCACTTTTGGGCCATGACCAAGCAAGGGCTCCAGCACGATCTAGGTTGCGCCACAAATGAACGATCGCGAAAACTATCGGCTGAATCGAGTTGGAGGCAGCCAACTTCAGATC
Organism: Variovorax sp. VRV01; assembly: GCF_014852545.1. Taxonomy (NCBI): domain Bacteria; kingdom Pseudomonadati; phylum Pseudomonadota; class Betaproteobacteria; order Burkholderiales; family Comamonadaceae; genus Variovorax; species Variovorax sp. VRV01. Next base: position 168,271 of record NZ_JACVBS010000002.1, read on the forward strand.
GAAAGTCCGCGCTGCAGGGCCACCCCCCAAGTCACCGACGAGCCTGCATCATCGCGGAGACCTGCTGCCCTGGGTTGGGCGATGCCGTCTGCAACGCCAATGCGAAGCGGCGCACGTCGAAGTACGGAAACAGGTCTTTTTCCAGATTGCGTTTCTCGCGTGTCGCGTAGTGACCGCTCCAGCGCGCGTGGTGCTTGTCGAACCATTCGAGAGCCGTCTCTCGAAAGGTATCGCCGCTGTTCACGGGCGCCTTGAGCTTGACCACCTGGCGCGCCTGTATGGGATTGATCCCGGAAGCCTTCTTGGCCCTGGCGGCGTCACGCGCCTTGCGCGCCGCCGCAAGGCTCGCGTGTTAGCGCCGATGTAAAACCAACCCACTGCTGGAGTGAACCCCTGCGGCTGGACCACGGGGAGTCACCGGATTTCAGTGTATGCCCCCGGATCCGATTCGCGCAGTTCCCAATGAAAAAGGGCGTCCGGTGGATGAAACCGGACGCCCTTGGACGTTTTGTTGGTGTGAAAACGATCTAAAGATGGCTGTCAGGCCGCATGAATGCTCGCATCAGTCAGTTCGAAAGAGATTTCGTACCCCCTTTTGTACCCCCTGCGAGGAATGTTGCGCATACGCGTCATTGCGATCCCATCTGTCCAGCCTAGGCGACAAGGTTGGTCAAGTTGACTCGGCTGCTTCATCTGCTCGCCGTCGTTTCTTCGGCTCTTGAGAGCGCTGATGCACTGTTGATACAGATACGGAGCCATCGTTTCCTGGCAGCCGAGTGATCCAGGAAAAGCCTGCCTGGAGGCGGCGGCAGCATCTGACTGGCATTGCGAGAAATCCCCCTTGGCGATGGCGTTCCACTGTGCTTTTGGGAGGTTGCGGGCCTCCAGTTCCTCATTGGCCCATTCGGCATGTGCGACCTCGAAAACGAGGAGCGCAAGTGCAGCTGCCATGAGTTTTCGAGCTTCTGTTCGCATTGTTTTGGTCCCGCTTCAGAAAGTCCGCCAATGGCCTATTTCGGCGATGCGTCGCATTCTGCCGCGCCCTTGACCAACGCGCGCGTGGCGAACGGCCTGGCGTCGCCGTCACGGGGGCTGCTGAGAACGAACAGCGCCGTTACGCAAGAGCTCTAGAAGTCAAGGGGCGTGCAGTTCCAATCTGGATGAAAAGAAGTCCTAAACCCGCTAAGAACAATAGATAGCTGTGACTTCATACAGTATCATTAGCGTACCCACTAGATGTAGTGTGTTGACCCCTTGGCAAACGCTGCATATAGTGCATTAGCACTCTAGGCGGCTGAGTGCCAAATTCCCCATTGGCCGCCACTCTTAGACTGGGTCAATCGTGGCAGATAAACATCAACTCATTTTCTATCCCGTCGGAAACGGCGACACCACCCAAATCGTCTTGTCCGGCGGGCGCCGTGTCCTGTTCGATTTCTGCCACCGCGAGAAGGCCGAAGACCCGAGCACGCCCGAGATTGATCTCAAATCGACGCTGAAGTCCGATCTCAAGAAGGCTGAGCGCGACTATTTCGACGTGGTGGCCTTCACCCATGCGGACCTGGACCACATTCAAGGCAGCACCGAGTTCTTCGAGTTGCAGCACGCCAAAAAGTACCACGGCGAAGGTCGAATCAAGATTCGCGAACTCTGGGTGCCCGCGGCGATGCTGTTGGAGCAGGCCGACAACGAACACCAGATGGAGGAGTTCGTCCTACTCCGGCAAGAGGCAAGGTATCGGCTGCTCGAAGGCAAGGACATCCTGGTGTTCTCGAAGCCCCAAGCACTTGCCGATTGGCTCGAACCCCTCTTGAAAGAACGCGGCGAAGCGGCCTCGGCTCGCGATCACCTGTTCATCGACGCGGGCGAGATAGTGCCTGGCTTCTCGCTCGAGGCTGACAAGGTGGAATTCTTCTGCCACTCGCCCTTCATCAAGCACTGCGACGAAGGCGACATCATCCGCAACGATGCTTCGCTGGTCTTCAACGTGCGCTTTCGTGCCGATGGTGCTCACTACGACTACCTCGAAGTCGGCGATGCCACCTGGGAGAGCATGGAGGACATCGTCAAGACGACGCAGTACCACAAGAACGAGGACAGGCTGGCATGGGATCTCTACAACATCCCCCACCACTGCAGCTACCTCGCGCTGAGCGATGAAAAGGGCGAGAAGGAAACCGAACCCAAGCCGCTGATCAAAGAACTTCTGCGCATGGGCAAGCCGGACGCATACATCGTTAGCTGCAGCAAGCCAGTCCCGGACGCGAGGGACTCGTACACCCAGACTCAGCCCCCGCACATCCAGGCCCGCAAAGCCTATGAGCGGTACCTAAAGGAAGTTGGTGGCCGCAAATTCCTCGTCACAATGGAAGAGCCGAACGCCAACAAGCCAGAACCCATCACGTTCGAAATCACGAGCGGCGGCGTCAGTTGGATTCGCTCCGCGTCTATCGGAGCGCCGGCCGTCATCCTGTCTTCGCCCCCGCGAGCAGGTTGATGACCGGCGAGTATCACGAGCTAGCCAACGTCGTCGAGATCGCGGATGCGGCGGCTCTGACGATTCCGCGAGCCCGGCTGCTTCACGATGCTATCGTGAGACAGCGTGATTTCACGATTGTGCAGCTCTTGCAGTACAGCAAGGACGAAACACCGAAGCTCGAGTGCATCATCCTCGATGTCGAGTGCGACGGCGTTCCTCCGAAGAACAGTGTCGGCATCCACTATCGAGAACGTCTGGCGCTGTGCGTGTCGGACGATCCCAAGTTGCTCGTCGAGGTGCTAGCGCTGCGCAAGGACTTTCCGGTCCTGATGCACCAGAACCAGGGCGCCCCGGACGCTCCCGCCAGCCTCTGCCTGTACTTCGAGCCTGCAGCGGCCGTGATGCGCACCTGGACGCCGCAGAGTTTTCTGCGCCGAATTCAATGGTGGCTCGAAAAAAGTGCGCGGCGTGAACTGCATCCGGCAGACCAACCGGTCGAGCACCTGTTCTTCGCGACCAAATACGAGTTGGTCCTGCCGTGGAATCTGCCGGCACTGCGCAAGAGTGCCGAGCACCGCTTTGTCATCGAGCGAGGGCCCGAGCGTCCCGGCGGAGGGTTCACATGTTTCCTGGAAGCCGTCCCAAGGGATGCCGCCGTCAAGTCCGGCACGACAGCTCCGATCGAGCTGGTGCTGCCGCCGATAGTGCATGGGCTTGTAGAACGCGATCCCGCGACCTTCGGGCAATTGGCCGACCTTCTCTCCAGGCGTGGCATCGAACTGCTGCCCAGGTTACAGGCAACTCTCCAGGCGCGCGTGGGCGACAAAGGCGCCGCGGTATCAGGCGACGACAAATCCACGATCATCTTGCTTCACATCCCCCTGTGTCGCGCCGAAGGCGAAGAACCAGTGGGCATGACGCATCGCGCGTTTGTACTGCTGACGGGCGGACTGGAGTTCGGTGTTGCCATCGGCGCATTGTTCTTCCATGAAAAAAGGTACTTCAGCGCAGCCGGACTGATGGATACGCAGCCGACCACCGAGTGGCGTGCGCAGCCGCTGCTGCCGATGGCCGTGTTACATGGAAATGATGCTGTCGCGGCGCGGAGGCAGTCGGGCATCACCGACGAAGGCCCCGTCGGCGTACTGGTCGGTGCGGGCTCGCTCGGCAGCGCGATGCTCAACCTGTGGGGACGTTCCGGCTGGGGGCGCTGGAGCGTCATCGACAAGGACCACATCAAGCCGCACAACCTGTCGCGGCACACGGCCTATTCGATGCACATCGGGCGCCCCAAGGCGTCCGTCGTAGCGGACTTGCACGCGGCGGCCATGAACGGGGCCACCGAGGTCACCCCGCTGGATGTGGATGCCAGCGATTTCAGCGCGGGGGCAGTCGCCGATGCACTCTCAAGTGCGAAGTTGGTGGTCGATGCCTCGACGACCCTGGAATACCCTCGGGGCGTCAGCGCGGTCGACCGCTTCGCTAGGCACATTTCGGCCTTCGTCACGCCCAGCGGCAACGCCGCGGTGCTGCTCGCGGAGGACTCCCAACGGCTCATACGGCTGCGCACCCTCGAAGCACAGTACTACCGCGCCTTGATCCAAGAGGGCTGGGGAGCCAATCACCTCGCGGGCAATGCCGGCTCGTTCTGGAGCGGCGCGAGTTGCCGGGACATCTCCATGGTCCTGCCCTACTCACGGATCATGGGGCAGGCCAGCACTCTGGCCGAGCAGATTCCCGCTGCCGCTGAGCAAGACGGCGCGATGATCCGTGTCTGGCAGCGTGATCCTGTTCGCGGCGCGGTGGAGGTCCACGATGTGGCCGTGGCGACCGAACGGCGCATGGAGCTTGGCGAGTTCGCTCTGTTCATTGACTCGGGTGTCGAGCAGCAGCTTCGGGACATGCGCACGAAGGGCTTTCCGAATGAAACCGGCGGCGTGCTACTCGGCTACTACGACTTCAACATTGGCGCCGTCGTCGTGGTCGCGGGCTTGCCGCCTCCGCCGGACAGCAAGTCCAGTCCCAGCTCCTTCGAACGCGGCGTCGCAGGCTTGGCGGAGGCAGTTGCCGAGGCCTCCCGTCGTACCGCTGGCGTCGTCAGCTACATCGGTGAATGGCACAGCCATCCGCCGGGACATTCCGCCTCGCCCAGCCGGGACGACCTTGTGCAGCTCGTTCACCTAGCCCTGGGCATGGCCGACGATGGCCTCCCCGCCGTTCAGCTGATCGTCGGGGAACAAGATTTGCAAATCTTGCAGGGCGCGATCAAATGATGCGCGGCACGCAGACGTTCGCCAGCTTGGCAAAGCTGGGAGGCTGTGCTTGGGCTGATTTCAGGAATTCCCTGCCTCCTGCGCGAGATGGAGGTACGGCATGCCAGGGCAAATGATCCTGCGGATCTGGGATGTGCAGCACGGCGCGTGTGCCATGCTCACCCATGAGTCCGACAACGGCGTGCAGGGCCGGCTCGCAATGATCGATTCCGGCGACAACGGTTTGACGGGCTGGAAGCCCAGCACCTACATCAGGAATTACCTGCAGCGCAGCGTGCTGGACTATCTGTTCATCACGAATGCCGACATGGACCACATGAGCGATCTGGACAATCTGTGGAGCGAAGGCGTCAGCGTCTCCTCGTTCTACCGGAATCGCTCTGTTTCACCGGGAGCTCTGAGGATCATCAAGGAAGCAGGTGGTGAGCTAACCGATGACATCGAACGGTATCTCAGCCTTCATTCCGACTATATCCACCCTATTGACGCCCCCTTCGATCAGCACATGGGCGGCATCACTGCGACCACCTTCCACAACCCCTACCCTCTCTTCCATGACACGAACAACCTGAGCTTGGTCGTGTTCTTCAAGTTCGGGCCGTTCAAAATCCTGTTTCCTGGCGACCTTGAAGAAGATGGATGGCTCGCGATGCTCGATCAGCAGGCGTTTCGCGAAGAGTTAGCCGACACGGCGGTGTTGGTCGCCTCCCACCACGGACGCACGAGCGGCTATTGCGCTCGGATCTTCGACTACTTCACGCCGCAAGTGGTGGTGGTCTCCGACAAATCGATCGTCCACTCTACCCAGAAGCCACACTACCAGTACGCTGCGTCGGACCTTGGCGTGTTGGTGTCCAACACCAACCGACGCCGGCGCTGCTTGACGACACGCAAGGACGGATCGATCCTGTTCGAGGTCCGCGATGATGGCCGTTACAAGATCACCACGGAGTACGACGGATGAGGGACATGAAGGATTACAGCAGCAAGACCCTCAAAGGTCGCAACCTCGCGTGGCTGGTCGCCACGCTCGTCCTGGACGTCCTCGTGCTGCTTGTCATCGCGTTCCACACCGCTATCGACGAACTGACGCCGACGAAGGTCGCCATCATTCGTGCCAGCCTGACGACATTACTGCCTATCCCGGCGCTGATCCTCTCCTCACTCATTTCTTCGGATCACAAGGCCATCCTGGTGTTCTGGCGTCTGCAGCATCCGCTGCCGGGTGCTCGAGCCTTCTCGGTGCATGCGCCTGCCGACCCACGCATTGACCTGGAGAAATTGAAGAAAAACGTGGGCGAGTTTCCGAGCGCGCAAAGAGAGCAAAACTCGAAGTGGTACGGCTTATACAAGCAGGTAGACTCCGACTCATCGGTGGTCGACAGCCACAAGAATTACCTGCTGTTCCGCGACATCGCCGCGATGTCGCTCCTGCTCGTACCGGCGCTACCGCTGGTCATGCATCTCAACGGTGTCGACTCGACTCGCATATCGGTATCCGCCGTATGGTTCCTCGGACAGTATTTGATCACTGCCTTTGCAGCGAGAACCACAGGCATTCGGTTCGTACAGAACGTCTTAGCTGTGCATGCCAGTCGAAAAGTGGTCGGCTCAAGGCCTACAACTCGCAAGGCCGCATCGACACAAGCACCAGCGGAGAATTGACGCGCATCTCTGTCTCCTCTGGGCAACCAGCCACGCATCCAAGGACCGGCTCGCGTGGTCTGGCAAGACTACGGCCTGACGGCGACGCTGAACTCGAGCCCGGAAAAGCACATTCAACATTCGGGATGGCAAATGTCGAAGAAGTACAGAGGGAAGACATGCGTCTACTGCGCTGCAGTGGGCGCTTCGGAGACTGCGGACCATGTCGTGTGCAGGGAGTTCTTCCCCCTGTCGGCGCGCGACAACCTCCCGAAAGTCCCTTCCTGCCAGATGTGCAACGGCGAGAAGTCGTACCTGGAGCATTACCTCACCGCGGTGATGCCCTTCGGTGGTGCGCAAGCAGGCGCGCAAGAGATGCTCGAGGAACAGATCTCCAGGAGGCTGGAGCGAAACGAGAAGCTGCGTGCAGAGCTTTCCGCGGGTTTCAGCTACAGGTTCGTCTCGAAGGACGGTGGCCCGTGGCAGCGGCAGTTGGCGATCTCCTTCGACGGCGACAGGCTCAATCGGCTCTTCGGGTACATCCTGCGAGGCCTCGCCTTCCATCACTGGGGACTGGTCTTCAACAAGGAGCATGCAGTCAGCGCCAGCTTCGTGGGCGAGGTCGCCCGGCCGCTCATCGAGGAAAGCCTCGCGCAGGACGGCGTGCGGATCACGGGGCGTCTCGGCGACGGAGTGTTCGTTTACGAAGGGCTGCAAGCACAAGGTGACCCTTATTTGACGATCTGGCGCATGTCGCTCTACGGCTCCGAAGTCTTGGCGCAGCGGCCGAGCGGTCGCATGACATGGGCCTACGGCCTGACGGCGCCCAGATCTTCGCTGGCGGCCGCGGAGTTCGTGCAGATGCTCCAAAACTCTTGAACTTCCGTCGGCGACACGGCAGCCGCCCGTCGACTCCAAGACGAATTTTCAACACGCACGAGACAAGGCCCATGACGATCGAGGCGTATCGACAGTACCGCCGAATCCTGAAAACCACTCCCAACAAGGGAAAGTACGTGGAGTATGGCTGGGGAGGCTTGCCGCAGTCGCTGTACATCGCCTTTGCATGAATGAAGGCAATCCTGGGCGAGCCGGTCACCTGCAGTCCGATAAAGTCCGCAGCCTCATCGTTCAATTCGTCGCAGACGAGATGCTCGAACCGGTTGCCAAAGACGCGATGCCTACCGGCAGACGCGGCGGTCTTCTGGTCGATGAACTCGAACAAGGACCCAGCCGACCAGCCTGTGCCCGGCCCAGGACTTGGCCCCGTCCCTTTTTCGCTGTCTATGTGCTGCAAGGCCGGGAGAGGATGAAGCAGCGACAACACCGCCGTTCGCATGCGCGCCAGACGGCCGTTGCTCGCGATGTCATCGAAGTCGCCTGCCACGTAGATGACACCGCGCGTCCCGGTGAAGATTCGGAATGCCTGTTCCTTGTTCAGGCCGTGCCCTTAGTGCGTATTCCGGCGAACGTGACCGACGATTCCGCTCTATCGTGACCGGTCGTCACGCGTGTTGAGTTGCGCGTTCAGATTGTAGAAGTGGCGGTCACGATGGGTCTTTGTTCTTCTCCTTTTGGGGCGTTTTCGCGGTCTGACGCAATGACTCGCCCGTGAGGGTGAGTCGGTGGTTCTGCTGGGCGCTGTTGCATAACCCGAATTCAGGGCGAGCCTCCCCTTACCCCAGACGCAGCTATGCCACGCGCACAGTCTCAGGCGTTCCTAGACTGGTGAACCTGTTGAGGATCGATGCCCGCACCTGTAGCTCGGTCACCTGCCTCTGGAAGTCCCGTGCCATCACGCGATCGCCCAGTCTCTTGAAGCACCCCATCTTGGTCTCCACCAGGCTGCGGCGGTGATAACCGCTCCACTTCTTCCAGATTGAACGGCCCAGCTTGCGCGTCGCCCTCAGGATTTCGTTTCTTGCCTGCGCCCCAGCTTTGCCATCCGCCCAAGGCTTGGCGTTCTTGCGTGTGGGGATGATCGCCGCGGCCTGCCGGCTGGCAATGGCCTCGTGGCACGCTTTGGTGTCATAGGCACCGTCGGCGCTCACCGAATGCAGTTGTTCATCCGCAGGAATCTGCGCCAGCAACTCCGGCAGCATCGGCGCATCGCCAATGGCGTTGTCCGTGATCTCAATGGCGCGGATCTCCAGCGTCTGTGCATCGATGCCCAGGTGCACCTTGCGCCACTGCCGGCGGTAGTCGGCACCGTGCTTCTTCGTCTTCCATTCGCCTTCGCCCAGCATCTTCACGCCGGTGCTGTCGATCAGCAGGTGCAGGCCCGCGCTGCTGCGGCGCGTGGCAATGGCCACACTCAATGTCTTCTGACGCCGCGACAAGGTGCTGTAGTCGGGCACGGCCCAGTCCAAGTGGGCCAGTTTGATCAGGCTCTCGGCCAGGCCCGTAGCCTGGCGCAGGCCCAGCCCCAGCCCAAACATGCACTTCAAGGTCAGGCAGAACTGGATCGCAGCATCGCTGAACACAGCGGGCCGGCCCGAGCGACCACTGGCAGGAGCCTTCCATTGAAGGTCGGCATCGAGCCAAACCATCAATGATCCCCTGCGCTTGAGCGCCGCGTTGTACTCACTCCAGTTCGTCGTGCGGTACTTCGCCCGCGGTGGCTTGCTCATCTGTATAGCCTAACCACGATCGGAGGCCACTCCCGCAGGGTTATGCAACAACGCCGGATGAAGCCGCAAATGTCTGCTGCGCCGCAGAGCCCGACCAAGAGCCTGGGTCTCCGCTCCGTCTGACCAATGCGTGCGGCACCTGGCTAAAACCGAGGCAGACTGCGAGCGCGCGGTCTTCTCCAAGTTCAGGCGTTCTTCTTGCCCGAGCTCGATAGCCGAATCGGGCCCGACTTTGGCGCTCATGCCGCACGGACGATCGCGTCCCAAGACGGCAGTCCACCACGGGTTTCGCCGCGCATGTATTGGTAGGGAACCTGTGTCTTCACGCCCAAGGCCTCGGCGGCATGCCAGGCCCATCGGGGGTTGTTTAGCATGCCACGGCCCAGTGCAACCAGGTCCGCTTCGCAACGATCGACAATCGCCTGAGCGTGCATCGGGTCGCGGATCAATCCCACGCACATCGTGGGCAAATCGACCGCGCGCCGCACCTGCGCAGCGTAGGGAACTTGATAGCCTGGGACCAGAGGGATCTCGGCTCGTGCGTTGCCGCCCGATGATACGTCCATGTAGTCGCAGCCAAGGGCCTTGAGCTCACGTGCAAATGCCATCGCATCCTTCTCTTGCAGGCCTCCTGGCAACCAGTCGGTGCCATTGAAGCGCACGCCCAGCGGTTTGTGCGCAGGCCACGCAGCGCGCACCGCGTCGACAACCTCGAGCGGAAACCGCATGCGGTTGTGCAGGCTGCCTCCGTATTCGTCGGTACGCGCGTTGCCCAGTGGCGAAAGAAAGGCGCTTAGAAGGTACCCATGGGCAGCATGAATTTCCAACAGGTCAAGGCCGGCGCGGTCGGCACGCTGTGCGGACTGGGCGAATGCGCGCACCACGCGGTCCATGCCCTCGCGGTCGAGCGCGAGCGGCGCATTCCATCCTGTCTCGAAGGGCTGCGCCGTGGGCCCATAAGTTTGCCAGCCGCCTTCTTCTCGCGGCAAGGGACCGCGCCCCTGACCCGGTCGCCTCACCGATGCCTTTCGGCCTGCATGGCTCAGCTGGATGCCGATCGGCATGCTTGCGTAAGGGCGAATAGTGCGGACTACGCGCGCAAGCGCCGCTTCATTCTCGTCTGACCACAAGCCTAGACATTCGGCGGTGATGCGTCCTGCTGGTTCAACGCCGGTCGCCTCGATCATCACGAGACCCGCACCGGACACCGCATACTGCCCCAGATGCAGAATGTGCCAATCGGTCGCGCTGCCATCGACGGCGCTGTACTGGCACATCGGTGAGACGACGATGCGGTTGGGCAGCGTGAGGCCACGCAGGGTGAGGGGCTGAAAAAGAGCGCTCGACATCTTGTATTCTGCATGTGGGAAAGTCATTATCCGTGTCGCAACGCACCGCTTCAAGGCATTGCGCCGCCGACGGCCACAAAGCTGCTTTGCTCGCCTTGCAAGCATCGCCTGCAGGCGCGCCGGTATGCTGTGTCGTCATGACCATCAAGGCACAGGCCTGCATTGCAGGCGCATTCGAACACCCCACGCGGCACGCACCAGAGAAATCCGTCGCTCAACTGCATGCCGAATGCGCGCGCGGCGCGCTGGCCGACGCGGGCCTCTCGAAAGACGACGTCGATGGCTACTTCTGCGCGGGCGATGCGCCCGGCATGGGTCCGTTATCGATGGTCGACTACATGAATCTTCGCGTGCGCCACGTCGATTCGACGGACACGGGTGGGAGTTCCTACCTGATCCATGTCGCACACGCGGCACAAGCCATCGCGACCGGAAAATGCAATGTGGCGCTCATCACGCTGGCAGGCAAACCGCGCAGCGAAGGCACGGCCCCGCGCCCCGGAAATGCCAACCAGCCCGATCTTGAATGGGAGCTCCCTCACGCACCCGCCACCGTGAACATGTACGCATTGGCGGCGATGCGGCACATGCACGAGTTCGGCACCACGAGCGAGCAGCTCGCCTGGATCAAGGTGGCGGCGTCCCACCACGCGCAGCATAACGCCAATGCCATGCTGCGCGACGTTCTGACGGTTCGGCACGTGCTGGATTCGCCGATGGTGGCGGACCCGTTGCACCGGCTGGATTGCTGCGTGATCAGCGACGGCGGTGGCGCGCTCATCGTGACGCGACCCGAGATTGCAAAGAGCCTGGGGCGACCGACGGTGCGCGTGCTCGGCGCTGGCGAAAGCGTCAAAGGTCAGATGGGCGGCGCCGTCGACCTGACCTACACGGGTGCAGCCTGGTCCGGTCCGGCGGCATTCGCCGAAGCAGGCGTGGCGCCGAAGGACATTCAGTACGCGTCGATCTACGACAGCTTCACCATCACGGTGCTGATGCAGCTCGAAGACCTCGGTTTCTGCCGCAAAGGCGAAGGCGGTCGTTTCGTGATGGACGGCCAACTGATCTCCGGCGTCGGCGGCTTGCCCATCAACACCGACGGAGGCGGTCTGTGCAACAACCATCCGTCCAATCGCGGTGGCATGACCAAGGTGATCGAAGCGGTGCGCCAGCTGCGCGGCGAGGCGCACCCTGCCGTTCAGGTGCCCGACTGCCGGCTCGCGCTTGCGCATGGCACCGGGGGTTCACTGGGCACGCGCCATGGAAGCGCCACGTTGATCATGGAAAGGGTCTGAAGCATGAGCACGGTGGCGTTGCAAGAATCCACACGCGTCCTGGCAGACGTTGTCCGTCAACCTGAATCGCTGAGGTTCCAAGAAGGCGCTGCGCAAGGCAGGTTCATGCTACCCCGTTGCAGCGAATGCAGCCGCACGCACTGGTATCCGCGTGCCCTGTGTCCGTTCTGCTTCAGCGACAAGGTCGCATGGCACGATTCATCGGGCCGAGGTACGGTGTACAGCTACACCGTGATGCGCCGGTCCAGGCCGGTCTACGCCGTAGCCTATGTCGCACTGGAAGAAGGCCCTGCAATGATGAGCAACATCATCGGATGCGACGTCGATGCCATTCGCATCGGCATGGCCGTGCAGGTTGTCTTCCACACGGCAGGCAACGGCACGCTGGTGCCCATGTTCAAACCAGTGAACTGAGCACGGAAAACGCGGGCTTGGCCCGCGTGCCCGCATGCGGGCTCAGGTTGCCATCGTTGGCCCGTTCGCTTTGGCCAACGCCATCTCGCGCTGGAACTTCTCGACATGCCCGAAGTACGTGGTCATGGCCTCCGTGGCACCTTGTGCATCGCGGGCACGCATGCACTCCACCATCCTGTGCCGCAACGGTGTCAGCTCGGGCTGGTACATGGCGTCCCAGGGCAGGGCCGCAGCCTGCGCCGCCACGGAATGCTGCATGAGCGTACCCAACGACTGGGCGACGATGGCCAGCACATCGTTGTGTGCGGCCTGGGTCAGCAGCTTGAAAAAATCGAGCGCCGCCACGGCGCGCGCCGCCATGTCGCCGCGGGCCTTCTGCGCATCCATCTCCTGCAGGAGTTTCTCCAGCCCATCGAAGTCACCGTCGTTGCCCTTCTCGCAGGCCAGACGCAGAAGAACTCCATAGACCCTGGCGCGTGCTTCGATCAAAGCCGGTGTCGATACGCGACCCTCGGCCGATAGCGCGCGCAGCGACTGGGCGAGCATCATGTATGCGCCCTTGTAGAACACCAGCGGGTCTTCCTCGCGTCCGTGCTCGAAGCGCTCGACCTTGCCAATGAAGATCACATGGTCGCCAGCCTCGTGTTCGGAGAACGTGCTGCAGTGGAAGCGGGCGACGCAGTGATCGATGAGTGGCACATCACGAAAGCCCGGGCTGTGCGCAACGCCCTCGAACTTGTCCACGATCGAGCTGCTTGCAAATCGGGCCGATAGCGCGCTCTGGTCCTCCGCCAGCACGTTGATGGCAAAGGCAGACGTCCCTCGGAAAGCTCGCAGCAACTTGCTCGACGTGCGCAAACTCCACAGAACCAGCGGAGGATCCAGCGACACGGAGCTGAACGAATTGCAGGTCAGGCCAACCGGCATGCCATCGCCGTCGCGCGATGTGATGATGGCCACGCCGGTCGGGAAAGTGCCGAGGGCACGCCTGAATTCGCGTGGGTCGAATGGCGCGCACGCTGGTTGCAGCAGGGAGTTCGTATCGGACATGTCGTTCCTTTGACCGCGCCACCGTGGACAGTCGATGCGGTGCATTTCCGCCGATCGTTGGCGTCGGAAAATTCTAGGCATGCAAACAGCCAAACAGAAGCGCTCGGGGCGCACAGTTTCTTTTCGAGAACCGGAAGGATTTCAGTGCCCCCCACGTACCGTGTTCGTCGCACGCGGCACCTTCCCTGACGGTTCGAAGCACCACCCTCGCACCGACTCCAGCGTGGTCACGCCCAGGCGTGGTGGTGCAGCGGCCACGCCGTGCGACGGCATTGGTCTGCTATGGCTGCTCAGGACCGAATGGTCTCCCGGTGCGGAATGCGAGGCCTTGGGACGCACGATGGCGGCGCAGGAAGATCAAGCGTTTCGCGCGGCGCGGCTCGAGCCGACGGACTGCGTTGTGGTTTCACAAGCTCGAGACGGAGCCGACCGCGACGTGCGATGTCAGGTCGACTCTTTCACGAACGTACGGCCCTCGACACTCCGGCTGGACGCCAATGCTTCAGAGGCCAAGTTCCTGGCGGCGCACGTACGAGAGATCGCTCCGGTCGCGGACCGACGGTATCAGCGCGGGATTGACCGGTGCGCCGCGCCGGGCGATCCTGGAACGGTAAAGATCAAACAGGACGTCGCGGCGCTGAATCCGCCATTGACCTTCGCGCCGCGTGAAGTGGTCGACGTAGCGGCCAATGGCTTCGTTGTCCACGGAGTCGGTGTCGCTTGCCACCTCATCAACAAGATACATTTGTCGTGACGCACCTGCAGAGGGCGACAGGCGCTGGTAGGCCGTGAAGTAGCTCTCGACCAACGCACTGTCGGGCGCGTTGAATTCGACCAGCACGTTGCTGATGACATGCAGCGACTGCGCAATGTGCGCGTGACGCGCCACCAGCGAAGCTACGAACCCGTCGATGGGGCCGCTGTAGCTGCCGTGGTTGTCGACCGCATCGGGGTGATAGGCGGATCGCACCAGCGCCCAGTCTCTCCGGTCGACACCACGCGCGTAACGGAACAGCGCCTGTTCGATCGCCGTGACATTGGCGTGGCGGTCTGCCGTGGTGTGGTGTGCGGCGAGCGGCATCGGGCCTCCTTGTCGGATCTCTTGTGGTGGCGCGCAGTTGGACGGATGCGCCATGTCCTATTTTCCGCTGAAGACGGGCGCCCGCTTTTCGAGGAATGCCGCCACGGCCTCCTTGTGATCGTCCGTGGCGTAGACCACGGCCATGTGCGAGGAGATCTGGTCCAGGTGGGAGGCCAGGTCCATGGTCTGCGCCTGGCGAGCGGCTCGCTTGATCATGCGGATGGCGATGGGCGGCCCGGCGGCGATCCGCAGCGCCAGCGCCAATGTGTGGTCCATGAGGCTCTCGTCGGGAACCACTTCGCTCACGATGCCCAGCCTCAGCGCTTCTTGCGCATCGACAAAGCGGCCGGTCCAGAGCAGTTCCAGCGCACGCGACATGCCGACGATGCGCGGCAGGAACCACGCGCCACCATCGCCCGGCACGATGCCGATCTTCACGTAGCTTTCAGCGAAGCGCGCGCTCGCCGCCGCGATCCGGATGTCGCCCATGAGCGCCATGTCCATCCCCGCACCGGTGGCCGCCCCATTGACCGCGACGAGGACGGGCTTGTCCATTGCGAGCATCGTCAACGGGATACGGTGCACGCGATCGGTGAGCGAGTTCTTTCGATCCAGAGGGGTGTCTTCTGACCGATCCTTCATGCCGCCGACGTCCCCCCCCGAGCAGAAGGCCTGGCCCGCGCCGGTCAGCACGATGGCGCGTACATCGTCGCGCGCCTGCGACTCTTCAAGTGCAGCCGCCCAAGCCCGCAACATCGGGGTATCGAATGCGTTCCGCTTGTCGGGCCGGTTCAGGGTGATGGTTGCGATCCCTTGCGACACATCAAAATCAAGTTCACTCATGGCGTGGAGTCCTGACGCCCAATGCGTCGACGATGGTGAGACCGACGCCCTGTTCGTGTACCAGAATCGGGTTGATGTCCATCTCGACCAGATGGTCCCTCGTACTGGCCGCCAGCTGTGACAGTTTCACCAGCAGCTGGCACAGGGCCGGCACATCGCAGGGTGGCCGCCCACGCGCGCCGCGAAGCATCGGGTAGCCCTTCAAAGACTGGACCATCTTCAGGGCAGTGTGGGCCGTCAGCGGCGCAGGCGCGAGCGCGGTGTCTTCGAGAACCTCGACGTAAATGCCGCCCAACCCCACCATCACCATCGGTCCGAAGCTCGCGTCGTTGACGATGCCCGCCATCATCTCGAGACCGGGTTTGCCCATGGCCTGCACCAGGACGCCATGGATGTCGGCGCTCGGCGCATGCAAACGTGCATTCGTCAAAATCGCTTCTGCGCCCTGCCGCACAGCGTCCGAGGTTTCCAATTTTAGAAGAACGCCCCCTGCTTCCGTCTTGTGGGGAATGTGCGGGGACTGGACCTTCAGCGCGACCGCGCCACCGATGTCGGCGGCGTGCACCACCGCTTCTTGCGGCGTCTTCGCCAGGTGCTCGGCGGGCAGCTCGATGTCGAACGCGGCCAGCAGGTGCTTGGTCTCGTACTCGCACATCGTGGCTTCGGTTCCCTCCAGCGCGCGCCGGGCACCGGTCGGCAACGCTTGCGCATCCGGCACACCGAAGCGATCGTTCAACTCCTCCTGGAATTTCGAATAGGCTCGCAACCCCTGAAGGCCTCGCACGCACCCCGTGATGGTGGAATAACAAAAGAGACCGAGCCGCTGCAGGATCTGCATCGAACTCGCGCTCGGCAGTGTGTAGGTATAGATGAAGACGGGGATGTCCAACTCCTTCACCAGACGGGCAATCGCCTCACCCTCCTTCTTCAAACGCGTGTCGTGCGCAAAGGAAGAGGCGATGATGATCGCGTCGATATAGTCCGCGTCGCCCAGCACCTCCAGCGTCTGCGCGTAGGCGTTCACTCCCTGCGCCGTGATGTCCACGGGGTTGTTGGTCGACCCATACGATGGGATGAACTGCGCCAGCCGCGCCTGGCGCTCGTCGTCGATCGGCAGAACCTCAAATCCCATCTCTTCGCAGGTATCGGTGAGCCAGACGGCCGTGCCGCCGGATGTCGAGATAATCGCCACGCGATTGCCCCGCATGCGCTTTCCTTGCGAGAAGGCGGCCGCCAGATCGAGCATTTCGTCCTGGTCGTTGGCGCGCAGCACCCCATGGTGATCGAGCACGGCATCCGTGACCCGAACGGAACCCGCCATCGCGCCGGTGTGGGAAGCGGCGGCGCGCTGTCCGGCTCGGGAACGTCCCACCTTGGCCATGATGAGCGGCTTCTGGAGCTGCGCTGCGCGCTTGGCAACATCGAGAAAGCGTTTGGGCTTGCGGAAGCTCTCGACATACAACATCACGTTGCCCGTTGCCGGATCGCCCAGCAGATGTTCGATGTAATCGTTGAGTTCCAGATCCACCTGGTTGCCGACGCTCACGATGTGGCTGAAGGCCATGTTGCGCTGGCGCCCCCGGTTGTAGAGCGCGAACCCCAGCCCCCCGCTTTGCGAGACGATGCCCGTGCCCACGCTGCCCCGGGGCGGTCCCAGCACATCCAGCGCGGGGCTGAAGGTGGCCGCAACGCCGGCATGCACATTGAAGAAACCTTCCGAGTTGGGTCCGTTCACGCGGATGCCGGTGCGTTGGCAGATGTCTTCGATCTGGCGCTGCAGCGCCGCGCCTTCTCCACCTTCTTCGGAAAATCCCGAACTGAAAATCACGGCATTGCGGATGCCCTTTGCGGCGCATTCTTCGAGAGTACCTGGCACCTGGCGGGCAGGAACGGCAATCAATGCCAGATCCACGCTGTCAGGCACCGCGCCGATCGACGGGTACGCTGCATGCCCCGCGATGCGGCTGCTCGTTCGATTCACCGGATAGAACCTGCCTGCGTACTTCTCACGCAAGAGCGTCAGCACGATCTTTCCGCCAATCTTCGTGGCGTCGTCGGTCGCGCCGATGAGGGCGATGCTGGTCGGATTGAAGAAGGTCTCAAGCATGGCGTTCCATCCGAAAGCGGTTGGCGGATTGAAAGTCTCGCGCCTCGGTAACGAAGGCCCAAAGTTGGTCGCCACCGATGCCGGCCACTGTGCGACCGATCCAGGCCGACCATTCGGCCTCGGAGCCGAATTCGTCGCGCCAGGCCATCAGGCGGCGCGTGCTGCGGTGCAGCGCGTGTTCACGCGTGAACCCCATGGCACCGTGCACTTGATGCGATATGGCCACCACATGCCCCGCCGCCTCGCTCACGCGGGCCTTGGTCGCGGCCACGGCGAGGCCGGCCTGATGCCCGTCCGCGGCCGCTGCAACGGCGGCCTCGACCGCGGCCGCACCCGCCGCCACCTGCGACGCCATCATCGCCATTTGCTGTTGCACCGCCTGGAACTTTCCAATCGGACGGCCAAACTGTTCGCGCTCCATCGAATAGCGCAGCGACAGGTCCAGCGCGGTCTGCATGGCACCAGCCATCTGAGCGGAGCGCCACAAGGCGGCGTGAAAGTACAAGGTGTCGGCATCAAGACCTCGACCCTCTTCCCCCACGGACGCGGCCACCAATGGCCATGCATCAAAAGAGAAGTTATCGCGCGGCTCACCCGCGTAGTTCTGACCCAAGCTGGATGGCGTTGGCCGCGGAATGCAGACCGTGGCATGCGACGCGCCACAGCGTGCCACCGCGACGATGGCGTGCAAGTGGCGCCCCCACGGTATGCGGTGCAGGTCTCCGCTCAGCAACCAATCGGTCCCCCTGCGTTCGAGCGCCAACACATCCGTCGTCAACACCGGGCCAAAGGCGAGGGGGCCTTCAGGCACCGCCAGTCCAGCGGCGTTCAGGGCAAACTGTCCCAGCAAGGTTTCGACGATGGGAATAGGCGCCGCTGTGGCGCCCGCCGCCCGCGCCAGAGCGGTCAACAAGTCCAGGGGCAAGCAGCGTCCGCCATCGCTCTCGGTGTCGATCACCGAGGTCAGGCCGGTATCTGTCGCCAGCCGCCACAGATCGACAGGCCAGTCGCCCCCCTCGAGCCCGTCATACAGCTCGGCCGTACACGCGTCGGAAAACAGGCGCGTGGCCGACTCGACCACCATATCGTTCAATTCGCTCATCGCATTCCCATGCTCTTGGCAATGATGCCGCGCAGAATCTCTCGGGTTCCGCCGCGGATCGAAAAAGAAGGTGCGTGCAAGGTGGCTCGCTCCAGCGCAGCCTGTAGCACGCCGTTGCGGTCTGCCCCCAGGCGTGCCAGTTCGGGCACGACCATGCGGGCAATGTCCGGAATCTCGCGTTCGAATCCTGTCCCCAGATCCTTGACCAACGCGGCTTCGGTGTAGGGCGTGACACCCTTCTGCAACATGCCGGCGATCGACAACGACATCCGCTGAAGTGTCCACAAATGAGCGACGAGCCGACCGGTCGCAACATGCGATGAACCACCGCGCTTTCGAGCGGTATGCGCCACCAGTTGGCGAAGCAGGAAATAGGTGCTGAGCCAGCGGTCGGGTCCGCTTCGTTCGTAGGTCAATTCGCTGCTCACCTGATTCCAGCCATTGCCGACGGTGCCAATCAGCATGTCTTCGGGGATGAATACCTCGTCGAAAACGACTTCGTTGAAATCGGATTCGCCCGCCAGGTTCTGGATGCCGTTGATAGTGATGCCCGGTGACTGGAGGTCCACGAGAAACTGGCTCACGCCGCCACGCCGATCTTCTTCCACGCTCGCCGTTCGCGCAAAGAGAATCATCATGTGCGCGCGGTGCGCGTTGCTGGTCCACAGCTTGGCACCGGACACGCGCCAGCCGCCCTCGACCGGCACCGCGCGGGTTCTGACCGACGCCAGATCCGAGCCCGAACCGGCCTCGCTCATACCAATGCAGAACGTGCATTCGCCTTTGGCGATGCGAGGCAGGTAGAGCTCGCGTTGCCGCTCGGTCCCGAAACGCAGGAGCACTGGACCGCTCTGGCGATCAGCAACCCAGTGGGCGCGCACCGGAGCACCAGCCGAGAGAAGCTCTTCCGTGACGACGTGGCGCTCCATGGCGGTTCGCTCGTGGCCGCCGTACTTCTTGGGCCAGGTCATGCCCACCCAACCACGCGCGGCAAGCCGCTTGCTGAACCCGCGATCGAAGCCCGCCCAACCTTCGGGGCCCGGTGCCCAGCTGCCCTGCTTTTCCTCATCGCCAAGGAAAATCCGGACTTCCTTGCGAAGCGCCATCAGCGCGCTCGACTGAGGGAATGGTTCGAATCTGAAATGGGACTGTTGAGACAAGTCCGTCTCCTTCTGTATGAAGCCGGAGCGGCGGGCTAAAGCCGCGCGCCAGGGCTGGGACATCGCTTTTGTGAAGGAATTATTAGCCGTGCCGAAACGCGGATGCCCCACAGAAACTGCAAAGGTACTTTTCGACAACCACCAAAGCCGAGGCGCGCTATTCAAGGGAGATCGCACTGCGCTGGCCGATCTCGGTTCCGGTTCTTGCAAAGCAATTGTTCGTTTTGCTCCGCTTATCACACGCCGTATCGCTACCTAGAATTTTTGTCATCCCGCGAGGGTCGTTGACCCCCCGGCAACGTCAGGCAAACCAGGAACTGCAATGGACTTTGGCATCTTCAACCTCCTGCAACAACGCAATCAGACGCTCTCATCTCGCGAGATCGTCGCCAACACCGTCGAACTCACACGCCTTGCCGACGATCTCGGCTTCGGCGCCGCCTGGTTCGCGGAACATCACTTTTCCAACTACGGTCTGTGCCCATCGCCGCTGATGCTGGTCGCCCACTGCGCAGCACTGACAAAGAACATCCGCCTGGGCCCCGGCGTCATCGTCGCACCGCTTTACACGCCTGCACGACTCGTGGCCGAGATCGCTCTCGCGGACCAGTTGTGCGGCGGGCGTTTCAACCTGGGCATCGGCGGGGGCTACCAGCAGTTCGAGTTCGAGCGGTTCGGTGTGTTGATGGACAACACCAAGGAGCGCACGCAAGAGATGCTGGACATCATTGAGCGCGGACTGACCGAGAAGAAGTTCAGCTACGACGGCACTTACTACAAACAACTGCTGTCGTCGATCAGCGTGCGAACGGTGCAGAAGCCCATGCCCCCGGTCTGGATCGCCAGCGGAGATCCTGCGCTGATGCGCCGCGCCATCCGCGACGGCCATTCCATCTTCATCGGCGGTGGGCTGGGGAACTACAAGCGCATGGGCGGCTTGCGGGGTGTCATCGACGGCATCTGCGAGTCCGAGGGCAAAGACCCTGCCAAGGCCAAGCTGGGCTTGCTGCGATTTGCCTTTGCCAGCGACGACGACAGCGAGATCGATCACTTCGTGGAATGCGCGCGCTACCAGCAGCGCGTCGCCGTCGCGCTCAAGACGCGCAAGGAATCCGTTGCCGACGACTACATGATCCACGAGCAACCGTTCCCCGAGGAGCTGACGCTGGAAAAGATCAAATCCAACCTCCCCGTCGGCAACGTCGACACGGTGATCGAGCGCCTGGTGCGCGACATCCGGATCGTACGCCCGCACCACGTGGCCATCCACACGCAGATCGGTGACCTCCCGCACGACCGCATGTGCAAGCAACTGGCGCTGTGGGCGGAGAAGATCATTCCGGCGGTCAAGAAGGAGGTTGCCAAGTTCGACCCGTACATCAGCGTCGCCCCCGCCGTGGCCGAGGAGGCGGTAGGCCGTTGAGGCTCGCTGGTGGACCACCTGATGCAACAACAGAACACCAACCCGGCAGCAGACACCTCCAACATGCCCGAGGGACCTTTGGCCGGGATTCGGGTCATCGACGTGAGCCGCGTGCTGGCAGCACCTTTCTGCGGTCAATTGCTGGCCGACATGGGCGCGGACGTCATCAAGGTCGAGGGACCGAACGGCGACGAAAACAGAGGCTGGGCGCCTTTCAACGCATCCGGCGAGAGTTGCAATTTCATGAGTGTCAACCGCGGAAAGCGCGGTATCACGCTCAACCTCAAGACCGAGCGCGGCCGTGAAATTCTGTACGAGATGCTCGCAAACGCCGACGTACTGATCCACAACTATCTGCCGGATGTGGCCGAAGTCCTGGGCATCAACGAAACGCTCTTCCGGGAGAAGTACCCGCGTCTCATCGTGTGCGGTATCTCTGCGTTCGGTGCTAAGGGTGACATGCGCAACCGCCCCGGATACGACTCGCTGCTGCAAGCGTTCGCGGGCATCATGGGCTTCACGGGGGAGCGTGACGGGCAGTCGGTACGGTCCGGCGTGTCGTTTGTCGACATGACGACCGGCGTCTTTGCCTACAGCGCCGTCTTGTCTGCGTTGATGGGCCGGGCGCGCACCGGCAAAGGTGCGAACGTGCGCGCCTCTCTGCTTGAAACCGCCTTGGGCTTGTTGAGCTACCACGGCGTCTCGTGGCTCGAAGCGGGTGTGCTGCCGCAGAAGGAGGGCTCTGGTCTCTGGAACCAGGTGCCGTACCAGGCTTTTCCGTGCAAGGACGTGGAACTGGTCACGGGAGCACTCAACGACGCGACCTGGCGCCGCATGTGCCAGGCCATCGGCCGCCTGGACCTGCGCGACGATCCGACGCTGGCGACGAACGCACAGCGCCTCGAACGCCGACAGGAAGTCATCGACATCTTTGCCGAAACCTTTCTCCAGGACACGGCCGCCAACTGGACGCGAAAGCTCGGCGAGCTCGGCGTGCCCGTTGCGCCCATGCACACGGTGGCTGAAGCACTCACGCACGAGCAGTCGCTGGTCAACGACATGGTGCTGAACATGACCGACCAGGACGGCAAGGCCATCCACCTGCTGGGCGTTCCGTTCAAGGTGGGCGATGCGGCCAGCTTTGCCCAACGGCCTCCGCCGCGTCTGGGTGAGCACACCGAGCAGGTGCTGCGCGAAACCATTTCGCTCTCGACCGCCGACATCGCCGACCTGCGCGAGCAGGGAGTGATCTGATGGGACGGGTGGAGATCGCCGTTGGTGACAACGGCATGGTGACCTTCTGGCTGGACAACCCAGGCAAGCTCAACGCCTTGAACGAGACCATGTTGGCCACGTTGACCAACGGCATCCGCCACCACGGCGCGCAAGCGGCTTGCCGCCTCATCGTGGTCCGTGGCCGCAACGACACCTTTTGCGCGGGCCGCGACGTGGCAGGTCTGCAGCGCACTGAAGGCTCGGCATCGCCGGATGCCCTGGAGCAGATCCGACCGGCGCGAGAGCTCGCCGAGGCCTTGATCGATTGCCCCGTGCCGACGGTGGCGGCCGTGGCCGGCCGCGCGGTCGGGCTCGGCATGGGCATGGTGGTCTGGTGCGACATGGCCATCTGCGAGGCCAGCGCAACCTTCAGCGTGCCCGAAGCACGCATCGGCATACCGCCGAGCATGATCGCGCTCTCGCTCGTGCGCGCCATCGGGCCGCGCGCCACCGCCGACCTGGTCCTGCGCGGGCGCACGGTGGACGCCGGGCACGCATCGCAGATCGGACTGGTACAGAAAGTCTGCGAAGACGCTGCGGGCATGGACGCGGAGCTTGCCGTCCTGTCATCGGACGTCTGGCGCTGCAGCCCGGCTGCACTTCGAGGCAGCAAGCGACTCTTGCGCGAGATCAGCGACATGCCATTCGACGACGGTTTTTCGCGCGCCATCGAAGTGGCCGCCGCGTCTCTCGGTAGCGCCGATGCGATCGAAGGCATGGACGCCTTCCGCTCCAAAAGACCGCCGGGCTGGACGCTAGAGCCCACACCGGCCACAGCTGACGGTCGCAAAACGCCATCAAAATAATCAACGAACAAGGAGACACGGCAATGGAAACGACAACAGGACTCGCGGGCAAGGTGGCCGTGGTGACCGGCGCTGGGCGGGGCATAGGACGCGAAATCGCCCTGCTTCTCGGTCGCTACGGCTGCAAGGTGGTGGTGAACGACGTGGGTGCGAGCCTGCAGGGCGAGGGCGGCGACATGGCGCCCGCCGATGAGGTGGTGCACCTCATCAAAAGCGCTGGCGGCGAAGCGGTGGCCAACACCGATAGTGTGGCCGACTGGGACGGCGCAAAGCACATCGTGCAGCAGGCACTGGACACCTGGGGAACGCTCGACCTTGTGGTGAACAACGCAGGCATCCTGCGCGACGGCATCTTCCACCGCCTGAGTCCGGAAGAGTTCGACGCCGTGGTGAAGGTGCATCTGTACGGCAGCTTCCATGTGAGCCGCGCGGCGGCCCCGCATTTCCGGGACCGCAGCACCGGCGTGTACCTGCACATGACGTCGACCTCAGGCCTCATCGGCAGCCTGGGTCAGGCGAACTACGCATCGGCCAAAGCGGGCATCACGGGTCTGTCGCGTTCGTTGGCCCTGGACATGGCGCGTTTCTACGTGCGATCCAACTGCATCGCGCCCCACGCATTCAGTCGGATGATCGAATCTGTTCCCGGCAAGAGTCCTGAAGAGCAGGCGGCTTACCTTGAAAAGCGCAAGGCCACAACCCGACCCGAGCAGATCGCCACGGTGGCAGCCTTCCTGCTGGGCGATGGCGCCAAGGACATCACCGGCCAGATTTTCGGTGTGCGTGGCAACGAGGTGTACCTCTACAGCCAACCCCGGCCCATCCGCATCTTTCAACGCGCCGACCCTTGGACGCCCGAGACACTGGGCGAACAGCTCGCACCGGCGTGGGCCAGTTCGTTCGTGCCACTGGAACGCACGCGGGATGTATTCCCTTGGCAACCCGTCTGACCCGCAGGGAGCCCTGACGATGGCATTGAACCGGCAACAGCTGCTCGGATGGAAGGTGGACGACATCGTCCAGACCTACACCGAGCGCGACACGCTGCTATACAGCCTCAGCCTTGGCTTGGGCATGAACCCGATCGACCCGGCCGAGCTTTCGTATGTGCTGGAGCCCGCACCGAAGGTATTCCCGACGATGGCGCTGGTGCTAGGCAATCCTGGTCCCTGGACCGGCCATCCTGCCTTGGGCATCGACCGCAAGATGATCGTGCATGGCGAGCAGGGCATCACCTGGCACCGTGGCCTTCCAACTTCGGGTACCGTGATCGGCCAGACACGCGTGCTCGACGTGATCGACAAAGGCGCGGAAAAGGGTGCGCTGCTGCTCACCGAACGCAAGCTCTACCTGGCCGAGTCGAACGAGCTCGTCGCATCGATCACGGGCACGACCGTGTGCCGCGGAAACGGTGGCTTCGGCGGTCCATCGGGCCCGGTGCCGCCGCCACACAAGCTGCCCGATCGCGCACCCGATCTCGCTGTGGACATGCCGACCACGCCGCAAGCAGCGCTTTTGTACCGGCTCAACGGCGACTACAACTCCTTGCACGCGGACCCCGTTCGCGCCAGGCAGGCCGGATTTCCGAGACCGATATCGCACGGGCTTTTCTCATTCGGACTGTGCGCGCGGGCTGTCGTCCAGAGCCATTGCGGCATGGATGGCGCGAGGCTGAAAGCATTCTCGGGGCGCTTTGCGTCGCCCGCCTACCCCGGCGAGACATTGCGCATCCAGCTCTGGCGTGACGGCGACGTCGTGTCCTTCAACGCGATCGAGCCGCTGCGCAACGTGCAGGTGGTTAGCAACGGACGAGCACAAATCACTTGAACGCATTTCCGCGCTGGTGCCGCAAGGCCGGCGTCCAGCACGACCCGCAAGCCAGGAGACACCGTCCATGAGCATCACCGTCCAGCGCATCCAGAACACCTACCTCGCGGCCAAGGATGCCGGCGCGCTCGCGCACTTCTACCAGTCCGCGCTCCAGCTGAAGCTGAAGTTCCGCGACGGCGACCACTGGATTCAGCTCGATGCGGGAGGGCACAACTTCGCCATAGCCGGGCCGCGCGAAGCCGCCGTAGCACAGGGCGCGGTCGTGGTGTTTGAAGTCAACGACCTCGCTGCCGTGTGCCAGCGGTTCGAGGAACTTGGTGGCCGTGTGGAATCCACTCGAGACATGGGTTCGCACGGAAAAGTTGCGACCATGGTCGACATTGCCGGGAACGCGATTCAGTGTTTCCAGGGTGCCAGCCAGGGCGCGTGTGTCGAACAGAAACAGGAGACAACATGATGACGATCAAAACATTCAAGGCGTGGGGACTGGCGGTCATGCTGGGACTCGCCTCTGTGGGAGCCGTGCAGGCGCAGCCGGCCGCGCCATTCCCCTCGCAGCCGATCAAGCTGGTGCTGTCGTATCCACCGGGCGGGGTGATGGACCCCGTGGCCCGCTTGCTCGCACCGTACCTCACACAAGAACTCGGCCAACCCGTGGTCGTGGAGAACCGAACCGGCGCGGCGGGCACCATCGGTGCGGCCTACGTGGGACGCTCCAAACCAGACGGCTACACGATCCTGCTGGCGCCCAACGGCGTGACACTGCACCCCGTCACCATGAAAGCCACTGCCGGCTACGACGTGCGCACCGACCTCACCGCGGTCAGCATGATCGCAACAGGGCCCTACGTTCTGACTGTCAACCGCGACCTGCCGGTCAACAACGTGCGCGAACTGGTGGAATACGCCAAGCGCAATCCCACCAAGGTGTTCTACGGCACTGCGGGCGTTGCATCGCCCTTGCATCTGCTGACCGAGCTTTTCAATGGCGCTGCGGGCACCACCATGACCCATGTGCCGTACCAGGGGAACGGGCCCGTCGTGAAAGCGCTGCTCGGTGGCGAGATCCAGGTCGGCTTCGACACCATCCCTGGTGCACGCGCGTTGGCCGACTCCGGGCGGCTGCGCATGCTGGCCGTCACCACGCCCAAACGCAATCCGGCGCTGCCCGATGTCCCAACGCTGGAGGAATCGGGCATCAAGGGCCTCGAGGCGGACCTGTGGCAGGGCTTCTTCCTGCCCAAGAACGCACCCAGACCCATTGTTGACCGTTGGAATGCCGCCATTGTGAAAGTGATGGCAGTGCCTGAGGTGAAAGAGAAGATGGCCGGGTTTGGCTTCGAGATAGCGGGATCGAGTCCCGAGCAACTCGACGCACGCATTTACCGCGAGATCGCGCAATGGGAAAAGGTGATCAGGATGGCCAACATTGATCTGAAGTAATTTTCAGCCAGTAGATCGATGCAGGATCCATCCTCGACGCGGTGGGTTCTGATCCGTTGACGCGTGCTGTTGACTTCTGGAAGTTCCGCGCATGACTGTGCCAATATCGAGGCCGTCCCAGGCGCCAGCCCTGCCCGAGCAGCCGAGCTCAGGTGTTGCCTCGCTGGCCCCGGACGCACGCACAGGACCAGATTGTATCGGATCAGACAGGATGTTCAATTCCATTCGCCTATTTTTGAGAGTCGTGCAGGACGGCAGTCTTTCCGCAGCGGGCAAAAGCTCCAACTTGTCGCCCGCGTCCGTTTCCCGCCGCATCGCCGCGCTCGAAGAAGAACTGGGTATTCAGCTGTTCAACCGCACGAGCCGCAAAGTGGTGCTCACGGACGCCGGCGAAGCCTACTACCAAAGAATCAAGCCGGTGGTGGAGGAATTCCTGGACGTGCAGATCTCCGCTCGCCAGATGCAGGATGAAGCTCAGGGCCTGCTGCGCATTCACTCCAGAACGTCGGTGGGCATACAACTCATTGCACCGGGCATCAAGGAGTTCTGCGAACTCTATCCAAAGGTCACGGTGGAGCTGCAACTCTCCGAAACGCCCGTGAACCTGATGGACAAAAACTTCGACATCGACATCCGTCTCGGCGAACTCGAGGATTCGTCCTTTCTGGTTCGCAAACTTGCATCGAGCGAGCGCATCCTAGTGGCGAGTCCAGCCTACCTTGCCGCGCATGCACCGATCGAGAAACCCGATGACCTGATGCAGCACAACTGCCTGACCTATCGGCTGGATTCCGAAACGACATCCTGGCGATTCTCCAAGAAGGGCGAGCCAGCGCAAGAGCTCAAAATCACGGGCGGTTTTCACACCAACAATGCCGAAGTTCTCAGACGCGTCACCCTCTCAGGGCTGGGCGTCTCGCTGCTCACGGACTGGGGCATTTATGCCGACCTTCAGGAGGGTCGCCTGATGCAGGTCCTGCCAGACTACCGCACGACCAACTACTCCTTTACCAATGGAATTTACGCCGTATTCCGCCAGACACGCTACGTGCCGAAGAAGGTGCGGGTGTTCGTGGACTTTGTGGTCAAGAGAATGAGCGTCTCATAGCCTTAGGCGACCGGGCATCGAATGTTACGCTTCTCGAGAAGGTGATGTGCGCGCTGCGCAAACACGAACCAACGGGGTTTGTGCAAACATCCAACGCGTCAGTTCAAAAAAACCGGAGACACCATTGGTCGCAGCCTTCACAAGACGCGTCCTGCTCGGCGCTGTCTGCATGGGTACATGCATCGCAGCCACAGCGGTGAATGCCCAGGATCGTTTTCCCGGCCGTCCCCTCACCCTGGTGGTGGCGTATCCCCCGGGGGGGTCGACCGACCCGGTGGCGCGACTCCTGGCGCAGCACATGGCCAAGACCATGGGTCAACCGGTCATCGTCGACAACCGCCCTGGCGCGTCCGGAACCATGGGCGCTGCCTACGTCGGTCGCCAGGCGTCCGATGGCTACACGGCACTGTTCGCACCCAACGGCGTGGCCATTCACCCGGTCACCATGAAGAAGGCCGCCGGCTA
This sequence comes from Variovorax sp. VRV01, assembly GCF_014852545.1. Taxonomy (NCBI): domain Bacteria; kingdom Pseudomonadati; phylum Pseudomonadota; class Betaproteobacteria; order Burkholderiales; family Comamonadaceae; genus Variovorax; species Variovorax sp. VRV01. The sequence goes on from NZ_JACVBS010000002.1 coordinate 196,048, forward strand.
CGACGTCCGCCACGATCTCGTGCCAGTGAGCCTGGTTTCGCAGGGGCCCTACGTGTTGACCGTCGGCGCACAGGTGCCGGTCAACTCTGTGGCCGAATTGATCGCCTATGCCAAGGCACGCCCACACAAGCTGTTCTACGGCACGGCCGGCATGGCGTCACCTCTTCACCTGCTGCAGGAGGTGTTCAACCGGACTGCCGGCATCGACCTCACGCACGTTCCTTACAAGGGCAACGGCCCGATGCTGGTGGGACTTCTGGGCGGTGAAGTGCAGGTGGCGCTGGACACCGTGACCAGCGCACGCCCGCTGGCCGAAGCAGGCAAGCTGAAGATCCTTGCCGTGACCAGCCCGAAGCGAAACGGGGCGCTGCCAAACGTGCCCACGCTCGAAGAGGCGGGTGTGAAAGGCCTGACCGGGGGCACGCTGTGGCAAGGCGTCTTTCTGCCCAAGGGCACGCCGGCATCGATCGTTGCCAGATGGAACGCCGCCGTGCTGGACGCGCTGCGCGTGCCTACCGTGGTGGCCATGCTGGCCGAGTTGGGCTTCGATGCCGTCGGCACCACGCCGGCTCAGCTTTCGGAACGAGTCGACCAGGACATCGCCCTCTGGGAGGGCATCGTGAAAACCGCCAACATACCGCTCGATTGACATGCAAACAACATCCGACAAGCAAGAAGTCGCCGTCGTCATTGGCGGTGCAAACGGTATCGGTGCCGCCGTGTGCCGATTGATGGCGCAGATGGGCTGGCGTGTGGTGGTCGCCGATCGCGACGCTGCCGCGGCCGAAATGCTCGCGCAGGAGATCAATGGCGTGGCGCGGTCGGTGGACGTGACCGACGCCGGGCAAGTCAACGCGCTTGCCAGTGGCGTCGAAGCCGAGCTGGGCAGCGCGGATGCGCTGGTTGTGTCGTCAGGCGCATTTCAGCCGATTCTGCAGCCGGAGCAGATCACCGAGGATGTCTGGAACCACATCTTGAACGTCAATCTGTCGGGGACCTTCCGCTGTAACACCGTCTTCGGCGCGCAGATGGCCAAACGCGGCGGCGGCAGCATTGTCAACATCGCGTCGGTGACGGGCATGCAGGCCTCTCCCGTGCTGGCCTATGCGTCGACCAAGGCAGCGGTCATCAATCTCACGCAGAGCCTGGCTTGCGAGTGGGGGCACGCGGGGGTTCGTGTCAACGCAGTTTCTCCAGGGGTAACGCTGGTACCACGCATCCTCAAACGCTGGTCCGAAGGTGGCGGCACCCGCGCGGCGGGCGATCCGGGACAACATGCGGCACTGGGTCGCTGCGTGGAGCCCCACGAAGTCGCCGAGGCGGTCGAGTTTCTCGCGTCGAAGCGCGCGCGCGCGATCACGGGCATCAACCTACCGGTCGATGCGGGCTGGTTCGCGGCGAGCGGAACCGAAATGTACGGCGGCCCTCGCAGGGCAAAGGTCCAGTCTTGAAACACGGACAGCGATCGTCACGGAAAAAGCCGACGGACATGGCAAGGGCCGGCAATGACTTCATCACATCTCTCCGACCGCGTGGTCATCGTCACCGGCGCGGGTCGTGGCATTGGCCGTGAGTCCGCCTTGCTGATGGCGGCGGAGGGCGCGTCCGTCGTCGTCAACGACATGGGCACAGCGATCAACGGGGATGGCGCAGACGCCAGCGTCGCGCAATCGGTGGTCGACGAGATTACCGCGCGCGGCGGCAAGGCTATTGCCAGCAGCGCGGACATCTCGAAGACAGACAGCGGGATGCAGCTCGTGGCGGCCGCACTCGACGCCTTTGGACGCCTTGACGCCGTCGTGAACAACGCCGGCATCATGCGTGGCGCGCCGTTCTGTGAAATGGATGCCGATACCTGGGACCTTGTGCTGCGCGTCAACCTGAGCGGAGCCTTTTACTTGAGCCGTGCGGCAGCGCCGCACTTCGTCCAACAGAGATCGGGCGCCTTTGTTCACCTCACCTCCACGGCAGCGCTGATCGGCTCGATGAACCAGGCCAACTATGCGGCATCCAAGAACGGTGTGGCGGCCCTCTCGCGCTCGCTGGCGATCGAGTTGGAAGCGCACGGTGTGCGGTCCAACTGCGTGTCGCCGCTGGCGTTCAGCCGCATGACCATCGGTGCAACCGGGCGCTCTGAAGAAGACCGGGTGGTTGTGAAGCAACGTGAGGCTGAAGGCGCCGCCGCAGTGGCCCCGCTGGTGGCGTATCTCGCGAGCGACGCGTCCAGTGGCATCAACGGCCAGATCATCGGTGTGCGTGGCAAGGAAGTTCACCTCTATTCGCAGCCGCGCCCCGTGCGCACCCTGCACGAGAGCGATGGCTGGACGGTCGACAAGATGGCCCGCAAGCTCGCGCCGTCTTGGCGATCCTCGTTCACGCCGGTGGAACGCACGCGCGATGTGTTCACCTGGGATGTCTGACCACGCCGCCAATTGCGGCGTGACATGAGCTCCGGCAAGCACCACCGGCATCGCAGTTCAGCCTCGGATCGTCGGTCGTGTTCGAGGGGTCCAATGAGAAAGCGGATGTCCTGCGACCGGGCTTCGAAACGCCTTGATGACATTTCCATGGGTGGTGCCCAGATACACGGTCTTCAGATCGATTCCGCCAAATGCAAGGCTTGAGATGGGAAGTACGAATTTTCCGGTGTTCGAGCCGAGCTGCTCGAGGCTGAGCCGCCCCTCTTGATATGAGCGCTCGATCGCATTGACGGTGGACGCGTTATGGTCTTCTAGGGCGATGCGCGCATGGCCTCGGGGATCGATGCGGTACAGGCGATTGCTGATGATGCTCGTCACCCAGAGATGGTTCTCCGAGTCGAACGCGGCGCCGTCGGGGAATGCGCCGGTGCCCAGTTCGCAAAACAACTCGGGAGACCCGATCGTGCCCTGCTCCAGCGGCACGCGGCTGATGCGGCGACCGAATGTCTCGACCACATACAACGCCTTGCCATCGGGCGCCAGGCGGCACTCGTTGGTGAAGCCAAAGCCCTCGGCAACAATCCTTGCGCCCTTCTCGTCGACCATCACGACGAACCCGTCTCGGACCTGCTGGTTGTAGGCCAGCGTTCGAGGCTTGGTCTGCGTGCTGATGGATATCCAGACGCGCTGTTCGTGGTCGACCGTCACATAGTTGGCGGCGGAGAGTTCACGTCCGTCGACTTCCATCAGGAATGGCCGCATGTCGCCACGCGGCGTGATCTCCCAAACGCCACCCTCGGCGCCCATGTTGGCCATGAGAAGGCTCCCATCGTCGCGAAGCGCGATGCCGTTCGGGGTGAAACCGCTTTTTCCTTGACCCAGAATCCGACGTGTCCCGTCCGGCTTCAAGTGCAAAACCCCCGTGGGACGGTGCGACACGAACATGCCCGAATCGCGAGTGCACAAGATGCACTCCGGCCTGTCCATGCCTTCGTAGGCGGTGGAAATCATCGAAGGTGAAATCTGGGCGAACTCCATGAACGGTCTCCTTGAGGCCGATCACTTTACCGATGCAGGCCGCCGCGTCAAACGCCTGTCCTTTGCGTTCTTCGAACATGTCCTATGCATGAATCGAGCCGCTTCCCACGTTTTGCCGAACCTATGATTTGTCGCACAAATTCTGATGTGGAGACAACGACATGCCCATCTCGAAATCCTTCGTGCGCACCTGCCTTGGCGCAGCGTTGTGCCTGACACCGTGGCTGTTGGCGCAGGCCCAGGGCAATAGCGCACCGATCCGGATTGGCATCCTCAGCGATCAGAGCGGTCCGTACTCCGCGATCGGTGGCAAGGGCTCGGATGTGGCGGTTCGGCTCGCGATCGAAGACGTTGGAGGCAAGGTCCTGGGGCGTCCGGTGGAGTTCGTTTCCGCCGATCACCAGAACAAGGCCGAACTGGCCACCTCGCTCGCACGGCAGTGGATAGACGGCGGGCGCGTCAATGCCATTGTTCAGGGCGGCGGTACATCGGTGGTCGGCTTTGCGCTCAAACAGGTGGGCCAGGAAAAGAAGACCATCACGATGGATGCCGCGTCAACCAGCGTGGACCTGGTAGGAAAGGCCTGCTCTCCCTACGGGTTCCAGTTCGCGTTCGACACGTACTCCATGACGAATGTGCCCAGCGCACAGATGGTTCGCCAAGGTGGCGGGAAGTGGTTCTTCATCGCGGCCGACTACACCTTCGGAAAGAACATCGTGCGCGATGCCCGTGACTTCATCGAGAAATCGGGTGGGAGCATCGTGGGCGTGGCCTCCGCACCGCTGGGCTCGCTCGACTACTCGTCATATCTGCTTCAAGCCCGGAGTTCCGGCGCCGATGTGATCGGACTGGCTTTGGCGGGGACGGACCTGGTCAACGTGCTCAAGCAAGCCTCTGAGTTCGGCATGGACTCCGGCAAGCAACGGCTGGTGGGGTTCTTCGTGATGATCACGGACGTGGTCGCGCTGGGTCTTGAAAAGGCACAGGGCATGATGATCGCGTCGTCGTTCTACTGGGATCTGAATGACCAGACGCGCGTCTGGTCCAAACGCTTCATGAACCAGTACGCCGGGAAGGTACCTTCTGAAGTGAACTCGGCGACGTATTCGGCTACCCTGCATTACTTGCGCGCGGTCGAAGCAGCAAAGACAACCGACGCCGATGCGGTCGCCGCAAAGATGCGCGAAATGCCCATCAACGACATGTACAACAAGTCGATTCAGATCCGGGCTGACGGGCGCGCGCTGCACGACAAGTACTTGCTTCGAATCAAATCCCCGCAACAGTCGAAATACAAGTACGACCTGTACGAAGTGGTCTCCCGGGTGCCCGGTGTGCAGGCCTATGCGCCAATGAGTGAGGCATGTCCTCTGGTCAAGCGCGAGGGTAAGTCCTGATCAACGCATATGAACCGTTCCAGTACCGAAACGTGCCTTGAACCCATTGACTACATCTTGCGAGCTGAAGGGCTGACGCGGCGCTTCAATGGATTTCTGGCGGTGGACGGTGTTGATCTGGCCGTGCGGCGTGGCGGTGTGCATTCGCTCATCGGCCCCAATGGAGCTGGCAAGTCCACGCTGTTCAACCTGCTGACCAAGTTCGTACCACCCAGTTCGGGCCACATATGGTTCGATGGTCAACGCATCACCCAGGTACCGCCTCACGAGGTTTCTTCGCTGGGTATGGTGCGGTCTTTCCAGATATCGGCGGTGTTTGCACAGATGTCCGTCCGGGAAAACATCCGTGTGGCACTGCAGCGCCACCACGGCGGCACCTTCGCGTTCTGGCGCTCGGCTGCGACCCTGCGCAAGCTGGACGGCGAGATCGAAGTGCTGGCCGACCGGGTCCGTCTCTTGCCTTTTCTGGATGTGCAGGCAGGTGTTCTTTCCTATGGACAGAAACGGGCTCTGGAGATTGCCACGACCTTGGCCATGAAGCCCCGGTTGCTGTTGCTCGACGAGCCCACCGCGGGCATGGGCAGCGAGGACATCGATCGGACTGCCGATCTCATCGAGGACGTTGCAGCGTCCGTGACCATTCTCATGGTGGAGCACAACCTGGCTGTCGTTTCTCGCCTGTCCCGTTGGGTATCGGTGCTGGCGAGAGGGCGCCTCCTCGCCGAGGGAAGCTACTCGGACGTGTCCGCCGACCCGCAAGTCATAGAGGCCTATCTGGGGAAAACGCATGTTTGAAAAGACGATCAAACGGTCGCCAGCGGGTGTGGCGCTGGACACGACGGGCGCACATCCCGCCGGTCTCGCTATCCGGGAACTGGACGGGTGGTACGACGATTCCCACGTGTTGCATGCGGTGTCCTTGTCGGTCCTCCCCGGTGAGGTAGTCACGCTCGTTGGGCGCAATGGCGCGGGAAAGACCACCACCTTGCGCGCGATCATCGGCTTGCTCCGCAAGAAGCGCGGATCGATCCGGTTCGGCAGTGCGGACATCGGCGACTTGGGGCCACGCGACATCGCGCGGCTCGGCATCGCATACGTGCCGGAAGAGCGCGGTATCTATGCGCGCCTGAACGTGCTTGAGAACCTTCGCCTTCCGCCGGTATTGCGACAGGGGGGCATGACGGAAGCGCAGATATTCGCGCTGTTTCCGAATCTTCAGGAGCGGCTTTCCAGCATGGGAACGCAACTGTCCGGGGGCGAGCAACAGATGCTGGCCATTGCGCGCGTTCTCCGAACAGGGTCGAGGTTCATCCTGCTCGATGAACCGACCGAAGGACTGGCTCCCGTGATTGTTCAGAAGATCCGGGACACGTTGATGCACCTTCGGTCCCTGGGCTACACCCTCCTGCTGGTGGAGCAGAACCTCCAGTTCGCGGCATCGATCACAGACCGGTATTGCGTGCTGGAGACGGGTCGAGTCGTAGACACGTTCGACAATCTGAATGCGCACCATGCACACGCGCAATTGCGGCGCTATCTCAGCGTCTGATACACCCCGCATCCACTCTTCATCTGTCTATTCACCAGGGGAATTCATGTCCGAATTGTTCGGTGTGCCGATGACGGCTTTGGCCGGCCAGCTCATGCTGGGCATCATCAACGGGGCGTTCTACGCCATCCTCAGCCTGGGCTTGGCCGTGGTCTTCGGATTGCTGAACGTCATCAACTTCGCCCACGGTGCCCAGTACATGCTGGGTGCCTTGGTGGCATGGGCACTTCTCAACAGTTGGGGCATCTCGTACTGGTGGTCATTGCTGCTTGCGCCAATGGCGGTGGGCGCAATCGGCCTCGTGCTCGAAAAGTTTTTGATCGCCCGCGTGGCCTACGACCATCGGTACGGGATGTTGGTGACGTATGGCCTGGCACTGATTGCGCAAGGACTGGTTCGCGATCATTTCGGTGCGGCAGGCTTGCCCTATTCGGTGCCGGAGGCGCTCAGAGGCGGTGTTGACCTCGGCTTTGTCTTTGCGCCTTACTACCGGGTCTGGGTGGTGGCCGCGTCGCTCACTTTGTGCGTTTTGACCTACCTGTGCATCGAAAAAACCCCGTTGGGTGCCAACCTTCGAGCCGCCACGGAGAACGGTGCACTCGCGGAGTGTTTCGGCATCAACGTGAAGCTGTTGTCGACGCTTACGTATGGCGCCGCGGTGGCCCTGGCCGCCTTCGCGGGTGTGCTGGCCGCACCCATGTATTCCGTCAATCCCGTGATGGGCGCGGATCTGATCATCGTGGTGTTCGCCGTCGTTGTGATCGGCGGCATGGGCTCCCTGTCTGGCGCCGTCGTGGCAGGGTTGGGGCTCGGCATCGCCGAAGGCTTGACCAAGACCTTCTACCCGCCCGCTTCCAACATCGTCATTTTCATCATCATGGCCGTCGTGCTGACACTCAGGCCCGCGGGCCTCTTTGGGAGGGACAAGGGATGAACAGTTTGCTGCGTGGAAACGCCATGGCGTCAAAATTGAGAGGTGCCGCGCCTTCGGGCACGTGGCAGCTGTTCGCGGGACTCACTTTCCTGCTGCTGATCAGCCCCTGGTTCCTCTACCCGCTGTTTCTCACCAAGGTCTTGTGCTTTGCCTTGTTCGCTACAGCGTTCAACCTGCTGATCGGCTTTGGTGGCTTGATGTCCTTTGGCCATGCCGCCTTCTTTGGCATCGCCAGTTACATCGCGGCCTATTGCGCCAGAACATGGGGAGTCCCACCTGAGCTGGCCATTCCATTGGCGGTGGCCGGCGCGGCGGTTTTGGGGGTTCTCATCGGCGCCCTGGCCATTCGCCGACAGGGTGTTTATTTTTCGATGATCACACTGGCGCTGGCGCAGATGGTCTATTTCCTGTGCGTACAGTTGCCGTTCACGGGCGGTGAAGACGGCATTCAAGGCGGCGTCAGGCTGCCTTTTCTGGGTCTCTTCGAGCTGAACAACGACTGGGGTTCGTACTACTTCTGCGCGGTGGTCTTTCTGGCCGGCACCTGGTTCGCACACCGTGTGGTTCATTCTCCTTTTGGTCAGGTGATCCAGGCTATCCGAGACAACGAACCACGTGCCATATCGTTGGGATACAACGTCTACCGGTACAAGCTGACACTGTTCGCTCTGTCGGCAGGTCTCTCGGGGCTGGCGGGTGGCTTGAAGGCAACGTTGTTCCAGGTGGCCTCTCTGCCGGACGTGCACTGGTCCATGTCGGGTGAGGTGCTGCTGATCAGCCTGATCGGTGGCGTCGGAACCCAACTGGGTCCATTGGTCGGTGCGTTTGTGGTTATCGCCATCGAGCACTATCTCGCGCCCTTCGGATCGTGGGTGACGATCACGCAAGGGGTCGCCTTCATCGCCGTGGTGGTGTTGTTTCCCAAAGGCATCGTCGGTTCGTGGGGTAGCCGCGTTCCGGGGCTGTTCCGGTCTCGAGCGCAGGCCGCAGTTCACTCCCCCCCCAAACAGGACTGAACCCGTGATCGCGCACACAAAACGATGGACTCATCGACCAGAGGGATCCAATTGGGGCGACTTCGGCGAAGACGACCGCCTGGGGCGGCTCAATCTGCTGGACACAGATCGGGTGTTGCAGGGGCTGCAGGAGGTCAAGGATGGGCGCATCTTTTCGCTCACATTGCCCTTGAACCTGCCTGGTGGCGAATCGTCCATTGGCCGGCAGCCGCCGCGTTGGGCGGCCAGTGCGGAAGACGAGGGCTGCCGGTGCAATTTTCATCGGCCGTTCACGGACTTGCTGGCGGGGGCGACGGGCTATGTGTGCGACGACTTGGTGACGCTGCACACGCAGTATTCGACGCAATGGGACGGACTGGGCCATGTCGGCGTCGATTTCGACATGCATGGCGACGGGAACGCGCAGGTAACCTACTACGGTGGATTTCAGGCGCGGGACATTCAGCTTTCCGATGTCGAGGGGACGTGCCCAACCAATCCGCTGGGGATCGACCAGGTGGCCAAAGCCGGGGTTCAAGGGCGGGCCGTGCTGGTCAACCTGAGATCGATGTGCGGAGACGCGCGTGTGGTGGTGGGTTACGACCTCTGGATGGAGGCTCTTCACCGGCAGCGCATTCAGATCCAGCCTGGCGACATGGTCTGCATCTACACCGGCTACAGCGACCTGCTGCTTCAGGTGCAAGGCAAGCCGGACCACGAAAGGCTGCGGGGGAGTTGTGCTGCGCTGGACGGAAGCGATCAGCGCCTGCTTCAATGGATCACCGACAGCGGCGTGGTGGCCTTGTGCGCAGACAACAACGCGGTGGAGGTGGTGGACCGTGGCTCGTTTCACTCGGCGAATCCCAAGCCGTTTCTGCCGCTGCATGAACATTGCCTGTTCAAGTTGGGGGTCCATCTGGGCGAACTGTGGTTTTTGCGCGAGCTAGCGCAAGCGCTTGAAGCCGGTGGGCGTTCGGCTTTTTTGTTGACAGCCCCACCGCTGCGGCTTCCAGGGGCATTCGGTTCGCCTGTGACGCCCATCGCCACTATCTGAATTACCGTGGCGGCAGCATCCGGCGCGTGGGTGCCCTGTCCATCCACTGGCGAATGGTTTCGGCCTTTTGGCCAAAGAGCCGGCGAGGGTTATTAGCTGTCAGCGACCGCTGTAGTCCGCCCACTTCAGTGTAGGCGTAATCCGGCCAACGCAGAGTCGCATCAGCCGGCCAGCGTATCAGTTCTGATTTGCCCGGTGGTCCAGCCCCAGGGGTTCACTCCAATCGCCGGGGTTAGTGGGTCACTTCTGGATGGAAATCAACAATCGCTCGACTGCTGCACGGTCTGCGCCCGCGGACAACAGCAGCGACAGCAGTAGCCGAGCCTTGGCCGCCGGCAGGCTGGCGCCGTGGATCAGGCCCCGCGACAGCAGATCCATTTCGGAGCCCGGGAAGCCATAGGTTCCGGTGAACACGGGGCCCGCGCGCACGCGCGTGCAGAGGATCACCGGCATGGTCGCGGCGAGTTTCTCCAGGTTCTGCACGCAGGCCGCAGGCACGTGGCCCGCGCCCATGCCTTCGACCACCGCGCCTGCGTAGCCCAGCGAGGCGAGCGCGGGCAGCATGCGCCCGTCCTCCCCCAGGCCCAGGGCGATCTGTGCGATCGCCGCAGGCGCCGCATCGCAGCGCACTGCCTCCACTGGCAGCGTGATGCGGCCCTCGGGCCGGGCGAAGAGTTGCACGCGTCCCTCCACCACGGCGCCGATGGCGCCCGTGCCCGGCGAGGCGAAGGCGCTCGTGAGTGCCGTGTGTGCTTTCTGCACCCAGCGCGCCGCATGGACTTCGTCGTTCAGCACCACGACCACGCCCAGGCCTCGCAAGCGCGTGTCGGCCGCTGTGGCGACCGCCGCGAGCAGGTTGGCCGGCCCATCCGCACCGGCGGCTTGCGGCCCGCGCATCGCCCCCGTCACCACGATGGACCTCGCATCGTGCGCAGCGAGCAGATCCAGCACGAAAGCCGTCTCCTCGATGGTGTCCGTGCCCTGCACCACGACCGCGCCAACGGGCGAGCCCGGTGCACCATCCAGATGCATGCGCAGCAGCGCGGCCACTTCCCGAAGGTGCTGCAGCGTCAACGATGCACCCGGCAGGCGCGTGGGCGTGACGGCGTCCAGCTGCGCGACCTGTGCGAGGCGCGGCTCGACCGCAAGCAGTTGTTCCGCTGTCAAGGTCGGAAGGATGCCGTGGGTGCCCGATGCGGCCGTCATCGTGATGGTGCCGCCCAACGAAAGCACCAGCACGCGCGGCAGTGACGGGCGTGCGTCTGCGAGTGCCGGGTCAGTGTTCACGGGTGGGCCTTGGGCTGATCTGAGGTCTGTTCCAGGAACCAGTCGAGGATCTGCTCGCCCGACCACACGACCACACCCGTGTGGCTCAACACGTAGTCGTACAGCTCCTCGACGAACCCGATGCGGTGCGGCACACCGCTCAAGTACGGGTGCACGGAGATCGCCATGACGCGCGGCTGCGTCGCGCCGTCCTTGTAGAGACGGTCGAAGTGCGCCTTTCCGCGGCGCAACATCTCGTCGGAAGGCTGTTGCTGCACGGCGCTGACCACGACGTCGTTGAGATCTACCGTGTATGGGACGGACGTGATGCGCCCTTTGGGCGAATGCAAGGCCACCGGTTGGTCATCCAGCACCCAGTCGGCCACGTACTCGACGCCGGACTCGGCCAGAAAGTCCAGCGTGTCGTCGGTCTCGGTGAGTCCGGGGCTTTCCCAGCCGCGCGGCGGCTTGCCCGTGAACTGCTGGATCGCGTCGATGGTTTGGCGGATCGCGGCGCGTTGGTCTTCCACCTTGTGCATGGGGCGCTGCACGTGGCCGTGGCCCATGAACTCCCAGCCGGCCTCATGCGCTGCGCGGCATGCCTCTTCATAGACGCTGATCGCGCTGCCATTGAGCGCAAGGGTCGCCGGCATGCTACGGCTCTTGATCGCCTCGAGGATGCGCCAGAAGCCCACGCGCATACCGTATTCGTGCCAGGCCCAGTTAGGCACGTCGGGCAACAGCGGCGCACCCATGGGAGGGGACAGCACTGCGCGCGGCATGGCGCCGGTGGGCTCCCATACCTCCACGTTGACGATGTTCCAGAGCACCACGCGCGCGTTGTCGGGCAGGCGAAGACGCGCGCGTCGCACGATGGACTGGTAGGGCGCGCGAGCGCGCACGCTGGTGCCGATGTCGGAAGTCATGGGTATCTCCAGGGAGGGGGAAACGGCTGCGCTGAGGACTGGGGCTGCGAGTTCTCTCTCTGCGTCCTCGCTCGCCCAACAGAGCGTGTTCAGGCGGTGAACACCTTTTCAGGTCGATCAGGCCGAAGGGCACATCCCGAATCGGTCGCATAGCCAATCGAGCATGAGTTCCTGACCGAGGGTCGGGTTGTCGTGCTGGCAGTGCTCCGCGCCGGTCTCCTCGGTGTCTGTCACGCGCAGCGTCACGTCGACGCCGTTGCTGCGCGCGTACTCGAACACCATCTTTGCGTCTTCTACGCCCAAGGTGTCGTGTCCGCCGTGCAGGATCAGGTAGGGGCAGCGCATCTGCGACAGCACGCCCTCCAGCTTGAAGGGGGCCGCTCGCGACACCACTTCCTTCATGCTGTCTGCGCCGAACACCCATTTCATGTGCATGGCGAGGCCATGGTCCTCCCCGCGCGTGCTGTAACGCTGCTGAATGTTCCAGATCGCGCCATGCGATATGCAGGCGGCGATGCGGTGGTCGCACGACGCGGCGCGCGCGGAATAGTAGCCACCCAGGCTGGAGCCGCTCAGTGCGATGCGGTCCGGGTCGATGTCGCCGCGCGCCAGAAGCCAGTCCACGCAGCGGCCCACGGGCACCTCGTAGTCGAAGCGGGACACGAGCCCGTGACGCCGCAGCGCGCCGCCCTGGCCCGGGCCATCGACCAGCAGTATGGAGAAGCCACGCTGCAACGCCCCCCGACCCGTCATGAACCACAGTTCGTCCTTGTACGAGTCGAGTCCGCCGAAGGAGACCAGCACGGGCTGCTTCGCGCCGCCGTGGGGCGAGCGGACAAAGTACGCCGGCAGGGTCGTGCCGTTCTCGTAAGGGATCTCGATCACCTCGCCGGGAATGTCGAGGAACCCCAGGTGCTTATGGGACGCCTGCTCGCACAGCGTGAATGTCGCCAGGCGTCGCGGGTCTTCCGGCTGCAGCCAGAATTCGGCCATGCGGAAGTAGTTGGCCGCCCTGAGCCAGCAGTTCATGGCGGTACGGCGGTGACCTGCCTGCGCCGCCGCGTCTCCACGCTCCACGTTCCGTTTGGCGACCCGCTCCCATTCCGCGAACCAGCTTTCATCATCGCCCGGCATCATGCGGCTCGCGACCTGGAAGCACTCGCTGATGGCACCACCACCTTCCTGCGTCTCCCCCAGGCCGCGCCGGAATTGGTATGAATGCCAGAAGTGGTCGGGCCATTGTTGCCAGCCGAACGGTTCGAAGCGGGGGGGCGTAGTCTCTTGCATCTTGTTGTCCATGATGGGTCTCACTGCGGTACGAAGCCGATGTTTTTCACAACCTGACCCCAAAGTTCGTAGGACTTGAGGAAGGTCTGGTTGAACTGCTCCGGCGTGCCGATCACGGGCTCGTATCCCACGTTGCGCAGGCTGGCCTGCACGTCCGGTTGCTGCAGGGCGTGGTTCACTGCTGCGTTCAGGGAATTGACGATCTGCGCTGACGTGCCGGCTGGTGCGAAGAGGCCGAACCAGCCGTAGACCTCGTAATCCGGCACACCGGATTCGCGGAAGGTCGGCAGGTCCGGCGAGGCATCGATGCGCTTGCCGGCCGAAGAGGCCAGGGCCTTGAGCCGGCCGTCCTTGGTGTACGCGATCATCCCGGAGTAGGAGTCGAGCGCCAGGTCGATCTGGCCGGACAACAGGTCTGTGGAGATCTGGCCGACGCCCTTGTAGGGCACATGGACCCATTTGACGCCCGTCTTGGCCATCAGCAGCTCCATCATCAGGTGCGGCAGGCCACCTTCCCCGTTGGTACCGTAGGTAAATCGGTCGGGCTGCTTTCTGGACAGTGCGATCAGTTCCTGAAGGTTGTTCGCGGGCACCTTGCCGTTGGCGAACAACACCAGGGAGTTGGACGACACCTGTGCCACCGGTAGGAAGTCCTTGCGAACGTCGTAGGACAGATTCTTGAAGGTATGCGGCGCCACCGCGAAGGCGCTCACCTGGCCCATCACCAGCGTGTAGCCGTCCGGTGCCGAACGCGCGACGGCGCCGATGCCGATCTGACCGGTCGCACCGGCGCGGTTGTCCACGATCACCGGCTGGTTCAGGTGGCTTGCGAGCTTCTGGGCGATCAGGCGCGCCTGAATGTCCGCCGCATTGCCCGCAGGGTATGGCACGATCAGCCGTATGGGCCGGTCTGGGTAGCTCTGCGCCTGTGCCGTCAGCGGTGCCAGGCACGCCAACAGCCCCAGGGCCGCAAAACGGCGCAGCGTGGTCCTCAACTTCGGTTTGCTCGTCATCGAATACTCCTAGGAAGCCATGGAAAGAATCTGGTGGATGTCGGCAGGTCCGGTGATGGGTCTGGGGTTGGTGTGCACCCACCGGTCTAGCATCGACTTCTCTGCGATTTCGTCGAAGCGCTCGGGGCCCAGGCCCACGGCGTGCAGCGTGCCGGGCAGATCCAACTCCGCGATCAACTGCGCGATGGCATCTGCCGCCGCTGCGCCGGACTGGCTCAGGGCCTTGCTCAGTTCCGCCTGCCGCGCACCGCCCGTGGCGGCGTTGAAGCGCAGCACGCTGGGCAGCGTCACGCAGGAGCAATACCCGTGCGGCACACCCATGGCGCCGCCCAACACATGGCCGATGCCATGACTGGCTCCCATCGGAACGCCGGACCACATCGCGATCTGCGCCAGCCACATGCCGTTCTGGCAGGCAGCGCGAGCTTCTACGCTGCCGGGGTCCGCCTTGCAGTCGCGCAGGCCCTGCGCCAGCAAGGGCAGTGCCAGCAGCGAGCAGGCATCGGACATGGCGTTGCCCTGCAAGGAGCAATAGCCTTCCACTGCGTGGTCCACGCAGCGGATGCCTGTGGACAGCCAGGTGTCCAGGGGCGTGTGCTGGACAAGCCATGGGTCCAGCACCGCGACATACGGAATGAGTCCGGGGTGGCGGATGCCTTGCTTGAGCTTGCGCACCGGATCGGTGGAGCCGGCCGTGGGCGCGAACTCGCCACCGGACAGTGTGGTGGGCACCGCGATGTGGCGGATGGCAGGCGGGCGGAAAGCTGGAGCGGTCAAGGCGCCCGTCTTGGGGTCCGAACGCAGCAGGAAGGGCTCGAAGGCGTCCAAGGTGCGCAGGTCGTGTTCCAGGCACAAGCGAACGGTCTTGGTCGCGTCGGTGACGGAGCCGCCGCCCACACTGACCAGCAGATCCGCGCCCGCCTCGCGGGCCGCGTCCGCCGCGCGCAGCACGGCGTCGCGTGGCACGTGCTGGGGAATGGCATCGAACTGCCCTGCGAAGCGGGCACCCAGCCGCGCGCGCAACTTCTCGATGTTGTCGGTATGGCGGTTGAGCGACCCACTCACCACCAGGAAGACGCGCTGCGCGCCCGCCCGCTCGACTTCCGTTGCCACAGTGTCCACGAAAGGCTTGCCGAAGCTGATGCGTTCCATGGCAGGTATCAGCAACTGGCCCGCGCGCAACGCGGGCGACTCCAAAGGTTTCATGGCCTTGCCCTTTGCTATAGGAAAGAGCCAGGGGAAAGTCCCCGGCTAGCTACCAGTCTATGGATGGGTGCCATGTCTTCCTAGAATATGTTTCATGCAAACAAGTTATGGGTCATAGTCATGGACATACGGCAGATGCGCACCTTCGTCGCCGTGGCGCAGCAGGGCAGCTTTACCACTGCGGGGCGCGTTCTGCAGGTGTCGCAGCCGGCGCTGAGCAACCAGATCCGCGCACTGGAAGAGGAGTTCGGCACCATGCTTCTTCTGCGGCATGCCCGGGGCATCACGCTCACCACGGCGGGCGAGAAGTTGCTGGTGGAGGCCCGCTCCATCGTGCGGCAGGTGGACCGGTTGCAGGCCACCCTGGCGGCCGAGAGCCCGCAGCCGCGCGGCGAACTGGCCGTTGGAGGACCCCCTTCGTTCACCGAATCGCTGTTCCCCTCCGTCGTTCGCCAGTACCACTCCCGTTATCCGGGCGTGCTCCTGAAGATGACGGTGGAGCTGACGAGCGAGTTGGAGGTACTGCTGCTGCGCGGCGAAATGGACTTGTGCATCCTCACCAACCCGGCGTCGAACAAGAAGCTCTCTTTCACCCCGTTGGTGACCGAAGACCTGTTCCTGGTCGGCCCGCCCGGCAGCCCGGTGTTCAGGCGGCGCGAACTGGAGATCACCGACTTGACGGACCTCCCCCTCATCGTGGCGGGCAGTGGAAACTTCGTGCGCGTGCAACTGGACCGGCTGGCACGCGAGGAGGCCGTGTCGCTGCGCATCGTGGCCGAAGTGACGAACTTGGGCGTGCCGCTCATCGGTCGCTTTGTGCGCGACGGCCTGGGCTATGCCGTCCTGACGAAGCGGGCCGTGCAGGACGAGTTCCGCCCCAAGGAGGTCGGGCTCTCGCGCCTGAAGGGCCTCGTCATGACCCGGGTGCTGGCGCGCCGCGCGGACGTGCCACTGTCGGCCGCCGGCCTGGAGATGGCCAGCCTCATACGGCAGGAAGCAAAGTTATTTGTCAAGTGATGCGGACGTGCGGGCGCCATCCCTTGCCGGCATGCGACTTGCCCGGCCAGTGGCATGGTCCGACTGGCTTTCCGCGTACCGCTGGCTAGGCGTCAACCAACTCATCCAAACCATCGAATCGTGACGGCTGGCTCCGGTGACGCAGAACATCAACGGGATGCCCTAGCCCACCGAATCAGTGGAAGTTCAATCCCGGGGCGATTCAAGCGCGATGCCGTCGATGCGCTTGAATTCCTTGCATAACGCGCTGAGCACCCCAGCTTCAAGACGGTGAACTGCACAGGAACGCTGATGGCTTGCGCCCGCGTGCAAAGGCCCTAATCGAGGCGAATGCCCGCGCTGTCGATCACCGCCTTCCATTTCTCTGTTTCGGAAACTACCAGCGATTCAAGCGTGGCGCTCTGTCCGCCAGCTGGCTCCATTCCCATCTCGCTCATCTTCTTGCGAAAAGCCTGGTTCCCAAGTACTTGGTTGATCAGCCCATTCAATCGCGCGATGACTGCTGGCGGACTGCTGCTCGGCGCCATGTACGCAAACCAGATCGGTACGTGGAAGCCCTTCAGATCTTTCGCCGCACTCATCGGGGGCAGCTCCGGATACAGAGCTGTGGCTTCCGCATTGGCAACCGCCAGTGCCCGCAGCTTGCCAGCCCGGACATACGGCATGCTCTCCGCGGCCACTGCAATCATGACCTGGACCTGTCCCGACATCAGGTCCTGCAGTGCCGGTGCGCCTCCTTTGTAGGGTACGTGGAGGATGTCGATTCCGGCCGACCGCTTGAACACCTCCATGGCCAGGTGGGTCGATTGACCCGCGCCGGATGAGCCGTAGCTCAGCTTGCCGGGGTTCGCCCGCGCGTAGGCAATGAGTTCGTCCACAGTCTGCACCGGCAACGACGGAGTGACTAGGAGAACGTTCGGGAGGACGGCCGCCAGGGCAATCGGCTTGAGATCCTTCTGCGGATCGTACGTGAGCTTCTCGCCGTACAGGCTGGGATTCACCGTGAGGCCGCCCATCGTTGACAGCATGAACGTGTGGCCATCCGGGGCGGCGCTGCGCAATGCCGCCACCGCGATTTGCTCGCTGGCGCCGGCACGGTTGTCGACGATGACAGGCTGGCCCGCGTGCTTGGCCATCTCCTGAGCGATCATGCGCGACAGCGCATCCGTGGCGCCGCCCGGGGGATAGGGGACGATGATGCGCAAGGGCTTGGTCGGAAAATCAGCAGCAGGCACTTGTGCGTGCGCAATGCAAGCGAGAGCAGCGCACAGGATGGAGGCGACGGCTTTGCGGAGTGTGGTCATGGGCATCATGGGTGAAGGCGTGAGGTGTTCAGTTCAGTTCGTCTTTGCCGAGGTCCCAGAGCAGCGCGTACTGCTCTTTGCGGGTGTAGTGCGCTGCGGCGAAGCTGGGTGAGCGCAGCAGCTTCTGCAGGACCGACTCGGACGACGACTCGACGAGGATCAGCCACTGCGAGTGATCGGGATCGTCCGGCTTGCCATTGGCGATCGGGATCGACAACTGGACGTCGGGCACGATCAGGCTCGCTCCGAGGACGTGTCGTGTTCGCGCCAGTGTCTGGAGCAGGTCTGCGACCTCAGTCCGCAGCATGTCCTGGCCCATGGCATTGAAGTCGATCCGCACGACACCCAACGCCGCACCGCGTCCCGCTCCAGCGCACATCTCCACTCGGCCCAGGATGCGAAGAGGATCGACCTGGCGGTCGATGTTGGTCAGGGACCAGGGCGTCTGGTTGGCCAACGCTGCCTTGTAGGCCGGGCCGGTCAGCGTCTCGAAGTTCTCGGTCGTGTAGGTCGCAAAGTACCTGCGCTTGGCATCGCGCGACTGGTAGCGCCTTGCGTTGAGAAACCCCGGGATGCTGACCCGCTCTTCCAGGTGCTCTCTGTCGTACCAATCGTTGAACTCCTCGTCATGATCGGGCGCAACGTTCATGGACGTGACGAGGATGCCGTTCCCCTGTAGTGGCATGGTGTCTTTCGTGAAATGTGGCGATTGCCGGAGCGGCCATGTTCCAGGAGCAGACCTCACGAAGCAAACTTGAAATTTGAGGGAAGTCGCTATCGATTTGGCTATCACTGCGTTGGTGCCAGACCTGCGCGAGCTGGTGCACGCGCACGGCAACGGTGCGCGAGAAATGCGGGCCACGGGCACGCGCGAAAGCGGGTCGGGCGGCAGGCTCTCGAGCTGCTCTGGCGACCGTTCGTGAGATGGGGATGGAGGCCGCGGGGGCCTCACGCAAGCCAAGGGCGCTGTGGATCGCGCCGGGGTGCCGCATCGCCTGACCCGCCTGTCAGCTGGCGCCTGCGGCCAGGGTTCGCGCTTCGGCGCTCACCGCACGGCCGTGCCTGCACGCGCTCGATGCGCAGCCGGGTTCAGCAACCGCCAGGCCGGCGCTGGTGCCACGTTGTGGCGTGCTCGTAGGCCCATCCGATGCGCAAGGCTGTGGCTTCGTCGCAGGCACGCGTGACGATCTGCAGCGAGGTCGGCAGTCCGGCCTGCGACGCGCCGTTCGGCAACGACAGTGCCGGCAGGTTCAGGTAGTTCGCGAACCGCGTGAAGTGCGCGGGAGCCTTGGTCTGATCGACCTCTTCGAGCGGCAGGGCCACGGTCATCGTCGTGGGCGTCAGCAGAGCGTCGACGTCCTGCATCGAGGCCAGGAACCGGGCCAGCATGGTGGACCGCATGGCCAGCGCCTCCAGATACTGCCGTGCCGTGACGCCGCGCCCTGCCTCGATGCGCGGACGCACATGCGGATCCAGCGGACTAGACGGATCGTCGATGACCTCGTGGTACAGGGCGTAGCTCTCGGCGGCCATGATGCGCAGGTTATGCGCGGCCACGTCCGCGAAGCGGAACGGCAGTGACAGCGGGACGATCGTTGCGCCCAGCTGCGCCAACGTGTCGATGGACTGCTCGTAGGCTTCGAGCACGTCCGCATCGGCGTACTGCATCTCCTCCTGCGGCATCCGCGCCAGGCACATGCCTTGCACACCTCGTCGCAGCAAAGGATGTGGATCGACATAGGTCAGACCGGTGGTCGCCGGATCCTTGACGTCCGAGCCCTGCATGGCCGCGTACAGCAACGCCACGTCCTCGATGCAGCGCGCCATCGGGCCCGGCGTGTCCAGCGTCGGGCTCAGGGGTCGGATGCCGTGCGTGCTGACGCGGCCCGTGGTGGTCTTCAACGCGCAGATGCCGCACCACGACGCGGGTAGGCGGACCGAGCCGCCCGTGTCGGTCCCGACCGCCCAGGGCGCGAGATCTGCCGCCACGGCCACGCCCGAGCCGCTGCTCGAACCGCCCGGCGTTCGCGCACGTGCCATGTCCCAGGGATTGCGGGGCGTGCCGAGGTGGGTGTTGGTGCCCCAGCCGCCCATGGCGAACTCCACAGTGTGCGTCTTGCCGAGAACGATCATCCCCTGGGCGATCAACCGCGAGGCCAGCGTAGCGGTGCTCTCGGCCCGCCGGGTGCGCCAGTGCGCGGAGCCGCCGTTGGTGATCTTTCCCTGGATGTCGACTAGGTCCTTGAGCGCGACGGGAATGCCGTGCAACGGGCCGACCGCGTGGCCTGAGCGGATCGCGAGATCCGCAGCCTGCGCAGCGAGCCTGGCGTCTTCGGCGTACACCTCGCTGTAGGCGTTCAGGGATGGATTCGCTTGCGCGATCCGCTGCAGGTAGGCCTCGACGAGATCGGACGACGTCAACGTGCGGCCTCGCAGCTGTGCCGCGAGTTGATGGGCCGGCGCGAAGGTCGCGGGGTGTTCAGTCATGCTTCGGTTTCCTCGAATCGTCGTCATTGAGGATCGACGCCCGCGTCCTTCAGGATCTTCCCGTAGTTCGCCGCATCCCTGCGCAGGGCTTCGTCCACGTCATGGACGGTGCCGCCCGAAGGCTCCAGCGCGATGTCGCTGAACTGCCGGCCCATGTCGCCCTTCAGCGCCTTGTTGAGCTCATGGTTCAGGCGTTCGATGACGGCCGCGGGCGTCTTCGCCGGCGCGGCGAGCCCGATCCAGGTGGTCGACACGTAGCCTGGAACACCGGATTCCGCCACCGTCGGCAGATCCGGAAGCAGCGCGGACCGCCTTTCGCTGGTGATGGCAATGGCGCGCAGCTGCTTGCCTTCCCGTGCGTGCTGCAAGGCGGTGGGCGAGGTCTCGAACATGCTCTGGATCTGCCCGCCGAGCAGGTCGGACAGCGCCGGCGCGCCACCCCGGTAGGGAACGTGCAGGAGGTCGACGCCGGTCATCGACGCGAACTGCCTGGCCGAGATGTCCTGACCGGTTCCAATGCCGGCGCTTCCCATCGTCACCTTGCCCGGCTCCGCCTTGGCTTTGGCGACCAGGTCCTTCACGCTGCCGACCTGGGCAGAGGGATGAACCAGCAGGATGTTGGGTTGCTCCGCCAGACGGATCAGCTGGGAGAAGTCCTTCACGGGATCGAAGCCGGTGCGCTTGTACAGGAACTGGTTGGCGGCCATCACGCCCGAGCTGTACACGAACAGGGTCTGCCCGTCGGGAGCGGCCCTGGCCGCGGACTCGGCGCCGATGTTCCCCGATGCGCCGGAGCGGTTGTCCACGACAACGGGTTGGCCGAGCACGTCGCCCAGGTGCTTTCCGACGGCTCGCGCGACCATGTCGACGCTTCCTCCAGGGGGAAAGGGCACGACGATCTTGATCGGTCCGCTCGGCCACGCCTTCTGCTGCGCCATCGCAGGGGCACACAGCGCGCACATCGACAGGGCCAGGACACCGCATCGGGTGAAGATGGAGATCATGAGTTTGCTTTCAGGTTGGTGAGAACGACGCGGCTCATGCGAGCCGGTTGGCATGGGTGTGCTCGATCGTGTCCAGGATGACTTGTGTCGATCCCATGATGTCGGGGTACTTCTCGCCCGCATCGATCCTTGCGAGAGTCTTCTTCTCATCGCGCATCATCTGCAGGGCCCGCAAGGCCGATTCCCGGATGTCCGAAGCCGGGATGACGAGCACCCCGTTCTCGTCCGCGAGCACGGCATCTCCAGGTTCGACCGCAGTGCCGCCGCAACTGACCGTGCTGCAGAACTCGCCACCCAGGCCGAGCGTCTTGACCGTCACAGCCGACGTGCCGCGCGACCACACTGGCACACCGTACTGACGCAGCTCGGCGAGATCCGTCACCAGCCCGTCGACGACGATTCCCACGACGCCTGCCGCACGCGCCGCGTATGCAACGGCACCGCCGAGGGTGGCGATGGCTCTGTCGCCGCACCGGTCGATCACCAGCACGTCGCCGGGCCGGGCCTGCCCGACGGCGTAGTGAACCATGGCGCCATCCATGCCCGGTGCGCGGACGGTGACCGCCGTGCCGGCGATCCGCCGATCGACGAAATGCGCGCGGATGTCGGGGCTCAGAAAGCCGGTGTGGCGGAAGTGGCCGATTACCGCCGGCTCGGCCTGGACCAGAAGTTGCAAGAGTTCCGGATCGATGGCCGGAGGGAGAGGATGAAGAACGTACATTGCACCGAGTCCGATTTGGAAAGCCACAATTTATCGACCACGGGCAGCAATGCCTACTGAGTTATTTGGAGCTGAGTTGATAGACTTTTTCGATCATGCGCGTCACCCTTCGGCAGCTTGAAGCGTTCTACTGGACGGCCAAACTGGGCAGCGTTCACGCGGCCGCGGGCCATCTAAACTTCAGCCAGCCTGCCGTGTCCGCGCGCATCCGCGAGCTCGAGGACGTTCTTGCGCTGCACCTGTTCACGCGCAACAAGCAACGCCTTCAACTCACGCCCGAAGGACGCCAGGCGCTTGCGCATGCGGAGCGCGTCCTGGGTGAGGCCCAGGACTTCGAGCGGCTCAGCCGTGGGGGGCCATCGCTGGAGGGCGTGATGCGGCTCGGTGCGGACGAATCCACCGCCATGGTGGTGTTGTCGGAGATCCTGAGCCAACTCAAGCGCAGCCACCCTAATCTTACTGTGTCATAAATGACATAATTCCATCTTCCGGACTTCGAGCTGGAGGATCGATGAATGCAGCAGAGCGATTCGATAGCTACCTGCAGCACTTGAGCGAAGGCTTGGGTCATGCGGACCGGCATGCAGGCCTTCGCGGTTACTGCACGGGCCTGATGCTTCCCCTGGCGCGCAAGAGCGTAGAGCCCATGGCCGCGCGGGTGGATCCGATGCACGCCAGCGCGCGGCACCAAGCACTGCACCACTTCGTGGCCAAGGCCGAGTGGTCGGACACGCAGATGCTGCGGCGGGTGTGCCAATGGGTGATGCCCAAGATGGACTTCAGTCAGGGCGGCTGGTGGATCATCGACGACACCGGGTTTCCGAAGAAGGGCCGCCATTCGGTCGGGGTCACGCGCCAGTACTGCGGGATGCTGGGCAAACAGGACAACTGCCAGGTGGCCGTGAGCATCTCGCTTGCAAGCAAGCAGGGCAGTCTGCCTGTGGCCTGGCAGCTGTACCTGCCTGAGGATTGGGCGGCGGATGCTGAACGCCGCGCCAAGGCCGGTGTTCCCGATGAGGTGCGCTTCGCCACGAAGACACAGATCGCGCTGCAGCAGCTACGCACGTTGTTGGATGAAGGCGCGCCGCATCACTGCGTGCTGGCCGATGCCGGCTACGGCGTGGACAACGCCTTTCGCCAAGCGCTCAGCGACATGGGCTTGCTCTACGCGGTAGGTGTCACATCGGCCGTCGTTGTCTGGCCGCCTGGCGTGCAGCCGCTGCCACCCAAGCCTTACAGCGGCATGGGCCGCCCGCCAGTGATGCCCAGGCGCACGGCGGCGCTGCAGCCCATGAGCGTCAAGGCGTTGGCGCAGTCCCTGCCAAGCCGAGCGTTCCAGAACGTCAGTTGGCGCGAGGGAACCAACAACACACTGAACGGCCGCTTTGCGGCCGTGCGGGTGCGCCACGCTGGCGGCAATACGGGCAAGGCACGTCTGCGTCCCGAGCAGTGGCTGCTCATCGAGTGGCCGGCAGGCGACGCTGAGCCAAGCAAGTACTTCCTGTCCACCCTGCCAGAGGACACGCCGATCAACGAGTTGGTCGACGTGGCCCATCAGCGCTGGCGCATCGAGCGCGACTATCAGGATCTGAAGCAGGACTTCGGTCTCGGCCATTACGAGGGCCGAGGGTGGCGCGGCTTCCATCACCATGCCGCCTTGAGCATCGCGGCCTATGGGTTCCTGATGGCAGAACGCCTCGTCGCCGACAAGTCCGTCGGCGGCAAAAAAAACTTCATCCAACGCCAGATGCCTGCCCTTTCCGAGGATTACGTCCCCCGCGGCAGTCCTGCGCGCGCAGCGTCACGTGGCGACGTCGATCACGAGCCTGCGCCAGTGGCTGAGTTTTCAGCTGATCGCTCGTCTCGGGCAGTGCCCTTGCTGCGGCAGGGTAAGCGCAAGACTACTCTTGTGACACAGTAAGACTAAGCTGGCCGTCGAGCTGACCATCGACGTGGGCACGGTGCTGCGGGACAAGCTTGGACGCCGTGAGCTGGATGTGGCGCTTCTCACGAGCGCCGGGACCGCGACCCATGTCGTGGATGAAATTCTGGGTTGGGTGGAGTTCCAATGGATCGCGTCCAGCACGCTGGCGCTTGCGGATGGTCCTTTCACTCCGACCACCGCCGCGACGCTTCCCATCGTTACCAACCCGGCGCCTTCGACGCTCAACGACGCAGTCAAGAAGTGGCTGCGCAGCGGAGGAGTCGATTTCGACGGTGTCAACACGTCGAACTCCTTGCAGCTGATGCTGCGCCTGGTGCAGGCTGGCCATGCGGTCGCCGTTCTGCCCATGCCCATCCTGCGCGAGCAGTTGGAGGCCGGTGAATTGCGGCAACTCCCGGCGCAGCCGCCCCTGCCGCCCTTGCCGTACTACGCCTCCTTCGTCAACGACGGGGTCGGCAGCTTCGCTTCCAGCCTCATTGCCATCGCCAAGTCCACCTTGGCGGCAAACGACTTCTTCGCACGCGCGCCGACAGGTTCGTGAGAAGGGCGGGCCGCGCCCGTGGCCACACGGCGGCTGTCGCGACCGCCCTGTCGTTTTACGCCTGGGCAGTGGCGCTGCGCTCGCACCAGGCCTTGTACTTGACCTTGTTCTCCTCGTTGGGCGGATACAGGCCTGGCAGGGCAGCGCCTTCCAGAACCTGCTCCATCATCCAGCCCTCCATGCGCTCTTGCTCCACGGCAGCCGCAACGACCTCATCGACCATGTCCGACGGAACCAGGACGGCGCCATCCTGGTCGACGACGATGATGTCGTTCGGATAGACCGCGACGCCGCCACAGTCGATCGGCTCCTGCCAGCCGACGAAGGTCAGTCCGGCCACCGAGGGTGGGGCCGCCGTCCCCTGGCACCAGACGGGCAACTGCGTGCCGAGAACGCCCTCCAGATCGCGGACCACACCATCTGTCACCAGCGCCGCGACGCCGCGCTTCTTCATGCGCGCGCACAGGATGTCGCCGAAGATCCCGGCGGACGTAGTGCCAAGCGCACCGACCACGGCGATGCAGCCCTCTGGCATGGCCTCGATGGCGGCCCGTGTTGAGATGGGAGAACCCCAGGACGCCGGCGTGGCCAGGTCCTCGCGCGCCGGCACGAAGCGCAGCGTGAACGCCCGGCCCACCAGTCGCGGCTGTCCGGGGGCGATGGGCCGCGTTCCACGCAGCCAGACGTTGCGCAAGCCATGCTTGAGCAGCACGGTGGTGAGGGTGGCGGTGGAAACGCCGGCGAGGGCCTGTTGGATCGCCGGGTCGAGGGGCAAAGTCGAAGTGCTCATGGTGTTGATGTGACTGGGGTTCAAACGCTGGCAATCAGTCCGCCGTCGATGCGCAGGACCGACCCGGTGATGTATCCGGCCCTCGGCGAGGCCAGGAAAGTGACGGCATCGGCATATTCCTGCGGATGCCCATAGCGGCCCACGGCGATGGAAGAAGTGCTCTCCTGAGACACATCCTCTACCGACCGCCCTTCGCGCTTCGCTTTTGCCTCATCCAGCAAGCGTATGCGCGCTGTCGCGATGCGGCCGGGAAGCACGATATTGCTGGTGATGCCGTCCCGCCCCACTTCGCGGGCCAGTGTCTTGGACCAGCCGACGAGCGACATGCGCAGCGCATTCGAGATCGCCAGATTCGGAATCGGGGCGACCACGCCTGAAGACGTGCTCGTCACGATCCGGCCGAAACCCTTCCTGCGCATGCCGGGTAGCACACGGTCCGTCACCGCAATCACGGACAGCACCATGCTTTCGAAGCTGGTGCGCCACAGATCGGGATCCTGTCCGAACGCAGCTGTCGGCGGCGGCCCCCCGGTGTTGTTCACCAGGATGTCGACCTCGCCCAGTTCTCGTTCGATCCGGGAGACCATGGGGTCGACGAGCGCAAGCTTGCCGAGGTCCCATTGCAGCGCTACAGCCCGTCCGCCTGCCCGCCCAATGGCATCGGCCGTTTCCTGTGCGGCCTGCAGGTCGATGTCGGCCGCCGCAACGTGGCAGTCCTCCAGCGCCAGCGTTCTCGCGATGGCGCCTCCGAGCCCGCCGCCAGCGCCGAGCACCAGTGCGGTTCTGTGTTGAAGTTGCAGGTCCATGGTCCTTCTTCCAGGTTGACGATCAGTGGGGTTGCATGCGCTTCACGGATCCCGCATCGCTGCGCGCAGCCTCGGGGCGCCTGATGTGCGGATGCACCGGGCCCGTCAAGCGGGCGATCCATCCGGGTAACCGGGCATGTCGAAGCCGATGCGCTCGAGTTCGGCTTCGACCTTGGCTGCGTTGGATGTGTCCAGTGCCACCGACGGCGGGCGCACGGTGCGCCAGCCGGCCGCACCGCTGTAGACGGACACCGCATGCTTCATGGCCGGGATCATGTAGCCGCCCTGGAACACCTTCCGCACGGCGTCGGCCTTGGACTGCAGCGACTCTCCTTGCGGCGTGTTCCATCCCTCGACCACGGCATGGATGCCCGCCGGGTTCATGTTGACGGTGGCACTGATGCAGCCGGCCGCGCCCAGCGGCATCGCGGCCGACAGGAACGACTCGCTCGCCGGAAACACGTCGAAGCCATCCGCAGCGAAGTTGTCGAGCATGGCCTTGGTGTTGCTCCAATCGCCAGACGAGTCCTTGGCGCCGGCGATCACCTGCGGATAGCGCTTGCGCAGCCGCTCGATCAGGCCGAGCGTGATGGGTACATGCGACATCTGCGGGATGTGGTACAGGTAGATCGGTGCGATTCCCGAGCCCACCCGTTCGATGAGTTCGGCGTAGTACGCGAACACACCGTCATCGTGTACGCCCTTGTAGAAGAACGGCGGCAGCACCAGCAGGCCGGCCGCGCCGGCCTGGCTCGCATGACGCGACAGCGCGACGGCATCGGGCAGCGCACAGGCCCCCGTGCCGGGCATCATCTTCGCGGCGGGAATACGGGCCTCCAGCAGCGCGTCGGTCAGCGACATGCGCTCGGAGACGGAGAGAGACGCGGCTTCCGAGTTGGTGCCGAAGATGGCCAGGCCGGCCCCGTGATCGGACAGCCAGCGGCAATGCGCGATGAATCGTTGCACGTCCGGCTCGAGTCGGGCGTCGAAGGGGGTCAGGACAGGCGCCAGGGCGCCGCGGATCTTGGTGGTCATGGATGGTCTGTGGAAGTGGTTGTTCTCAGCGCGTCTGCGGTCCGACGGCGAAGCGGGATGCGGCGATGCCCTGGACGCCGCCTTTGACAAGGTTGCGGCCCACGCAGAACACCCGGCGCCTTGCTCGCTTCAGGGATCGCGAAAGTATTTTTCAGCAGCGCTTATCAATAAAGACCGATTTCGTGCGTTTGAAAGAAGGGAAAACTTGCTTCTGGGGCTGCTGACGCAGAATGCGGCCATGGACACCCGGTTTCTCCAGAGTTTCGTCACGGTCGTCGAGAGCGGGTCGATCGCCGAGGCGGCGCGCCGTCTAGACCTGACGCCAGCTGCCGTTGCTTCGCGTCTGCGCACACTGGAGCAGGACATGGGCGTGGTCCTGGTCACGCGCTCGGGCCGCTCTGTTAGGCCAACAGAGGCTGGCCTGCAAGTTCTCGACCAGTCCCGTGGCGTGCTTCGCAATGTGTTCGATCTACGTGCCGCGGCGCTGGATACCCAGGCGCGCGGTCAACTGCGCTTGGGCGTGTTCTTCTCGGGCACGACCACCTTCATGCCCACCATCCTCGAGAGCTTCTGCGCGGAGCACCCACATCACTCGGTGTTCATTGACGTCGGCTGGTCGCCGGACCTGGCTGCCAAGGTGGTTTCGGGCGAACTCGACGCCGCAATCCTGGTGGAGCATCACTTTTCCATCCCGAAAGGAAGTGAATGGCTTCCGCTGACGGAGGAGCCGCTGGTGGTCATCGCGCCGAGCGCATTGCAGGGCGCGACGGATGCGCACTCGGTGCTGCAATCACAACCCTTCATCCGCTACGACCGACGCATCTGGGGTGGTCGCCTCGCCGATCGCTACCTGCGCGAGCGAGGCCTGCGTCCCTGGGTGCGCCTGGAGATCGACGGCCTGATGGCGATCGCCAATCTGGTGAGCCGCGGCCTGGGCGTCTCGCTGCTCCCTGACTGGTCGCCGATGTGGATCCCAAGCTTGTCGCTGGTGCGCATTCCTCTGCCAGGGTTGGCGCCCACTCGGCGCATCGGGCTCATGCGGGGCACGCGCAGCACACGCAACGCGCTCGTGGATTCGCTCCTGCTGCATGCGAGTGCAGCCTTTGACCCACATTCCTGAACTGCCCCGGGCGGTTCACTGTGTTTTTCTTCCTGTTGGAAACCTCAACCAGCGGCCGGAAGAAAGACCCACTTTGCCCTCTGGAACTTTCGCCCGCGCCTCCTGCCGCGTTCGACCCCGACCCCGACCCCGACGCCGAGGGCAACTCCAAGTTCGTGCGGATGGCCGAGAAGCTCATCAACATCGACGAGATCAGCATCGACCTCATCGACCTCACCGACCTCATCGACCGCATCAACCCGTTCCATCGCGCCTACGAGATCCTGTCCAAGTCCGTGACTGCGGACGTGCTGCGCGCCATCCACTGCACGATCTCGGCCACTAAGATCGCCATGAGCGAGGAGAAGGCCGTGGCGCTGTTCGCGCGCATCAAAGCGTTCACGGCCGAGCGCGGCCACAAGCCGGGCCTGGCGTCGGTGAGCCCCATGGAGCGGCGTATGGCCGAGGCGCTGCCGTGGATCGGGGACGCCAAGCGCAAGCGGATGGGCGACGGAGCCTGAACGTGGCCACCAAGAAGACGCTCGACGAGCTGTTGGCCGAGGAGGTCGATTCACCCTTGCTCGACGTTAAGCCGAGGGCCGCCACCGCTCCGGACGGCGCGGCGCGCGCGGACCCAGTTCGAGGAGATCAAGGTCTTCGTCGACCGCAAAAAGTTCGCGCCGGGAGGGGGCCAGGGGCCCGGAAGATCGGGATCATCGAGCGCTATCCTGCGCTACCGATACGACCACCGAGCGTGCGCGATCGTCGAAGCTCCGCGGGGAGGGTTAGCAGGCTGTTGAAATTCATCGCTGTGCCTTGACCGAGCAGCCACATGCGAGCGCATCGAGTGGCTGAGCGCGTAGAACTTGAATGCGCAATGCGCCGTGGCGGGTTGTGCGCGCGGCGCGCAAGTCGCATTGGCCGCTCATCAGGCCGCTCCCTGCGGCATCGCAGCCAGCATTCGGGCCATTCGCACGATGTTGCTTGCCGTCATCGTCAACTTGAAGTGCTGGTCCACGCGTTTGATGCCTCTGTATGCAGTCTGGCGGATCCGCCCAACGGTCTTGCCACAGCCGAAGTGTTCTTCGATGCGCTTGCGGATGTCTGACTGACTGCATAGCCGGGATGTCGCGTGGTTCGTCCATCGATGGCACTGCCCCCGATTCGTGTGTTGTTGCTCGCCACATGGGGCGTGATGCGCCGTTGGCGGCAAGCATCGACGAAGTCGCGCGTGTCATAAGCCTTGTCGGCAGCGAGCGTCTTCGGATGACTGCCGGGCAAGGTATCGAGCATGGCCAGCGCAGCCGCTCGCTCGCCCCGTCCATCGGCGTGAGTGACAACCGCACCGACGACCAACCCCGAGCGGTTCTCCATCAGCACATGTCCCTGGAACGCCATCACCGCCGCAGTGTTGTGGCTTTTCCTGAACAGCCGTGCATCCGCATCGGTGGTGCTGGCGTGGGTGTCGTCGCCGCGTCGATTGCCCTTCCAGTCGGCCTGGGTGTTGCGCCCGCTTGAGCCGCCGCTGTTGGCGTCGTCGTTGCTGCCGTCCTTGGGCACGAAGCTTTTGTGGCTGGCCCAGGCCTGGATCAGCGTGCCGTCCACCAAGAAATGCTCTCGGCTGAGCAGGTTGTGCTTGTCGGCAACGGACATCACCTCGGTGAAGAAGCTCTCGACGACGGCGTGCTCGAGCAGCCGGTCGCGGTTCTTGGAGAAGGTGGAGTGGTCCCAGACCTCGTCGTCGATGGCCAGACCGATGAACCAGCGGTACAGCAGGTTGTAGCGCACCTGCTCCGTCAGCTATCGGGGCTTTCGACAGATGGCCGCCAAGGGCGGAAACAGCTGAGTGACATAGCCACTCAACGAGCTCATGTCGCGTCCATCACACGTCCCTGGATGCGAGAGATGAATGCGGCACGCTCGGTGACAGCACTCATGGAGGTGCGAGGTTTTGGGTCGGCGGTTCGTCCATCCTAGGGTTAGATAGCGCACCGCCATCGGCACTTCGAGCCGATCTCGGTGACCTGCGGGACCACACCGCGTTTTCGCACATGATGTTCGAGGACCCGTTTGCGCGATGCAAGATCCTGTGAAGCGCGAATTCAATTCCGCGCTGAACTGACTTTCCCGGAGAGGACTTTCGAGAGAACTTGGTTCCCGGCGGTCGCCATCTGCCGCAGGATCACTGAAGGGATGTCTTCCAAGGCCGATTTAAGCAGCAAGTAAATGTGCGAGAGCCATGCAGCAACTGCATCAACCTCCATGCCCAGCTTTCAAAGGTAGCAATTCACAGTCTCCCCGCACTGAACATCCGACAACGGATTGGCCGCCAACTTTCTAAACTCCCTGTCGCGAGCCATGAATGTATGCAGCATGTGAGGGATCAGCGCAGTTGCATCGACGATCTTTCCATATTCCCGGCTGTGCAGTTCCGCGTACCGATCCAGCGTCGTTTTCAGTTCAGCAGACACTGAAATCGTCAGCTTTACCACCTCTGCTTTCGGTAGTGGGCCCAGCCGAAGCCTGGTTTTTTTCATCGCAACCCCCCGCGTTTGAAGAACGGCGACTTATGCGGTCGGAGGACGAGGTCCTTGTTCACCATCACCCCCATCGGAAACCCCGGGCGGATCGTCAGTGTCGGCTGGATGCTCGCGTTGCGCTTTGTGATCTCCTGCCCGACCTGGTTCACCGTGTCTTGTGCACCCTCGCGCACGGCGATCACTAGGCGATTGCCGTCCGGATCGGTCCGGCTCTCTGGCGCCGCCAACTCGGCCCCCACGCCAAGCAGCGTCGACAGCGCCGCACCGGCCAGGATGCGATCCCAATGCCAGTCAACACCGTCCTCCAGCCCGGCGTAACCGGCCGGATCGATCCCCGGCAACCGGTCCAGCGCCACCGACGACGTGTCCGGCAGGATCAGCCGCGTCCACACCAGCAGCACGCGCCGCTGCCCGAACGCCACCTGGCTGTCGTAGCGACCTATCAGCCGCGAGCCCTGAGGGATCAGCAGGTGGCGTCCCGTCGCCGTGTCGTAGACCGCCTCGGTCACATTGGCGATCACCTGCCCCGGCAGGTCGGAGTTGATGCCCGTCACCAGCGCCGCCGGGATGACGGTTCCCGCCATCACCTGGTAAGGCGAAGCCGGTAGCTGGAGGCTGCCCGGATTGCGCGTGGCCGTGTCACCGGCATTCGCGAGAAAGGCTTCCTTGCGGTCCTGGCGGTTCTGCGCCATCACAGGATCGGTCGGCGAAGCCACGGCAGCGTTCATCGCGCCCAAGGGATGGAACGGCTGCTGACCCGCCGTCAGCCCGGACGGATCCGCGGGGGCAGCGGGCATGGTCCGCTCGGCGGCCGTCCCCCGCTTCACGGTGGCTCCGTCGCCGCTGCGCCGGAAGAACACCGAGGACCGCGCCGCCTCTTGGTCTGCCAACCGCTCGGCCTGCTCTGGATCGACGCCCTCCCCCGCCCTCGCCTCCATCAGCGGCTGCGCCTTCGCCATGGCCGACCCGAGATCTCCCGGCAGCGGCGGCCCCAGCACCGGTGGCGCCGGCTTCGGCGCCGCCGGCACCCCGACATAGTCCTTCGGCAGTTGGTCCAGCCCATCCGCCCGGGCCACGCGGTCCACGTTGTACAGCTCGGCCGCCGGGTTGCGCTCGCGCTTGTGCGACTGCAGCGACCACATCGTGCCGCCGAGCACGGCCGCGGCCAGAGTGCCGGCGCCGACCGCCAGCATGCGGCGGTTGAGCCGCACGACCGACCGGGGCTGCGCGCGCAGGGCCACCGCCTCCGGCGCGACCTTGGGCGGGACCTGGGACGATTGGGGCGGCAGGATGTCATCCGCACTCATGATCCATCGCTCCGTGCCCCCTGGACGCTGCCGTTCGCGCCATCCGTGCGTTCGATGCGCACCACCTCGGCCTTGCCGTCCTTGAAGCCGCCCAGACGCAGCTCCGCCGCGCCGAAGAGGCGGTCGACCACGTAGTACGGCGAGCGGAAGCGGTAGTTCACAAGCTGCCCGTCCCCCTGAGGCCCGATCACGAACAACGGCGGCAGCTCGCCCTGCGCGATGCCGCCCGGGAACTGGATGTAGACCTTCTGCCCGTCGTCGAAGGCGCGCAGCGGCTTCCAGGACGGCGCATCGCCGCTGATCGCGTAGCGGAACCGGATCTGCTCCACCGACAGGCCCGCATCCACCGGCGTCGCCGCCTGCGACTCCTTCGCCTGCTTCTGCAACGCCAGCATCTGGTCCTTCGGATAGGCCCAGGACACCGAGGCCATCCAGGCCTGCGACGTCGAGGAGAGTTCCAGCAGATAGGTGCGCCGATTCGTCGTGATGACCAGGTTCGTCTTCAGGCCCACGCGCGTGGGTTTCACGAGCACGTGGACCCGCTGGTTCGCGCCGCTGCCGCTGACCGTGTCGCCCACGATCCAGCGCACCGTGTCGCCGGCCGACACCACCACCAGTTCCTCCCCGGGTTGCAGCGCGATGACCGTCACGCGGCCTGGGCTCGTGTAAACCTGATACAGCGCGCCGTCGGCATACGGCCAGACCTGGATCGCATTGATGTAGCCCTCGCGCGTCGGCGCAATACGCGCCTCTTCGTTGGCCCGCGAGACCCGCACTTTCTCGTCGGCGGGCTCGGGCGCCAGCTTCGCTTCCGGCTCGCTCGGCAGCGGCTTCATCTGCCCGGGCAGCGGCAACGGCTTCGGCACCTCGACCACCTCGACGGGCGGGGGCGGGTCCGGCAATGGCTGCGCAGCGACGGCCACCGGCTCGTCCAGCGGGATCGCCGGCGGCGGCTTGTCTTGTGTGGCACAACCGGCAACGATCGCCGCCCCCATCAGGACCGGCGCCAATGCGTGTTTACGGAAATCCGTCTTCATGGCTTGGTTCCTTTCGTTGCAGCGTCCGTCGCATCGAGCTCGCGGCTCCAGGACAGGCCGTTGACGTAGATGCCCAGCGGGTTTCGGCGCAGCCGCTCCTCGGTGCGCGGCGCCTGCAGCACGATCGCCAGCACCGCGGTCCAGCGCTCCAGCCCGGCCGCTTCGCCGTTGACGTAGCGGCGCTCCGTCCAGCGCACCTGGAACGAGGCATCGCTCGCACGCACCACGCTGTTGATCTGTACCGCCACCGAGCTCTGCCCGATGCGCGAGAACGGATCGTTCGCGCGTGCGTAGTCGTTCAGCGTCGCGGCGCCACGGTCCGTCGTGTACTCGTAGGCCTCGAGCCAGTTCTGCCGCACCACGATCGGATCGATCGAAAGGGATCGCACGTCGTTGACGAAGCGCGCCAGGTGGTGCGCGATCTGCGCGTCGCTGGGCTTGTAGGGCGTGGCCGCCTCGCCGACCGCGCGCACTTGGCCGGCGCTGTCCACTTCGACGACGTAGGGCGTCACGATGGACTGCGCCGAGCGCCAGACCAGGCCACCGGCCATCAGCAGCGCCAGCGAGAGGCAGCCGAAGGCCATGACCCGCCAGTTCTTCGCCTGCACTCGCGCGCTGCCGATCCGTGCGTCCCAGACCTGCGCCGCGGCCTGGTAGGGGGTGACGGGCTCGGGTGTGTCCGAGTACCGCACCTGGGGTCGCTTGAATCGCATGGATGGTTCTCCTCAAAGAATCCGGGTCAGGCGCTGCTGTCGTCGCGCAGGCTCGGGCCGGTGCCGCTGCCCCCGTGGTCGCCTGAGCGCAGCACGTGCGCCGTCGTCGAGGCCGCGTGACTCAGCTGCTGCTTGCGGCGCATCTGCCGGGCCCAGGCAGGCTCGGGGGACGGCGCGCCGGCCTCGTCCGCACCGGCGGATGCCGCATTTCCCGCAGCGGCGGGCACTGTCGCATCGGCCACGAAGTTCGCCACGCGGTCCTTGACCGCCTGGGCGCCGGACGCGACGCGCTGGCCGACAGCACCGGCACTGGTTTTCGCGAGATGGGCCAGGCCGGCACCGGCTGCGCGCACGCCGTCACCACCCGATGCCGCGGCACCCACTTGATAGGCCGACTTCGCACCGCCGCCGATGGCCGCACGCGTCGCGCCAGGCGCCATGCGCGCACCCGCGGCCACGGCGGATCCGGCGCTCGCCACGGCCGCACCACCGGCGACGGCTAGGCCCGCCGCACCCAAGGCCGTCCCCGCGGCCGCACCTGCACCGAGTTGCGGCGCACCCGACACCAGTCCGGTCGCGATCCCCGGCCCGAAGATCCCCAGGCCCAGCATCGCGAGCGCCGCCAGCATGATCGTCAACGCATGGTCGATGGACGGCTCGGCCCCGGGCGGTGTGCGGAACTCCGCGAGAAGGCCCGTGCCGATCCCCACGATCACGGCCAGCACCAGCACCTTGATGCCGGCGGACACCACGTTGCCCAACACCTTCTCGGCCAGGAACGCGGTCTTGTTCCAGAGCGCGAAGGGCACGAGCACGAAACCCGCCAAGGTCGTGAGCTTGAACTCGATCAAGGTGACGAAGAGCTGCACCGCGAGCACGAAGAAGCTCACGATCAGCACCAGCCAGGCCAGGAACAGGACGGCGATGGCGTCCAGATGGGCGAAGGTTTCGGGGAAGCCCGTCATCTCGCTGATCTGTTCCATGATCGGCCGGCCCGCATCGATGCCGACCTGCGCGAGCCGGCCGGGCTGCAGGAACTGCGTCTGTGTCAGGCTGGAGCCCGACGCCACCAGACCGAGCCCCGCGAACGAACGGAACAGGACCCCGGCCAGCTGGTTGAAATTGCCGATGATGAAAGCAAAGGCCCCCACGTAGAGCACCTTCCGGACCAACCTTGCGATCACGTCGTCGCCCTGCCCCGCCGCATGGCTCATGGCCCAGAACAGCCCGGCCAGCGTCATGTCGATCACGACCAGCGTGGCCGTGAGGAACGCCACCTCGCCGTGCAGCAGGCCGAAGCCCGAATCGATGTAGCGCGAGAAGACATCGAGGAAGCGATCGATGACCGCGACATCGTCCATGGCGTCAGTCCTTGGCGTCCGCGCCAGCCGGCGGTGAGGCAGGAGCTACCGGCGGCGGGACCGGCTCGCTCGCGTAAGGCGCTTGACCGCCCCTCATGAAGCGCTGGCGCGTGGCCTCGGCCACCGCATGGCACTGCGCGTCGCCCATCCTCGCATGGTCGGCCTTGCACTGCGCGCGCAGTTCCTTGAGGCGCTCGGGATTCGCGACCAGGGATTCGACGGACTCGATCGAGGACCGGGAAGGTTCTGACTTGCCGCAGCCGGCGAGCACCAGGACCACAGCGGCAGTGACGAGGAGGAGAAGGTTCTTCATAGCTGCCCCTCAGTGGCCGTAGAAATTCACGCTGTAGGGCGTGTACGGCGTGCCGCTGCCCATGAAGCGCCGGCGCACCTCGCGCGCGCGCTCCTGCACCGCCACCTGCCTCGCCTGCTCCAGGGCCATTGCGCGGTCCTGCGTGATCTGCAGCTGCTGCGCCTGGATCGCCTGGCGCGACTGCAGCGCCAGCAATTGGTTGGTCGCCTGCATCGCCTGCAGGGCCCCGGTGGCCGACTGGCTGCGATTCACAAGATCCGTGAGCGCCTTCTCGTCCGACGCGAAGTTCTGCATGGCCCGCGACTGCACCTGTGTGGCGGTGCGCAGTGCTTCCAGCGAGTTGCGCCAGCGTTGACGCGCATCGCCGGCCATCTGGGCACCGGACAGCGCCGCCGAAAAGGACTCGGGGTACAGCCGCTTGAACTCCTCTTCCATGCGCGAGACGTTGAAGGCCAGCCCCTGTGCCTGCTGGATCAGCTGGTTCGTGGCCGCCAGGGTCGACTTGAGCTCGGACAGCGCGCTGAAGTCCAGGCTCGTGAGGTTCCTCGCCTGGTTGCTCAGCATCTGCGCCTCGTTCTGCAACTGCTCGACCTGATTGTTGATCTGCTCCAGCGCGCGGGCAGCCGTCAGCATATTCTGGATGAAGTTGGAAGCATCGAACACGGTGTCGCCGACGCCGAAGAGCGCATGCGCCGGCGGGGCCACACCGAAAGCGATCGCGCCGGCCGCGACCAGCGCGGCGATCCGGGGTTTGAGTGAAGATTGGAGGTTCATGGCAACGGCTCCTGCGGGGTTGAGGAAGGGGATAGGGATGCAGATGAAAACGAAGGGATGAGGTCGGCGGCCCAACCCAAACCACGGTGGCGCAGCCAGGCTGCCGCGAAGACCGAAGGCATTCGCGTGAACGGCGACTGCAACACCGAGGCCTGCACGCGGTCGAGCGCGCGCTGATCCTCGGGCGAGGCCGCACCCGCGAAGGCCAGCGCCACCGGCCCGAGCCCGAGCTCGAAGACCCGATTGCCCAGGCGCGACTGGTAGTAGTAGTCACGCTTGGGCTGCGCCGTGGCGACGATGTCGATCTGCCGGCCGTTGAGCCCGAAGCCCTCATAGATCACGCGGATCTGCGGTTCGGTGGCCTGCGGGTTGGGCAGGAAGATCCGGCTCGCGCAGCTCTCCACAATGGCCGGCGCGATGCTGGAGTTCTGGATGTCGGCCAGGCTCTGCGTGGCGAAGATGACCGAGACGTTCTTCTTGCGCAGCGTCTTGAGCCACTGCCGGATGCGCGCCGCGAACACCGGGTCGTCGAGAAACAGCCAGGCCTCGTCCAAGATCAGGAGCGTCGGCGCGCCGTCGAAGCGTTCGTCGAAGCGCGCGAAGAGGTAGCCGAGCACAGCCAGCACGGCCGCCTTGCCGTGCATCAGCTCCTCCATCTCGAAACACTGGACGGAGGAGGTCCCCAGCCGATCCCGGTCCGCGTCCAGCAGCCGCCCGTGCGCACCGCCGAGCACGTAGGGCGCCAGCGCCTGGCGCAGGGCGTTCGACTGCAGCAACACCGCCAGGCCCGTCATCGTGCGCTGCTCGGGCGGCGCGCTGGCGAGGCTGGCCAGCGCGGACCACACCATCTCCCGCTCGGCCGGCCCGACCTCGAGGCCCTCCTGCCGAAGCCGTCCCTCCACCCACTCCGCCGCCCAGGTGCGGTATCTGTCCTGGTCGATGCGCGCCAGTGGCTGAAAAGCGATCTCTCCATCGGTACCGAGGTCGTAGTGCTCGCCGCCGAGCCCGAGGACCGTGGCGCGCATCGAGCGCCCCATGTCGAAGGCCAGGATGCGCGAGCCGGCATAGCGGCGGAACTGCAGCGCCAGTGTGGCGAGCAGCACCGACTTGCCCATGCCGGTCGGCCCGACCACCAGCGTGTGGCCGACGTCGCCGATGTGCGTGACCAGCCGGAACGGTGTCGCGCCATCGGTGCGCGTGACGATCAGCGGTGGCCCGTCGAGGTGCGCATTGCGCTCGGGGCCTGCCCACACGGCTGACACCGGCAACATGTGCGCGAGGTTCAAGGTCGAGATGATGGGCTGGCGCACATTCGCGTACGCATGGCCCGGGATCGACGACAGCCAGGCCTCGACCGCATTGAGTGTTTCAGGGATCGTGACGAAGCCCCGGCCCTGGATCGTGCGCTCGACCGCACGCAGCTTCTCGTCGGCCGCCGTTGCGTCGGCATCGAGCACCGTCACGGTGGCGGTCACGTAGCCGAAAGCCACCTGGTCGCTGCCGAGCTCCTGCAGCGCCGCGTCGGCATCCGCCGCCTTGTTCGAAGCGTCGGAGTCGACCAGAGGGCTCTCCTGCTGGAAGATCGTCTCGCGCAGCAAGGCTACGATGTTCTTGCGCTTGGCGAACCACTGGCGGCGCAGGCGCACGAGCTCCTTCTCCGCCTCGGCTTTGTCCAGGCACAGGAAGCGCGTGCTCCAGCGGTAGGCGAAGCCCAGGCGGTTGAGGTCGTCGAGCAGGCCCGGCCAGGTCGAGGTGGGAAAGCCGCGCACTGACAGCACGCGCAGATGCCGGCCCCCGAGCATCGGCGCCAGCCCGCCCGTCAGCGGCTCGTCGGCCAGCAGCGCATCGAGGTGCATCGCGACCTCGGGCACTGCGACCGCATGCCGACGCGTGGACACGCAGCCGTGCAGGTGGGTCAGCGTTTGGGCATCGTCAAGCCAGCCTATCTCGGGCATCACGTCTTCGAGCAGGCCGAGGAAGCGCTCTGTCTCGGAGACGAAAGCTTCCAGCCGTCCTCTCCAGTCCGACCCATTCGAGGCATCCGATCCCGACTTTTCTTTCGTCCCGGCGTTCTCGTAGAGCAGGCCCGTGGCGCGTGCCTTCGACTCCTCGGGCGGCAGGCACAGCAGCGTCAGGTGGTAGCGGCTCTCGAAGTGGCTGGCGTCCTCCTCGAAGGCCGCGCGGCGCTCCTCGTCGACCAGCCAGGAGAGCGCCTCGGGGAACGAAGACTCGGGATAGCCTGCCGCTTCGCGCCGCTCGGCCTCCACGAACAGCGCCCAACCCGAGCCGAGCCGCCGTAGCGCGTTGTTCAAACGCGCCGAGGTGGCGACGAACTCGCCCTGCGTGGCGCTGTCCAGGTCCGGCCCGCGAAACCGCGCCGTGCGCTGGAACGATCCATCCTTGTTGAGCACGACCCCGGGCGCGACCAGGCCGGCCCAGGGCAGCCAGTCGGCCAGCAGCGCCGGCCGCTTTCGGTATTCGGCGAGATTCAGCATCGCGTCTCCCCTTCCCGCCTTACGCGTCCAGCAGCGGACGCTGCTTGATGTGCCGCGCAAAGACCTGCATGAACTGCGGATCCAGCCTCGCACCCCAGACAGCCAGCGCGTGGCCGACGATCCAGAGCGCGACGCCGGGCAGCCAGAGCTGCAGTCCCAGTCCCACGGCAGCGGCCAGCGTGCCGTTGGCGATCGCCACGGTACGCGGCGCGCCGCCCAGCAGGATCGGCTCTGTGAGGGACCGGTGCAGCGGGATCTCGAAGCCTGGCGCGACGCCCGGCGAGAAGACAGTCGGCGCGTTCATGCCAGCACCGCCCCGCCCGAGAAGCTGAAGAAGGTCAGGAAAAAACTGGACGCAGCGAACGCGATTGACAGGCCGAACACGATCTGGATCAGCTTGCGAAGGCCCCCACTGGTGTCGCCAAAAGCCAGTGTCAGGCCCGTCACGATGATGATGATCACCGCGACGATCTTGGCCACCGGCCCCTGGATCGAGTCGAGGATCGACTGCAGCGGTGCTTCCCAGGGCATGTTCGAGCCTGCAGCCCGCGCGGGCAGCGCGACGGCCAGTAAGAGCGCTGCCGCAGCAGCCGCGTGCAGAAGCGGCTTTACGGAACTGCGTGGAATCGTCATGACGGTTCTCCAGAAGACGAAGGGATGGAAGGAGCAGAGAGGGACGAAGAGAGCAACGGGAAGCCGGGCACCGCCGAGGTATCGAACTGGTAGCCTTCGCTGTCATGGCCGACGACACGCGCGATTTCGCGCACCCGCCGGGCACGGCCGCGCCCGGCGATGAAGACGATGACGTGGACCGCCTCGGCAATCAGGGCGCGCGGCACCGTCACGGAGACCTCCTGCACCAGTTGCTCCAGCCGCGTGAGGGCGCCCTGCGCGGAGCCGGCATGCACGGTGGCGATCCCGCCCGGATGCCCGGTGCCCCAGGCCTTGAGCAGGTCCAGCGCCTCGGCGCCGCGCACCTCGCCGACCACGATGCGGTCGGGCCGCAGCCGCAAGGTGGCGCGCACCAGGTCGGCCATGGTGGTCACGCCCGGTTCGCTGCGCATGCTCACGTGGTCGTCGGAGCGGCATTGCAACTCCACCGTGTCCTCGAGGATCAGCACCCGATCTCGGGTGTCGGCGATCTCGTCGAGCAACGCGTTCGCGAGCGTCGTCTTGCCCGTGCTGGTGCCGCCGGCCACCACGATGTTCAGGCGGTCGCGCACCGCCCGCCGCAGGAACGCGGCTTGCGCTTCGGTCAGGATGCCGTCGGCCACGTAGTGCGCGAGGGTCATGATGCGCAGCGCCCGCTTGCGGATCGCGAAGGACGGCGCCCGCACCACCGGCGGCAATACGCCCAGGAAACGCTCGCCGGTCTCGGGCAGCTCGGCCGAGAGGATCGGCATACCGGCATGCACCTCGGCGCGCACGTGCGCGGCGACGAGCCGGATGATGCGTTCGGCCACAGGCGGCGGCAGCGCCGCGTCGGTCGGCGCGCGGCC
This sequence comes from Variovorax sp. VRV01, assembly GCF_014852545.1. Taxonomy (NCBI): domain Bacteria; kingdom Pseudomonadati; phylum Pseudomonadota; class Betaproteobacteria; order Burkholderiales; family Comamonadaceae; genus Variovorax; species Variovorax sp. VRV01. The sequence goes on from NZ_JACVBS010000002.1 coordinate 235,921, forward strand.
GCTGCCGAGCCGGTCCACCCACAGCGAACCATCGGGGTTGAGCAGCACCTCCACAACTTCCGGATCGGCGAGGGCCGCTGCGATTTCTGGCCCCATGGCGGTGCGCAACATGCGGATGCGCCGGGCCACCGCGTTGTCCACGACGCCTGGCGACGAGCCGGAAGAACGATCAGACGGCTGGACCATCAGCGGCCTCCTCCGGCTCCTGCCCTGCGTGCATTGGCGCCGCTTCAGGCTCGATCTCCTCATGGACCTCGCGTACCAGACTGCGCCCGCGCTGCAGGTGCCGCCCGAGCTGCTCGATGAACTGCACATAGCGGGCCCGCCCCTGCGCGCGTGCGGCTTCCTGCTGGCCCTCGGGCACCGGGATCGAGACGGTGAGGAAATAGCGGACATAGAGCGCGACCGTTTCGATCAGGATGTTCTGGTCGCGCTCCAGCCGGTCGAACTGGCGCGAGAGCCGGTCCAGGCGTTTGGCGATCGCAGCCTCGCGCTGGTCGCCGCCATCGGGCGACAGGAACGACGCCAGCGCCGCGGCGATCACGGCAGATTTCGAGACACCCTTGTGCACCGCCAGCCGATCCAGCCGTTTGGCGTGCTCCGGCTCGATGAAGATGTTGAGGCGAGCCCGGCTCATAGGGCGATCCCGTCGTCAGGGTCCAGCGCGGCGAGGCGCGCAGTGCGCGTGAGCTGACGACCCACGTCCCGCGGCCCCAGCGGTACGTCGTCCTCGTCATAGAGCACCAGCAGGCTGTCGTCCTCCGGCAGCGCCGGCGTGTCGCGCACGACTTCCAGCTCGGGCTTGAGCTGGTAGCCGCCCTCGTCGGCAAAGCCACCCGCATCGACTGACGACAAAGACTCAGGAGCGATCAGCGGCGCCAGTCCGCTCCAGTCGTCGGGCCGTGTCGCAGGACGATCCGCGTAGAAGCCCGCAGCCAGCGCCGGTGGTGGCAGCACACGCCGCGTGAAGTTGCGGTCCTGGTAGTAGCGCAGCTTCCTAGCCTTGATCGGCGGATGGCCGGAGACCATCACCACCGCGTCGTCGGGTGGCAGCTGCATCACCTCGCCCGGCGTCAGCAGCGGCCGCGCCGTCTCTTGGCGCGAGACCATAAGGTGGCCCAGCCACGGCGCGAGCCGGTGCCCCGCGTAGTTGCGCTGCGCGCGCAACTCGGTGGCCGTCCCCAGCGCCTCCGAGATGCGCTTGGCCGTGCGCTCGTCGTTGGTGCCGAACGCAATGCGCACATGGCAGTTGTCAAGAATCGCGTGATTCGGGCCATAGGCCTTGTCGATCTGGTTCAGGGACTGCGCGATCAGGAAGGCACGCAGGTCGTAGCCGGCCATGAACGCCAGCGCAGATTCGAAGAAGTCCAGTCGGCCCAGCGCCGGGAACTCGTCGAGCATCAGCAGCAGTTTGTGGAGCCGTGCGATGCCATCGGACCCGTCGAGCGATTCGGTGAGGCGCCGTCCGATCTGGTTGAGGATCAGGCGGATCAGCGGCTTGGTGCGGCTGATGTCCGAGGGCGGGACGACCAGGTACAGCGAGACCGGGTGTTTCGCCGAGATCAGGTCGGCGATGCGCCAGTCGCAGCGCGAGGTGACTTCAGCCACCGTCGGGTCGCGATACAGCCCCAGGAAGGACATGGCCGTGGACAGCACCCCGGAGCGCTCGTTGTCGCTCTTGTTGAGCACCTCACGGGCAGCCGAAGCAACGACCGGATGGATGTCCTCACCCAGGTGCCGCGTCGTCATCATCCGGTGCAGCGTGACCTCGAAGGGGCATGCGGGATCGGAAAGGAAGTTCGCCACCCCACGCAGCGTCTTGTCCTCACCCGCGTAGAGCACATGCAGGATCGCCCCGACCAACAGCGCATGGCTGGTCTTCTCCCAGTGGTTACGCCGCTCGAGTGCGCCCTCAGGATCGACCAGGATGTCCGCGATGTTCTGCACGTCGCGCACCTCGTGCGCGCCGCGGCGCACTTCGAGCAGCGGGTTGTAGGCAGCCGAGCGCGCCTCGATCGGATTGAACAGCAGGCAGTGCGAGAAGCGAGCGCGCCAGCCAGCCGTGAGATTCCAGTTCTCGCCCTTGATGTCGTGGATCACGGCCGAGCCGGGCCAGGACAGCAGTGTGGGCACCACGAGCCCGACGCCCTTGCCGGAGCGCGTGGGCGCGAACGCCATCACATGCTCTGGGCCCTCATGACGCAGATAGGCGCCGCTCTTGTCCGAAGTCTTGCCGAGGAACACACCTGCCGGCTTCGTCAGTCCGACCTTGTCGATCTCCTCACGCTCGGCCCAGCGCGCGGAACCGTAAGTTGTGACGCGCTTGGCCATCCGCGCGCGCCATACGGCCATCGCAATGGCTGCGCCCGTCGCCGACATCCCGCTCAATGCGGCTATGACCCCACCACGCTTGAACACCTGGGGCGCATAGGTCTCGTAGAAGTACCACCACGCGAACAGCTTCCACGGCTCGTAGACTGGCACGCCGGAAACCTCGAACCACCAGGGCCCGAGCCTCGATTGGTAACCCAGCGCGTGCGCCGTCCACTGCGTGGCCGCCCACACCCCGCCCAAGGCGACGCCGAGCACCACGAATATCTGTCCGAACAGGATGCCGGTCGCTGCTGTCGGCATAGGGCGCCACCTCCCAGGCGTATGAGTTCCAGCACATGTGTGCCGCTGCGGCACGCAGGCATGAGTCTGGAATCAAGCCGCCGGGCGGCACACCCATGGGGGCGTGGCGTGGCGTACGTTGGCGTGGGACTGGCTTGCGACTCCTTCTTCTGCTGAGTGCATGAGCCTTCAGGCTGTCATGACGGGAGCATTCCACGGGCAGCTCGACAACTCCATGGCTGTTGGAGCGAGGCAGTTCGCCTTGCAATCCCGCACCGTAACGTTCAGTTCAAAGCTGTGGCGTGGGTAAGAAACCGTTGCAGCGATTCGGGCAGGCCATTGCGCCGGTGCTTGTGCAGCACGTAGGTTGTGAAGTGCACCGGTTCGGCGAGCGGCACGACCACGACGTCCGTACGTCGCAGTGCCCGCATGTGGTCAGCATCTGCAACCCCAACCCCCTGACCTGCCGCCACACGGGTCAGATAGCCTGTCAGTGTGCGAGCCTCCCCGACGATTGTCGGAGCTACAGAATATCGCCGACGTACTGCCTTCATCTGCTGACATAGTCCTGGATGGTAGGAAGCACTGCAGGCGATGGCGGGGAAGGATGACAACTCGGCAAGGGAAACCACCTCGCGGCAGGCGAGTTCATGTGCTCTTGGAAGCAACGCCACGATGGGGCTCATCCAGGCCACATGTTGTGCGATGGCTTCACTATCTGGCAGGCCGAAGGAGAACCCTGCATCCATCTCCTCGCTGCGCAGCGCGGCCAAGAGTTCTGCCGGGCGCATTTCCGTCAGCTCCACTGGGATATCGGGGACAAGTTCCCGCCAGCGGGTCAGGCATTCGGCCAGCCTGGGCTGCACCGTGCTGTCGTCCGCGCCGATGCGCAAGGGCTCGCGATAGCGTGCATCGGTTTCGCGTATGACGCGTTTAATGCGCTCCAGACGCAAGAAAAGTCCTCGCGCATGATCAAGCAATTTGGCACCTGCGGGAGTGAGCTCGAGTCTGCGGGGCTTTCGAATTAAAAGAGCCACGCCCATTCGGTCTTCCAGGTCACGGACGGTTCGCGACAGTGGAGTCTGGTCGATATGGACTCGCTCGGCGGCGCGACGGAAGCTCAGTTCCTCTGCAACGGCCATGAAATGGCGAAGGTGGCGCAGTTCGATCATCTGCGCGCGAGCAATGAGGCAAGACAGAACTCGGTCACGGGCGGCCATGGTGCCGATGTCGGAGCGAGCCGCTTCGAACTTTCGAGTTGCGGTGCCATCTCAATCAACCGATCAAGTCATCCTAGTCGCGATCTTGGCCGAGATTCGCGAAACGCGCGGGGTCACGGCGCTTGAGTCGACCTGCCGCCAACCACCCGACAGACGCTGCGATCGGCAACAGACCGATCAAAGCGAGAGCACTCCTTTCGCTGGCGCCCGTCAAAATATGGAAGTTCGCAACCGCAAGCACCAGGACCACGCAAAGCCCCATTCCCGCCAACGCCGGCAGCAGCAGGATCCGGACCTTGCCATAACCGTGCGATGCGCGGCGAAAGAACCTAATCACCGAGATCGCGGTGGCGATCATCAGCAAGAGCACACAGACCGTGGCCAGGTTACTCAGCCACGAGAACATCGTCAGGACCGGATCTGCACGGGCCACGGCGAAGCCGATCACCACGGCGGCGCACAAGGCCGTCTGCAACAGCGAAGCAATATGCGGGCTCTTGTGCCTGGGATGTGTCCAGCCGAGCCGTGATGGCAGCAAGCGTTCACGTCCCATCGAGTAGAAATAGCGCGCGGTCGAGTTGTGAAATGCGATCAATCCTGCATAGATACTGACGATGAACATGCCGCGCAGGATCATGGTCAAATGCGATCCCGCATAGGTATCTGACAAGGTGTACAGGAAATTCGTTGGGTCACCCAAGGCAGCAACCGTGGCAGCGACCTTGTCAGTGCCGGCACCCAGCACCAGGCACCACAGCGAGAACGAGTAGAAGCCGCCCACGAGCAACAGCGCGGCGTATGTGGCGATCGGGATGCTGCGTTTGGGATCCTTGGCTTCCTCGCTGTAGATAGTCGTCGCCTCGAAGCCTATGAAGGCCGCAAAGCAGAAGAGCAATCCGATGAACGGGTTTCCGCCAGCGATCACCTGCGGGGCGAAGGACTTGAAGTTGATACCGTCCGCCCCTCCCTGGCTGAGAATCAGCACATCAAGAATCAGCACCACCGCATATTCCGCAACGACGAAGCCGGCCAGCACCTTCGCGGAGAAGTCGATCTGGCGATAGCCGAAGTACGCTACCGTCGCCATGGCTGCCAGTGCGCAGGCCCACCATGGAACACTCAGCCCAAACTGGGCAAGCAAGGCCTCGGACGAGACAGCGCCCAGCAGGCCGTATAGCCCGAATTGCAGTGTGAGGTAGCCCAGGATCGCCACCATCGCCGCAGCGCCGCCGGCGCTTCCACCAAGGCCGCGGGCAACCATGGCATAGAAGCCCCCTGCACTTGTGACGCAAGTGGCCATCGCCGTGTAGCCCACGGCGAACAGCAACAGCAGCGCCAGCGCCACAACAACCAGCGCGGGCGTGCCGGCACCGTTGCCCAGCATGATCCCAAGCGGAAAGCCGCCAGCGACAACGCTCAATGGGCTTGCCGCCGAGATCACCAGCAGTGTGATAAACCCCGCGCTGAGCGTTGAACGGCGCAGAGTGGTGGAGCGGACTGCGGCAGCCTCCTGTGGCCGCTCCAACAAGGTGTTCATAACTTCCATGTACTGTCTCCTGACTCGGCATGCGATGTTCGAAGCCGGAATTGCGGGTGGGCGCGAACCTGCTCGGTTGCAGCAGAGGGGTGGCCGGCAGTCTATGAATAGAAGCCTGCTGCGCGGTATCCCGGATCGGCAAGCCATTGCGCGGCCGTTGTGCGCGAGACCAGTCGTGGCACATCCAGCCGATGCTTCATTCGCTGAAAGTGAACCGCCCCTCGGCTGCCAATTGGGTCAGCGGCAGTCGTCCGTTGGGCATCTCGCGAGCGCGCAGCCCCTCGGCAAGCAAGGCCTTGTCGCCCTGCTTGCCAATCGCCAACACCGCTTCCAGCGCGTAGGTGTCTGGAATGCCTGCGGCCTTTCGCAGCCGATCTGCATCGAAGCCCGCCATCCCATGGGCGGACCAGCCCGCGAGCGTGGCCTGGAAGGCGATGCTGGCCCACGCCGCGCCGGCATCGAACGAATGCCATGCGTTGGGCGCGGCATCTGTCTGCCCTGGAAACACGGCTTGCCTGGCCGACACGATGACCACCAGTGCAGCTGCATGCTGGGCCCAGCCTTGGTTGAATTCCACCAGCGTAGCAAAGATCGGCTCCCAACTGAGGGTCTCGCGCTGCGCATAGATGAAGCGCCATGGCTGCGCGTTGTATGCCGAGGGTGCCCACCGAGCTGCTTCCAGCAGGCTCAGCAGCATGGGCTTGGCAATCGGCTCGCCCGTGAATGCGCGCGGCGACCAGCGGTCGACGAACAGGGAATTGATCGGGTGATCGGGCTGGCGTGCTTCAGTCATGGTTTCCTAGTTGAGTTGATTCGTTCGCGGGCTCTCGATTCCCGCCATGTTGATGTACTTGATGACCAAGTAGTCCTCGATGCCATGGCGCGATCCCTCGCGTCCGAGGCCCGATTGCTTGACACCGCCGAACGGCGCCACCTCGTTGGAGATCAGCCCGGTGTTCACGCCAACCATGCCGTACTCGAGGCGCTCCGCGACACGCCACACGCGGCCGAGATCGCGTGCATAGAAATAGCTTGCCAGGCCGAATTCGGTGTCGTTCGCCATCGCGACGACTTCGTCTTCTGTCTCGAAGCGAAACAGGGGCGCGAGCGGCCCGAAGGTCTCCTCGCGCGCGACGCGCATGGCCTGGGTGACGCCCACGAGCACGGTCGGCTCGAAGAAGCTGCGCCCCAGCGCATGCCTGCCGCCACCGGTGATCACCTGCGCCCCTCTTTCTAGCGCGTCAGCCAGATGTTCCTCGACCTTCCGCACGGCCGCGTCGTCGATCAACGGCCCGATGCGTACGCCCTCCTCCTCGCCGGACCCCACCTTCAGCGCCTTCAGCGCGTCCGCCAACTTGCGTGCAAACTGGTCGTAGACCTTGGAGTGCACGTACAGCCGGTTGGCGCATACGCAGGTCTGGCCTGCATTGCGGAACTTGGACACGATGGCCCCTTCCACCGCGGCGTCGAGATCTGCATCTTCGAAGACGATGAAAGGTGCATTGCCTCCCAGTTCCATCGACACCTTCTTTACTGTCGCCGCGGTCTGCTGCATCAGATGTCGCCCGACTTCGGTGGAGCCGGTGAAACTAAGCTTGCGCACCAACGGATTGGTCGCCAACTCCGTCCCGATGTCGCCAGCCGACCCGGTGACTACCGACAGCACGCCCGAAGGAATCCCTGCACGTTCGGCCAACGCCGCGAGAGCAAGCGCCGTCAACGGTGTCTGGCTCGCCGGCTTGACGACCATGACGCAACCCGCGGCCAATGCCGGTCCCGCCTTGCGCGTGATCATCGCAGCGGGAAAATTCCAGGGCGTGATTGCCGCGCACACACCCACGGGCTCCTTGGTCACCACGATCCTCTGGGTGGAGATCGGCGAAGGAATCGTCTCGCCGTAGACCCGCTTGGCCTCCTCGGCGAACCATTGGATGAAGGACGCCGCGTAGGCAATCTCGCCGCGCGCTTCCGCCAGCGGCTTGCCTTGCTCGGCAGTCATGATTCTGGCGAGGTCGTCCTGGTTCTCCAGGATCAGCGCGTGCCAGCGCGCCAGCAGCGCCGAGCGGTCATGGGCCGTGCGCGCGCGCCATGCGGGCCACGCACCATTCGCGGCGTCGATCGCCTGGCGGGTTTCGGTGGCACCCAGGCGCGGTACGTGAGCCACCACGGCGCCACAGGCGGGGTTGGTGACGGCGATGGTTCGGGCGGCAGATATCCACTGACCCGCCACGAAGCATTGCTCTCGAAGCAGAGAAGGGTCTCGCAGGTTCAACATGGTGCAGGAACTCGGGGTTGAGGTTTCAGATCTGGGTGATCAGCTTGGTCACCAGGAAGCTGTCGAAGGACTCGGTGCCGCCCTCGCTGCCGAAGCCGCTGTCCTTCACGCCGCCGAAAGGCAGCTCGGGATGCGCCATGCCGGAATGGTTGATGTTGACCATGCCGGCCTCCAGTTCGTTGGCCACGCGCGTCGAGGTCTGGGTCGACTGCGTGAAGACGTAGGCAGCCAGGCCGAAAGGGAGCGCGTTGCCCAGGCGCAATGCATCGTCCACCGTATCGAAACGCGCGAGGGCGGCCAGGGGTCCGAATGGTTCCTCACGCATGACGCGAGCGTGCTGCGGCACGTTAGCGATCACGGTCGGCTCGTGAAAATGGCCGCGCTCGCCCAATGTGCCGCCGCCTGCGAGCACCTGCGCGCCCGCCTGCACTGCGTCGTCCACGAGTTCGCGTATGGCTTGCAGGCGCCTCTCGTGGATCAGTGGCCCCATTTGGACGCCCTCTTCCAAGCCATGGCCCACCTTCACGCCGCGCATCGCATCGGCGAAACTGGCCACGAAGCGGTCGTGGATGCCTGCCTGGACAAAGAAGCGCGAGGGCGAGACGCACACTTGGCCGGCATTGCGGGTCTTCAGTCGCGCAAGCAGAGTCGCGGCCTGCTCTACGTCAGCATCATCGAATACCAGAACCGGCGCATGACCGCCGAGTTCCATGTTCATTCGCTTCATGTGCGAGCCCGCGAGCGCCGCGAGATGCCTGCCCACCGGAACCGAGCCGGTGAACGAGACGACCCGCACCAGGGGCGATTCGATCAATTGGCGCGAGATCTCGCTTGGCACGCCCCACACGATGTTGAACACGCCTTCGGGCAGTCCCGCGTCGTGGAACAAGCGAGCCATCGCCACAATGGCGCTTGGCGATTCTTCCGGCCCCTTGAGCACGACGGTGCAACCGGCGCCGATCGCGGCCACGACCTTCTTCATCGCCTGGCCAAATGGAAAGTTCCAAGGGCTGAATGCGACGCAGACGCCTGCCGGCTCGCGCACCACGAGCTGACGCACCGCGGGAGTGCGCGATGGCACGACACGGCCGTAGATGCGACGGCATTCCTCCGCGTGCCATTCGATATGCTCGACGGCGTTGAGCACCTCGGCCACTGCTTCCGGCAATGGCTTTCCGTTGTCCAGCGTGATGCCATGCCCGATCTCGCTGGCGCGCTCGCGTGCCAGCGCTGCCGCCTTGCGCAACACCTCGGAACGCTCCATCGGCGAACTGCGCCGCCAGGACTGGAACGCCCGGTGTGCGGCCCTCAGTGCCGCATCGACGTCCTCGCGCGTTGCCCAGGGCAGGCGCCCGAGCAGATCAAAGGTGGCGGGATCACGCACGTCCTGTCCTGGACGGCCATCGCCATTCAGAAAGCGGCCGCCGACATAGAGGGAAAGCTCGGGATACAACATCATGGTTTCCTCAGGCATGCGCCGGCAAGCGGGACTGCTCGGAGGCGCTCGCCGAGCCGGCGAAAACAGAGCCAGTTGGCGGCAGTACGGTTTCGCAAAATGTCGAAAGCTGCGGCACCGAATCGCCCGCCTTGCCAGCGGCCGCGATGAAGCGGTCCGGGCGGATCAGCACCCAGTCGACACCTTTGGCCTGGAACCAGAAGTGCAGCGTGTTCTCCACGTCCTCGATCACTGTTCCCGATGGCTGGACCGGCACGTGAGAACAGGCCTCGCTCCTGATGCTGCGCGAGCGCACGCCGACATAGTGGTCGCAGCCCAGACGCTCGAGCTGCTCCCGCAAACAGGCGGGTGCACCCGCCAGTGCGTCGCCGCACCAGCTCAGCAGCGCGAAGCGCGCACCGACCATATCGTCCAGGCGCTGGGTGCGCCCGGCTTCGCGCTCGACGTTGGGTTGGATGAACATGCGCCCCACCAATTCGTCGCTCCGCGCATCGCCACTGTTCAGGACAACACCTTTTGTAAAGCGCGGCATGGGTTTGAACTTCATCTGCAGCACGTAGTCGCGCACGCGCGGAATGTTCTTGATGGACAGGAAGAAACGGTCACGCATCCAGGCCACGAAGCGGTTGCGCTGGGACAGCACGGAGCCGAACAAGTCCGCCAGATCGATCATCGCCTTGGCGTGCGCGTGGCGCTCTTCGTGATAGCTCGCCAGCAACTCGGGCTTCATCCGTCCCTGCAGGATCCAGGCTAGCTTCCAGGCCAGGTTGAAGGCGTCGCGCAGGCCCGCATTCAACCCCTGGCCGATCCATGGCGGCGTGATGTGTGCAGCATCCCCGGCCAGGCAAACGCGCCCGACGACGAACGCGCCGGCCACGCGAGAGTTGTGCGTGTACACGCGGGCGCGGATCACGTTGAGCTTGTCGGGTTCTGCCACATGCCGGCCCAGCAGTTCTCGCACCTTCTCAGGCTGCAGCATCTGCTCGCCGTCTTCGCCCGGAAACAGCATGAACTCCCAGCGCCGCAGCCCATAGGGGAGCCTCAGGCACACGTAGGGCCTTTGAGGCTCGCAGTGCAACGCGGTATAGGGCGCGTCCAGGGGATCGTGGTCGCATTCGATCACCACCCACTTGGCTGGATGCGTGCGCCCTTCGAAAGGCAACTTGAGGATGCCTTCGCGCACCATGCTGCGTCCGCCGTCGCATGCCACGAGGTAGCCTGCGCGCACCCGGTGCTCGGCCCCCTCTGCGTCGCGCAAGGTCGCCGTCACGCCCTCATCGTCCTGGACCAGATGAACCAGCTCCACGCCGGGACAAAGGTTCACGTGCGGGAAGCGTTCGAGCCCCTGGCGCAGCGTCAGCTCGCCGAGCGGCTGTGAAAAAAGATTGCGACGAAACCAGCCGAACTCGCGCGTGCTCGGCAGGATCTCCGCAAAACAGCGCTTGCCGGCGGTGTACATGCGCATCGGCACGTTTTGGATCATGTCGCGCAGCATCGCCTCGGCCAGGCCGGCCGCCTGGAAGGTGCGCAGCGCCTCATCGTCGAGGCCCACCGCGCGGGGATAGTTCAGCACCTGCAGGTTGCGCTCGACGACCAGGCAAGCGGTGCCGTAGTGGCCCAACAGGTTGGCGATGGAGACGCCGACCGGGCCCGCGCCGACGATCAGCACCGGAATGTCCGTGGGGATTTTCATAGGTTCTTGTCTCCGTGCCCACCGACTCAGGCGGCGGTGAGAAGGCGGCTGTCCTGCCGGACCAGCAAGTGGCGCACGCTCTTGCGAAACTCCGTGAAGCTGGCGTCGGCCATCAACTGGGCACGTCGACGCGCGCGCTCTTCATGGCTGTCATAGGCCCAGAGAAAGACAAGCTGATTGAGATCACCACTCTCCGGCGTCATCAGCGTCACCAGGTTGCCCAGCATGCGGGTCTGCAGCGCTCGCGCCGTCTCGTTGTAGATGCGCAAGTACTCGCGCGTGCCGCCTGGTACGAGGGTATAGGTTCGAAGTTCGTGGATCACGGTGCGCCCTTTCCTGCATGGAACAGACCCCGATCGAGAAAATCGGAAACCGCCTGCTGGAACAAGGCCGGCTGGTCGTCATGCACGTAGTGGCCGGCGTCCGGGATCTCGATGCTCGCGATGCGCGGATTCAACGCCTGCATGCGCTCGACCATCGACGGCTGCAGGTAGTCGGATCGCCCCCCGCGGATTACCAGGGTCTCGCAACCGATGGCCGACAGGCACGGCTCAAGATCAACGACACGCGCCGGGTCGGGGTTCAGCCGCGTCGCCGCAATGCCGGCATGGTCGTAGCGCCAGGTGTAGCCGCCCTCGCGCAGGGGCTTGAGCATGCTGTGCAAGCGCTGCTGCCGGGCCTCTTCGCTCACCGTGGGACGCAGCGCCCGCATGAATTCGCCGGCGGCCTCCCAGGACTCGAAGCGCTCCGGCGTCGTTGCGAGTTCCTTGCGGATGCGTGTCGCGCCGTCGCTCGTCTCGAAGGCGCCGGGGCCGGCGTCCTCGATCACCAGGCGCCGCACACGCCCGGGATGGCGCGCGGCATAGACGATCGCGTTGATGCCTCCCATGGAGTGACCCAACAGGTCGAAGCGGTCGAGCCCCAACTGTTGAACGATGGCCTCCACATCCGCCACGTAGGCGTCGGCATAGTAGTTGTGAGCGGGGTCCCAGTCAGAGCCGCCGCGCCCGCGCTGATCGAACGCAATGACGCGGAAGCCGGGATGCAGGGCCGCCGCGATGCCAGCGAAGGTCTCGGCGTAGCCGCGAATGCCGTGGAGCATGACGACGGGCCATCCCTGTTCCGCCCCCCACTCGCTGACGTGGAAGTTCAGCCCCGACAGGGCCAGCGTGTAGTCGCGCCGCTCCATGTGCGTCTTTCAGTACAAGCCGTCCTGGCCCTTGACCTCGGAGGCCTTCAGGCCCCCCAGCCGCGCGTTGAGGCGTCCGCGGGTGGCGAAGGCCCAGCAGACGATGACCTCGTCGCGGTTGGGGCCGTCGCTGAACTGGGCGGTCACGGTGTCGTAGTGCGAACGCACGTACAGCGCGTCCTTGTGCGCCAGCGGGATGTCGATCGCGGCGCCGGGACCGCCACGCTTTCCGGTGGAAGGCACCCAGGACTTGCCGCCGCCGAGTGCGTCGCGGATCGGGTTGGCTGCCGGATTGGTGAGCAGCGCGTTGCCATGCTCGTACTCGCCGTCGATGCCCACGAGGCAGGCCTTGCCGTAGCTCTCGATCGCGCGGCCCTGGGCAGCCTCCTGGATGCGGCGACCGAACTCGCGCCCCAGTTCGGGCGACGGCTCGATCCAGGCAGACAGGTCCTGGACGAACCTGCCGGCGAACGGGTTGTGGATGGAAGCCGCAATGACGATCTTGCGCAGTGGGTCGCCATCGGCCGGCGCGCCGGTTTCGCCTGCGAGGGTGTCCTCGATCTGCAGGTACCACTTGCGGATGTGAAAGACGCTGAAATTGGCTGACTTGGTCATGAGAATGATGTGTGAATGTTGAAGAACAGGAAGGGGAAAGCGCGCCGCACTCAGTCGTACAGCGGCTCCAGTTCGAAGTGGTCGCTAGGCGCGTTGTAGTTATGCAGCACTCGCTTGCCCTCCTCATCGTCGTGGACGGTTTCGCAGAAGAACTCGAAGCGATGACCATCCGGGTCGTTGAAGTACAGGCCGTAGCCCACCTTGTGGTCGGTGGTCTTGACCACCTCCACTCCGGCCTTGAGCAGTTGCCCGTAGAGCCGCCGCAGTTCCGTGATGTCGCCATCGATTTCCAGGCCGTAGTGCTGCAGCGCACAGCCGCCCACAACGATGCCCGGCTCCGGGCGGATCAACGCGATGTCATGGTGCTTCTGTCCGAAGCTCATGAACACCCACTGCTCGCCGCGCGCGGTTTCCTGCATGCCCAGCACGCGCTCGTACCAACTTGCCGATGCGAAGGGGTTCGACACAAAGAGCGAGAGGTGCGTGCGGCGAATCTTCGGGCGCACGGTCCGGGTCGTCGTATCAGTCATGTGGCTTCGCCCCGAGAGTGGATTTCGGGTGCGCCTTGACGGCGGCGACGACCGGCGTCCATGCCACTGCGGTGATCTCGCTGAAGTCGCGCCAGTCCTTGAACCAGGTTTTTCCCGCGTCCATGGAACGGAAGAGGTGACCGTATTTGGTGCCGGCCAACACAAACTGAGGGTCTGCGGCGTGCGTTCCCAACGCCCAGAACGTGGAGTTGGGCACCGCATGAAGCAGTGCCGCCGACCATGTCGCGCCACGGTCGAGCGAGCGGTAGATCTGCGTGCGCGTGCCCGGCGTGCCATCGCCGATGGCCACCAGCAGCACGTCCTCCGCGCCCTCCAGAGGTGCGAGCGTGCGGGTGTAGTACATGCCATCGAAGCGATCGGCCGAACTTTCCGCGGCCCACGGCCCGTAGCCACCGTCGCGGTTGGTATAGACCGAATTCACCGTGGCGAGCAGATGGGTCTTGGGCCGGCCGCCGCGGGCCGGAAGGATGGTGATGGCGTGGATGTCGCCGTTGAGGATGCCGCTTTGCGCATCGTCCGCGCGGCGCCAGGTCTCGCCCTGGTCCAGGCTGTGCCAGGCACCGCCCTCCTCTACGCCGAACCACACCGCGCCGTCATCGGCGTCCACGCAGATGGTGAGGATCCGCGGACGGTTTACGCCGCCGCAGAACTCCGGCAATTCGATGCCAAGCCGCGTCCAGCTCTGACCCCCATCGAGCGAGCGGAACATCGCGGCGCGAGAAGGCGCGCCCGTTCCTGCGTAGATGACATTGGAGTCGCGCGGGTCGATCGCGATGGACCAGACATGCATTCCGTTCGCGGGCGATTCGAGGCGCCTGAAATGCGCACCCGCGTCTTCGCTCAGGCAAATGCCGGCGTCCGCACCCGCGAAGATCCGGTTCGGGTCCCGAGGGTCCACCAGAAGACTTCGCACGACGCCATCGAACTCGATGGCTTCCTTCAACCCGAGGCGATGCCATGTCGCGCCGTCGTCTGCGCTGCGCAGGATGCCCTGCCCCGCGGTTCCCACAAGAATCGTTCCTTGCATGATTGAGTGCTCCTTCGCTTTGCTCAGATGAAGATGCCGCGCGTGATGCCGCCGTCCACCGCGATCGACTCTCCGGTGATCGCGCCCGCTCGTTCGGAGGCGAGGAACAGCACGGCATCGGCAATCTCGTTGGGCTGCAGCACGCGGCGGATGGGCGTGGCCCTGGCGTAGTTCGCCTCCACCTGATCCGGCGTGAGGCCCTGTAGCTTGGCCTCCTTGGCGTAGAGCTCGTGGATGTGCGGTGTTTCCACCACGCCGGGATGGATCACGTTGACCGTGATACCCGACGGGCCGAGTTGGTCGGAAAGCGTCTTGGTCAAGTGGCAGATCGCCACGTTGCGCATGCCCGAGAGTTGCTTGCTGCCGCGGCCCGTGAGGCCGCCGATGTTGATGATGCGGCCGAAGCCGCCATTGCGCATGTGGGGCGCGGCCGCCTTGGCGCAGCGCATGTAGCCCACCACCTTGATGTTGATGTCTTCCAGCAGCCCTTCGGGGCTGGCGTTCTCGATCTCGCTGCGCACCAGACCGCCCGGGTGGGCAGCCCCATTGACGAGAATGTCGATTCGGCCGAAATGCGCCGCGACCCTGCTCATCATGGCGTCGACCTGCTCGGTGCTGCTGACATCCGCGGGCGCAGCAAGAATCTCGATGCCGGTTTGTTCGCTGATTTCGCGCGCCGCCTGTTCGAGCGGCTCCTTGCTGCGCGCCACGATCGCCACGCGCACGCCTTCGGCCGCCAGCGCCTGCGTCACGGCCCGGCCAATGCCAAGGCTGCCGCCGGTCACGACCGCGACCTTGCCCCTGAGTTTCAGATCCATATGTTCTCCTTGATTGATGCAGGCCGCCTGCCGGCGCCCTGACGTTGCGCCCTCAAAGGGCCATTTCGATGAGCGCAGGGCCGCTTCGCCCGAACGCGCGTTGAAGTTGTTCGGTCAGTTCTTGGGCGGTGTGCGCGCGCGTTGCGGGGACGCCGTAGGCCTCGGCAAGCCCCACCCAGTCGATGCGCGGGTGATCCAGCGCAGTCAGGGCCTCCGCCCGTGTGCCGAGCGCCGCGCCATCGCGCCGCAGTTCGTTGCGCAGGATGGCGTACTGGTGGTTCGCTGCGATCAGCACGACCACGTCGAGGTTTTCATGCGCGAGCGACCACAGCGTCTGGATCGTGTACTGGGTGCTGCCGTCCGACAGCAGCCCGACCACCTTGCGCTCCGGGCAGGCGATGGCCGCGCCCATCGCCACGGGAAGCCCCTGCCCGATGGCACCTCCGGTGTTGGTGAGCGTGGTATGCGGACGGGCGGCCGAAGACGCCGCATAGAAGGGGTAGCCGCAAGTCCCGCCCTCAACCGAGACAATCGCGCCCGCCGGCAATTCGCGCGCCAGAACCGCTGCGATCCTGGCCGGCGTCAGCGCGCCCTCGGGCGCGTCCGGCAGCGACGACACGGCCGCCTGGTAGGCCGGCGCCCCCAGGGCATCGGCCATTTCCTCGAGCCGCCCGGCCACTGGCTGCCCCGGCTCGCTGATGACCAGCAACCGTTCGGCATCGACCAGCAAACTCGGGTGACCCGCATAGCCGAAGTACGTCACCGGCGGCAGCGCGCCGACGAGCACGACGAGTTCGGCCGCATCCAGCACTTCGCGCGCCGGCTCGGGAAAGTAGGGCAACCGATCGAAGGCCGGCAGCCCCTGCCCGCGCTCTGAACGCGACGGAAAGGTCTCGGCATAGGCCTGTGCGCCCAGCAGCGTGCACAGGCGGGCCGTCGCGCGCTGAGCGCGCTGACCCAAGCCAGAGAGTTCTCCGCCACCGCCCAACAGGAAGACCACGCGCCGCGCTGCGCGCAGGCGCTCGATGCATTGTGCTGTGTCGGGGCCGCCCTCGGCGCTCGTGCTGGTGGCGCCAGGCCTTTCGATCTTGGCGGCCTGCGTGACATCGCCCGCCTGAAAATCGGCGGGGAAGATCAGCGTCGTGCCGCGCCCACCTGCTGCAACGCTTTGTCGCACAGCCTCGGCGGCCGCGGCCGCGCTGTCGTCGACACTGTCGATGCGGTGCACCCAGCCAGAGACGGGCCGCGCGAGCGATTCGATGTCGGAGGTCAGCGGCGCGTCATATGGCAAATGCCAGCTGGCGTGATCGCCGACGAGGTTGACGATCGGCGTGCGTGCGCGCCGCGCGTTGTGCAGGTTCGCGATGCCGTTGGCAAACCCCGGCCCCAGGTGCAGGAGCGTTGCCGCGGGACGCCCGAGCATGCGGCCGTACCCGTCGGCCGCTCCCGTGCAGACGTTTTCCTGCAGGCCGACCACGCATCGGATTTCATCGCGCTGCTCCAGTGCACGCACCAGGTCGAGTTCGGTGGTGCCCGGATTGGCAAAGCAGGTGTCCACACCTTCGCCTGCAAGCGCGAGCCAGAGCGCCTCGGCGCCGGTCATTTTCTTCATTGCCTTGTTCCTCTTATTGCACCTTGATGCCGCGCTCGCGCACCAGCTTGCCGACACGCTCGGCGTCGACGGCGATCTGCGCGTCGAGCTCCGCGGGCTTGGAAGCCCCGGCCCGCAGGCCTCGGGCGGACGCCCAGGCCTGCAGGTCGGGAGCGGCCAGCACCTTGGCCAGGGCTGCGTTCATTCGCGCCAGGATTTCTGCAGGGGTGCCTGCCTTGGCATGCAGCGAGTAGGAGGTGGACAGCAGCATGTCGGACCCGCCGGCCTCGGTGATCGTCGGCACATTCGGTGCCACCGGCGTGCGCGCGCTGGCGCCGACAGCCAGCAGCTTCAGGCTGCCCTTTTGCACATGGGGCAGCAGAGCCTCCACGCCGCCCGACGTCGCCACCACCTGGCCACCGAGCATGGCGGGAATGACTTCCGCGAGCGCCTTGTACGGCACGTGCAGGAACTGCACGCCGGTGCCTGCTTGCAGCAACTCCATGTTCAGGTGCATGACGCTGCCAACGCCGCCGGTGCCGAACGGCACCTCCCCGGGATGCGCCTTGACGTAGGCGATGAAGGATCTGAAATCGTTGGCAGGCACCTGCGCACTGGCCACGAGATACAGATTCACGTCGGCGATGTTGCTGACCGAGACGAGATCCTTCCGGGGGTCGAACGGCAGCGGCTGGTAGAGCAGCGGATTGACCGTGAGGGTGAGCCGGTCGACCAGCAGGAAGGTATAGCCGTCGGCCGGCGACTTCACTACCTCCGACGTCCCGATGATCGCGTTGGCCCCCGCCTTGTTTTCCACGACGAAGGCGGTCTTGAGCTCCTTCGCCATTCCTTCCGTCACCAGGCGAGCCATCACGTCCGGCCCCGTACCTGGCGGGTACGGAACGACGATGCGGATCGGCCGGGATGGCCAACCGCCCTCGGCCCAGGCTGGAGCCGGGGCCAGACACGCGGCGAAAAGCATCACCAGGGCGGCACATGTTTGCCGAAAGCAATTCCTGTTCATCTCGAACTCCTGAACACCCCGACTGACGACGTGCGGCTTCGAGCGGGGCGTGCGCTCGCTGGGCCGGGGCCAACGGCCCGACTACCCCTGCCAGAGCTCTTTCATTCTGCGAGGAATTTTGCAAGTTTATCGATTAGCCAAAATAATGCAATATTATTTGTCATTTTCACGCGTATAACATGCATATTTTTCTCAATATGAGATATTGATCGATCATTTCGAAGCGAGCAAGAAGCCGACAACGGCGCCGATGCTTCGATTAACCTTCCGGGTTTGCCAAGACATGCCGCCCACCCATGACGCCACGCGCTGCCAACGCCCATGAATAGCCTCAGTCGCATGCTCGAGGTGCTGAATCTGTTCAAGCCGGAACAGCCCGTGATTGACATCGAGGTCATCTGCTCGCAGTTGGGTTACACGTCCGCGAGCGCATACCGCTATGTGAAGGAGCTGTCCAACGCGGGCCTGCTCGTTCGCCTGCCCCGCGGTTACGCCCTGGGGCCGCGAATCATCGAACTCGATCGGCACATGACTCAGTTCGACCCATTGCTGGCAGCCAGCCGCGACATCGTGGGCGACCTGATCGCCCAGACCCATCTGGAACTGCTGATCAGCGAGCTCTACGACTCGACCGTGATCAACATCCTGCAGCGCTCCGGTGCCGACGAGCAGGCGCTGAACTTCGGACGTGGCAGACCCATGGACTTGTTTCGCAGCGCGACGGCCAAGGTGATCCTGGCGTACCTGCTGCCGCGTCAGTTGAAGCGGCTCTTCGACAACGCCGCGCCAGGAGACCTGGAGCGCATCGGGCTGACCTGGAAAGACTTCTCCAAGGCCATGCTGCGCATCCGCAAGGACGGCTACTGCATCAGCGAGGGCGAACTCGATCCCGGCAAGAGTGGTATCGCCGCGCCGATCTTCGACGAGAAGGGACGCATCCTCGGCAGCATCACCCTGGCGGGAAACTCCGAACGGTTCAATGCCTTCAACCGGGAGTTCCTCTCGACGCTGATGATCGACGCCGCGCGCAAGATCACGTCGCGGATCGCTGGCTAGGGCGGCCAACTCGGCACTCCCTTTAGCTCACGAACGCACCGAGTCTGGCGCAAGGTTTGTCATGGCCGTCAATCGGCCACCTTGATCTTGCGCTCCGAGACCACGCGCTGATAGGTCGCCTTGCCTTGGGTGATTCGCGCCTGCATCTGTTCGGGAGTGCTGTAGGCCGCGGTGAAACCCAGGTTGTCGAATGCGTGGCTGACCGCGGGCGCCGCAAGCGCCGTCTTCATGGCACCGTTGAGCTTCGCCAGTACTTCCGGTGGCGTCCCTCCGGGCGCGAGCAGGCCGAAGAAGCCGGTAATGGCCAGGTCGGGCAGCCCCACTTCCAACGCGGTGGGAATGGACGGGAACAGCCGGTCGCGCGTGTCGCCCGTGATGAACAGCGGCACCAGTTGATTGGAGCGCAACGCGCCGATGAGCGGCGAGACGACCTCGTCCATCAGTTGGGCATCACCCTTCAGAAGCCCCTCCTTCGCCGAGGCGGCCCCTCTGTAAGGCACGTGAACCAGTTGGATGCCGGTGACCGACATGAGTATTTCGCCCAGCAGATGATTGCTCGACCCCGTCCCGGCCGATGCGAAGTTCAACTCACCAGGCCGTCGCTTTGCCAGCGCGACAAATTCAGCCAGCGTTTTCGCGCCGGTGGCAGGCGTCGTCACGAAGACAAAGGGCTGGGTCGCGCCAAGGCTGACGGGAGCCAGGCTCGCCGCATGCCCCTGGTCCGGATAGAGCACTGGCCCAGCCGTCAGGGTGCTCCCGCTCCCCCAGAGAAGCGTGTAGCCGTCGGCCTTCGCCGAAGCGGCGTATTTCGTCCCGATACGCCCCCCTGCACCCGGCTTGTTGTCGACGATGACAGGCTGGCCCAGGGCGACCGAGAGTTCCTGCGCAACCGCACGGGCAGAGATATCAGTGGAGCCCCCTGGCTCGAACGAGACGACGAGCGTGATCGGCCTGGACGGATAGGCCTGGGCACCGGCCGGCTGCACGAGGGACAGCGCAGTGGCAAGGACGCAGCAAGCCAGGAAGGCCATGCGCAAAAGCGCCGGGTGCAAGCGATTCATCATCATGGGCAGCCTCTTCAAGTGAAAGGGAACGCCGAAGCCCCGCGCCGAGGCGCGCTCAAACAGTGGCAATGGGCGTGACAGGCGAACCTGCGGCACCGGGAAGATTCAATGGCGGCGCAGTCAGAAGGAAACGGCTTCGCTCGTTCTTTCTCAGCCAGCGCGCGAGTTCGCCCAATCGCCACAACTCGCCCAGGTGGATGCCGTTCTTGAAAAGGCAGTGCTCGTGAAGCGGCAGCATTGCGTGCCTGGCGCTCTGACGCATGGCTTTGGGCATCAACTCCACCGCGAAGTTGTCCGAGATCAGCGCAGCAATGCCTGTGTCGGTGATCCACTGAAGCAACCGCTGGTCGCCGCCATTCAGGCCAGCACAGGAATGAAGCAGTTTCTCGGCGACGGGCTTCCTGTTCATGCCGAGGATCAGGTCGTCGAGGCCGGTGTAGAGGCAGACCATGTCTCCGCGCTCTATGACCACCCGATCCTCCTGCAGGATTCGCATCAGGTCCGCATAGCCGACGGGATGATTCTCCTCGCCGTAGTGGCGATTCAGGTCGATCATGACCGCGCGCCCCTGCACGCCGTGGCTGGCCAGTTGCTCGATGCCAAGCGCGCTTGCCGTCGGGTCCTCGTAGATGTCCCATCGCACGGCGCCTTCGGCACGGCGTGCCGGCTTGACGTGCTCTCCGCCCCGGTAGCCGTTGTAGAAGACGATCTCGTCGACGCCATCACCGTCGGCGTCAAACTCCGCGCCGACGTGCGCCAAGCCGTCCCACTGCGTAGAGTACTGCGTGTGCAGGACCACGACGTCATCCGAATAGACGTCGGAATAAAAAGGATTCTCGCGGGAGAGCGCAAAGCAGAAGCACTGCTCGCCCTCGTTCTTTCCGCCCCGCAGCGTGGCGAAGCGCCGAGGGGCATGGCGGCGCGGATGCAGTGCCGTGCCGCCGGGGTAGTCCAGCGGAAGCGACAAGCTGAATGTCAGCCCCTCTTTCGCCTCCTCGAGCCCCTTCAGCACTTGCGGCCGGCCAACGAGGTTCATCGATCCGCGCTGATCGTCGTTCCCGAAGAGGCCCCAGTTCGAACCCGGCGGCCTTTGCTTCCATCGGTTCGTCATGGCGATCTTTCTTCGGGAGCCTCAGGCGGCGGCACGGGCGGCGATCTCCTGCCGCTCCGCATTCAGTGCCGCCCGAACGCTCTCACGTTGCTCGATGCGTTCGAGATAGGCATTCAGGCTGGGCCATTGCGAAAGATCGATGTCGTGGACGTGGCTCCACATGACGATGGTGTAGCAGTAGGCGTCGGCAACCGTGAAGCGATCGCCGTGCAGGTACTCGCGCCCCGACAGCGCGGTGTCGAGCCAGGCCAGCCGCTTGTTCAGGTTCTCTATCGCCAGCACCCGATACGCGGGAGGCGTGGTCGATCGGAACAACGGAGTGAAGCCCTTGTGCAGTTCCGAACCGATGAAGTTGAGCCACTCGATGACACGGTATCGGTCCATCACGGCACCGGCAGCCAGCAACCCGCTTCCCGGCTTCATGTCGGCCAGGTACTGCACGATCACCGGGCCTTCGGTCAGCAACTCCCCTGCGTCGGTCTCCAAGGTCGGAACCTGTCCCTTCGGGTTGATGGCGAAGTAGTCGCCTCCGTCTTTGAGCTTCTTGGCGCGCACATCCACCCAGATCAGTTCCAGCGGGATACCCGCTTCTCGCGCCACGATGTCGACGGCCAGCGAGCATGCGGTGGGTGTCAGGTACAGCTTCATGTGTTTCCTCAGTCAGTTGCGGGGGTCTCGCGCCATGCCAGCGCCGCCAGGTCAAATTACCATTTTCCCATATTCCGATAATTTATTGATTTCGTCAACACATCACCCACGAACCCGCATCGGCCATCCACCGGAAGGCCGGGCGCAGCCTCGAGCGACGCGGCCCCTAGAATTCCCAGCCATCGCTCAGCCGAAGGGGGAGGAGACCCATACATGCCGCCTGCAAACACAAAGACCAAGCCCCTCAAGGCGACTCCCAAGACGGCCCGCAAGGCGCGCTCGGTCGCCGTCAAGGCCCGCGATTCGGAGCAGGACTCCTCGAGCCTTTCCCGGATGCTGAGCACGCTTCAACTCTTCACGCGCGAGCACCCGGTGCTGTCGGCCGAGGAGATCGCCAAGGGCGCGGGCGTTCCCACCAGCACGGCCTATCGCTACGTGAAGCAGTTGGCAACGGCCGGCTTGTTGGTTCGCTGGAAAGGCGGCTACACGCTCGGGCCCAGCATCATGGAACTGGACCTGCAAATCAGGGAGTGCGATCCGGTCATCCGTGCGGCGTCCGAACCCATGCGCACACTGTGTGCACAGACAGGCCTGAACGCGCTGCTGACCAAGCTCTATGGCAACAAGGTCATGACCGTGCACATCGAATCCACGAGCGACACGGGCTCGCTTGCCTACGGCCGGGGCCGGCCGCTGCCCCTGTTCCGAGGCTCCAGTTCCAAGGCCATCACCGCCTTCCTGCCGGCCGCCAAACTGCGCCGACTCTTCGAGGACGGCGAGGCGCAGGGCGACGAACAGCTCAACGACTGGGAGAGCTTCCACGCCAGCATGTCGAACATCAGACGCCAGGGTTTCGCCCTCTCCGTCGGAGAGCTCAACAGCGGCATCGAAGGCATCTCCGCGCCCGTCTTCATCGAATCCCGGCAGGTCGTGGGCAGCATCACCCTCATTGGCGATGCGGCGCGCATGGCACTGCTGCGCGAGGAGGTCGTCATCGAAATGGTGAAAGCTGCGGCAGCCACGGTCAGCAGCGCCCTGCAGTAACGCGCCGGTAAAGCACCGCGCTTTCGCGCCCCGGAAAAGCCGGCATTTCTTTTTTGTTTGATTTTTTCCCAAAATATGAGAAAGTTCTTCTGACACAACACTAAAAGGCCGACCATGGTGCTTCGCTTGCTCCGAGACGCGCTGAAGATCGGACTTCTGGCTGCAGTGCCGCTCTCGGCCTGGACTCAACCTCAGGCGCAAGCGTTTCCCGCAAGGCCCATCACCATGGTTGTCGGCTTTGCCGCCGGCGGAGGCACGGACACGGCGGCGCGCTTGCTGGCGCAGAACCTGGCCGCCGAGCTGGGACAGCCGGTAGTGATCGAAAACAGGGCGGGCGCCGGAGGAATGATCGGAGCCGCCGCCGTAGCCAAGGCATCTGCGGATGGCTACACACTGTTCTTCGGGTCGGGCTCGGAGTTGACCGTTTTGCCGGCCCTGAAAAAGGCGGTGCCCTATGACACGCTGAAGAGCTTCAAGCCCATCACGCAAGTGGGCACCGTGTCGTTCATGCTGGTGGCGCATCCATCAGTCCCAGCCAGCAGCGTCGGCGAGTTGACCGCCCTTGCCCGGGCGAAGCCGGGGCAGCTGAGCTTCGCGTCCTACGGCGCAGGTTCGACCAATCACCTGATCGGTGAACTCTTCGCGATCAAGACGCAGACAAAACTGCTGCACGTGCCCTACAAGGGAAGCGCAGCTGCCGCGACGGACCTGGTCTCCGGCGAGGTGCAGATTGCGTTCGATACCGTGTCGGTGATGCTTCCGTATGTGCAGGCGGGAAGGCTCAAGGCACTTGGTGTCCTGTCTGCTCAGCGCACCACCCAGGCCCCCAATCTTCCAACGATGGCCGAGGCGGGTATCCCGGACCTGGTGGTTGACGGCTGGCTTGGTGTCATGGCCCCGGCGGGAACATCCGACGCCATCGTGCAACGCCTCGACAAGGCAATCGGAAACGCACTTGCCAAACCGCAGGTCGCAGAGGCCTTGGCGCAGCGCGGCGTGAAGGTATCCGGCGAAGGTCCAGGACCGTTTCGAGCCTTCATCGAACGAGATCAGGACAAGTGGCGAAGCGTTGTCCAGCACGCTCACATTCAACTCGAGTAGCCACTCCAACCCGACAGAGCACTTTTGCCGAAACCCGCATCGACGCCGGCACACGGTCGACCACCGCCGATCGACGACCCGGACCCGGCGCCGCCGAGCGCCTTCTTACTCCACTTGCCATGCTCAAGAAAATACCTCTCGCAGCGCTTGCACTGTTTACCGCTCTCGCATCCCTCAGCGCCCAGGCCGCTCCTGCATTCCCCGCAGATCGCCCGATCGCGTTGGTCGTGCCGTTTTCCGCCGGTGGCGGGACCGACATACTTGCCAGACTTGTGGCGGCCAAGCTGGGCGCGATGATTCGGCAATCCGTTGTTGTCGAGAACAAGCCGGGTGCCAACGGTGTTCTCGCGAGTCAGTATGCCGAACGAGCGAAAGCCGATGGCTACACGCTGATGTTCGGCGGCAGCTCGACCCACGTCCTGTCGCCGCTGCTGTCTCCGAAGAAGCAGCAGATGGAACAAACCCGCAAGAACTTCTCGATGGTCGGCATCGTGGCGGAAACACCGCTTGTACTGGCCGTGAACGCCAAGTCTTCGTTCAAGAATCTCGATCAGCTGCTGAAGGCTTCGCGCGACCGCGAGCTGACTTTCGGCACCTTCGGCTCCGGGTCGTCTCCCCACATCATGGGGGCGCTGCTTGCGGCGCGAACCAATGCGCGTCTGCAGCATGTTCCGTACAAAGGCTCTTCGCCCGCGATCACCGAGTTGCTCGGCGGTCACATCGACAGCGTGTTCCTGACAGTCGCCGCGCTCAGCAGCCATGTCGAAGACAAGGAAGTGCGCGCCTTGGCGGTGACCGGGGCCCGCCGCGTGCAGACATTGCCCGACGTTCCCACATTCAAGGAAGCCGGCGTATCGGGTTTCGAAGACTCGGGTTGGTTCGCTGTGTTCGCACCCGCCGGGACTCCGGAGCCTGTCATGGACTTTCTTCACGATGCCATCGGGCGCGTGATGGCAACCCCGGAAGTTCAGGCCAAGTTGGTGGAGCTTGGATTGCGCAGCGCGAACAGCAGCCGTGCGCTCCAGATGGCCGTGTGGGAGCGATCCATCGTCGCCACGCAGGGCATCCTGACTCAGGTCAAGATCGAAACGGACCGGTAGCGAACCGTCGCATGAGATTCGACTCAATTCCTGGTCGGCACGACGCTGGCCATTTATGCACTAGAAGAAGATGAGAAATGTCATGAAGCTTTATCACGAGGTGCGCGGCTGCTCGCTGGCTGTCGATATCGTTGCGCGCGAACTGCAAATCCCTCTTGAGCTTGAATGGGTCAACATGACCACCAAGCGTCTGAAGGACGGCACCGACTACTTTCAGGTCAACAGCAAGGGAACCGTGCCCACTCTCGAAATGGCCGACGGGCAGTATCTCAGCGAAGGCGCGGTCATCATGCAGTACTTGGCAGACCAGAGCCCGGGCAGTTCGCTGCTGGCGCCCCCGGGCACGCTCGAACGGTACCGGACGCTCGAATGGATGAGCTTCATCGGAGCGGACCTTCACAAGGGTGGCTTCATGCCGCTCTTCAAGGCGGCGACTCCTCCTGAATACAGGAGCATCGCTCGCCAATACCTCAATGGCCGACTGGGTTGGCTGAACACGCAGTTGAGCGACAGGAACTACCTCATGGGGTCCATCTTCACGATTGCGGATGCGCATTGCTACACCATTGCCATGTGGACAAGAGCCCACGCTATCGACACTGCGCCATGGCCCCACCTGGAAGCCTACCTCACCCGGACCGGTTCACGGTCCAGCGTGAAAGCGGCCGAGCAGGCAGCGCGCGAACAAGGTGAGCGTGAAAGCGCAGAGAGAATGCACAACACTCACTAACCGATTCGCGCACGCGCTCATCGCCGAGCCGACGGACGAGCGTGATCGCCCCCGTCACGGCCATCGCGCTTGAACTGGGTTACGCGATTGCGAGTGCGCTCGTCGGCGTGTCTACCGCACCTTCGAAGAGACACGCGCATCCATCGGGTGCATCGCTGGCCCGCATGCACCTCTTGACTCTATTCAATTGTCGCGGCGCTGCGCGCGCGTCTTTCGGCGCAAGTCGATGTGCCGCTCGCAGGCGGTCAAATTCAAGCGGCACTTGACGCCGCCCGCTCCGCTGGCGACTTCGTCCAGTTGCTGATTTGGGCTAACGCGGGTGACACAGGCAAACGCACACTCGCCATGCGCCCAGAGTTCGGCGCGACTTTCTTCAACCTGCCAGAGCCTCTGGCATTTGTGCGATTTTCATCTGGCAGATCACCCATGACCCTGCAACTGAATCACTTTATCGAGGGCGCTTTGGTCCCTGCCTCGGACCATGCCCGCATGAGCCTCGTCAGTCCTGTTGACGAACTGGAATATGCCACCGCAGCGCGCGGCACGTCCGAGGACGTGCAGCGCGCCGTAGCGGCTGCGCATGCCCAATTGGAAAGCGGCGCCTGGAAGCTACTCAGCGGAGCGCAACGCGGCCACCTGCTGAGCAAGCTGGCCGACCTCGTCGAACGCGACACTGCGCTGTTGGCCGACATGGATGCCAATGCCATCGGACGCTCGCCGATGGAGCCCCGCATGATGGACGTTCCCAATGCCGTGGCCAACTTGCGTGCCGCAGCGGGCTGGGCCAACCAGCTTGAAGGCCGCGCCATCCCTACGGGCGGCTATATGGGGAATCGGACGCTCTCATACACGATCCGGGAGCCGATCGGCGTGGTCGGTGCCATCCTGCCGTGGAACTCGCCCCTGATGATCACGACATGGAAGCTGGCCGCTCTGTTGGCGGCGGGCTGCACCGTGGTGGTGAAGCCGTCAGAGGAAACGCCCCAATCCGCGCTGCATCTGGCTCTCCTCGCGCAGGAGGCGGGCTTTCCCGACGGCGTGATCAACGTGGTCACGGGCTACGGTGAGGTGGTCGGCCGTGCGCTTTGCGAGCATCCCGACGTGGCGAAGATCAGCTTTACTGGAAGCCCCGAAGCGGGACGGGCCATCCAGCGCATCGCAGCTCCGTTGTTCAAGCGAATCACACTGGAACTGGGTGGCAAGAGTCCGCAGATCGTATTTGATGATGCCTCCATGGAGGAGGCACTGCGCGGCTGCGCCATGGGCCTGTTCGTGAATCAGGGGCAGGTATGCGCGGCTGGATCGCGGATCCTCGTGCAGCACGGCATCGCCCGCGAATTCGCGGCTGCATTGGCGGAGGCGGCGAATTCCATCACCGTGGGGGATCCGCGCCAACCCGGTGTGCAGATGGGCCCAGTGGCCAAGAAGGCGCAGTTCGACCGTGTGAATCGCTACGTGCAGATTGGCCTCGACGAAGGCGCCGAACTCCTTGCCGGCGGTGTGTCGCAGCCTGAGAGAGGATGGTTCGTGAAGCCCACCATATTCGCCAACGCAACAAACTCAATGACGATTGCGCGGGAAGAGATTTTTGGTCCCGTGGGGACGATCATCGTCTTCGACACCGAGAAGGAAGCCATCGATCTGGCCAACGACTCCGCCTATGGCTTGGCCGCCACAGTGTGGACCGGCCACCTCGCGCGCGCTCACCGCGTCGCAGCCGCCCTCAAGGTCGGAGCCGTTGGCGTGAATTGCTGGAGCCCTCTGGATGCGAACCTGCCATGGGGTGGACTCAAGACGAGCGGCATTGGCCGCGAGGGCGGGTTGTCCGGTGCCCTCGCGTATACCGAAGAAAAGGTTGTCACTGTGCTGTTGCCAAACTGACCTTGGTGCTGCAGTCAAAAGAAGAAGGAGATTGCGATGGGTTGGCGCAACAGAATCGACGCTTACGGAAATGCCTCAATGCTGTTCCATTGGTTCACAGCGGGGGCATTCATCACCGCCTATGTGATTGCGTACTATGTGATCTGGATAGTCGATCCGGAAACAAGTATCAAGCCGGCACTCTTCGGCATCGCTCCGGAGCCTGACCGGGTCATCCCGCTCCTCAATATCCACTGGATTCTGGGTATCTCCATCGGCGTGCTCACGCTGCCGCGGCTCGTCTGGCGGCTCTGGGGAGGCGTCCCCCACCACGTCCCCGGTTCACGCCTGGAACATCTCGCCGCGGACGTGGCCCATTGGGCGCTGTACGCCTTCCTCATCCTTATGCCCGTGACAGGCTACATGACGACGTATCACCCGACTGATTTCGGGCTCTTCGTGATTCCGGCATGTCGAGACACGGCCTTTGCGGCCTGGGTCCGGGACCTCTTCGGCCTGAGTGTCAAAGACCTGGAAGACATCATGTGGTCGATTCACAGCTTCTGCGGCAAGTGGCTGGCATGGCCGCTGGTGGTGCTGCACGTCGCTGCGGCTCTTGTGCATCACTTCGTTCGCAAGGATGCCGTGCTGCGGCGGATGCTGCCGTTGAAGCCGCGACCCCAGGTCGTTCCGGCGCACGCCCACCCGGAAAAACGCTGCAACCCCTGATGTGCAAGAGCTCCGGCGCGGTTCGACCGGCCGATGCCCGGCGCGGAAATGGACGGGGTCAGAAGACCGGGGTCATGGAGGATCGTTTCATGCAAGAAGCTCGGAACCTGCTGTTCCTGTCCGCGGTGGTCTGCATTGCGCAGACCAGCTTGGCACAGCCCTCTGTTGCTCAACTGCCCACCGTGCAGGTGACGGATACGCAGGCCGAGGCCGGCAGCACCCTGTCGCTCGATGCGCCCAACAGCACCGGCTCCCGCCTGGGCCTCACTGCACGCGAGACACCGGCCAGCGTCAGCCGTCTGGAGGCGGCCGACATCGCCGAGCGTGATCTCACGCGTGCGCAGGACGTGGCCGTGCGCATGCCCGGCATCAGCGAAGCGCCCGCTCCGGGGAATGGCGGAACCAGCTTGATTGCGCGCGGCTTCGTCGGCCACAACTCGGTGGCCCAGTTGATCGACGGAACACGCCTCACCGTCGCAGCAGGCACCGTCACCTATCCCTTCTCGACCTGGCCCATGGAGTCAGTCGAGGTCCTGCGAGGCCCTGCGTCGGTGCTCTATGGCGATGGAGCCATCGGCGCGGCCGTGAACTATGTGACCAAACGCCCCGGCTTCGAGCGCACCCAGCGCGAGGCCTTCCTGAGCGTTGGCTCCTTTGGCGCTGTGCAAGGGGGCGTGGGCCTGCGCGGCCCCATCAACGATGTGCTGGCTTATTCGGTCTACCTCGATGCAGAAAGAAGCGACGGCTATCGCCAGTTCATGGATGTGCAGCGCCGCAACTACGCGCTGGCACTGGCGGTGCGCGCGAGCCGCGACATGAGCGTGACCCTCTCCCTCGACGGCGGCGTGAACGACGACGCGCGCTACTTTGGTACACCGCTGCGCAATGGTGTGTTGGACCAGCGGCTGCGCCGGACGAACTTCAACGTCTCCGACTCAGTGGTCAAGTACAACGACCGCGTCTGGCGCGCCAAGGTGGACTATCAGGTCGCCGCCGGCCTTCGCCTGCGCAACGAGACCTACCACCTCACCACCGCCCGGCACTGGCGCAACGCCGAGGACTACAGTTTCAGTACCCCGGGAACCAGCGTGGACCGCAGCGATTACCTGGAGATCCTGCACGACCGGGAGCAGACCGGCAACCGATTCGACGCGACCTTCGACGGCACGCTGGGCGGCTTGAAGAACCGCTTCATCGTGGGCCTGGACTGGTACCGTACCCGGCTCGTGCACACCAACAATTCGCCCTATGGGGGCGCCAGTGCGGTAGACCCCTACAACTTCGCGCCTGGCGTCTTCATCAGTCCTGTTCCCACCATTCCGGGCCGCGCGTCAGAGCTGGAGACCACCGCCTTGTTTGCCGAGAACGCGCTCGACCTGAATCGGGAGTGGAGGCTGGTGGCCGGCCTGCGCAGCGACCGCATGGAACTTCACAGCACGGACCTGCGCCGCGGCGTGAACCTGGTCAAGAAGTATTCGCCCATCACCGGCCGTCTTGGCGCCGTGTGGTCGCCCAGCGAGGCGCTCTCGCTCTACGGACAGTTCGGCACCGGCACCGACCCGCTTTCGGGCGCACTGTCGCTGCCCGGAGGCGGCAACACCTTCGATCTCACGAAGGGCCGCCAGGTCGAGGTAGGCGCCAAGGGCGCCGTGCCCGCCGTGCGCGGCGAATGGACGGTGGCACTGTACAAGATCGCAAAGCGCAACCTGCTCTCGCGCGATGCCGGCAATCCCAACGTCACGCAGCAGATCGGCCAGCAGTCGTCCACCGGCATCGAGCTGGCCTTCGCGGCCGAGCCCGTGCGCGGCTGGACGATCGACGCCAATGCCGCCTTCCTGCGGGCGCGCTACGACGACTTCAGGGAACTGGTCTCGGGCGCCCTGGTCTCGCGCGACGGTATGACGCCCACCGGCGTGCCCGAGCGCACGGCCAGCATCTGGACAACGTGGCGCTTCCTGCCGCAATGGCAGTTGGGCTTCGGCGCGCGCTACGTGGGTGAGAGCCAGGGCAACACCGCCAACACCACGAAGCTGCCGTCGTACGTGGTACTCGACGCGTCGCTGGCCTACGAACATTCACCCAACCTCAGGTTCAGCCTGTCCGTGAAAAACCTGGCCAATCGCGACTACGCGCTGACAGGCACCGCCAATACAAGCTGGCTGCTGGGTACTCCGCGCACAGTGCAACTCACGGCGCGAGCGAGCTTCTGATCCGCGCCTGCTGTACGGCAGGCGCGGATTGGGGAATTCCCTAGCCTCAGGACGAACTGCCGTTTTGGGCTAAGGCCACATCACGAAGCGGCCTAACCTTGGCATGCATCGCGATGGCGCAGTGGCATTTTGAGAAGCCACAGATCAATACAAGAGTGGAGACACCCGCAATGAGACATCCGAGGTTATCGCCGTCCTCAATCAGAAGGCGCCTCGTGCTGGCAGTGATCGCATCGGGCCTGCTGCCATTGACTGCATCGGCACATCACTCCTTTGCCATTTTCGACAGAACCAAGACCACCGCGGTCAAAGGCCTCGTCGGTCGGTTCGACTGGACGAATCCCCACGTGACGATCTACGTGGATGCAGAGGGAACGCCGGCCCAGCGATACAAGGTCGAGACCGGAAGCATCAACGCCCTGGCCAGATCGGGCTGGAAATCCGATTCGATCAAGGTTGGCGACAAAGCAGAGGTGTCGTTTCACCCGCTGAAGAACGGTGATCCTGGAGGGTTGCTCATCGAGATCAAGATCGGCAGCGTGGTTCTGACGGGGGGAGGATGATGACGCGCCACCCAGCCCTTTGTACTGAGACCGACGACATCCGCCGGGTGGAGATATCGATATGACAATGACACGACGCTCTCGTGCGGGCTTGCTGGCCCTGTTCATCGCCGCAGCTGCCGCAGTGACGTTCATCGCCTCCGAACGCGGTGGTGGTCCTTCAGAAGCGCAGAAGCTCGGCATCAGCGGAACGTGGGAAAGAACACCGGACGACTGGTTTGGCGAGGATCCGGACAACCCTGTATTGCCAGGCGGAAAGATCGACCTGAAAGATCCCTTCCTCAGTGAATACGAGACGCTGAAAAAAAAGCAGGCTGAGGCCAACGAAGCCGGGACCCCGCTTGCCACAACGAGCAGCAAGTGCCTCCCGGAGGGAATGCCCACGCTGATGGCGGCGCTTTTTCCGATCGAGATTATTCAGAACAACAAGCAAGTGGTCGTGCTCGGCGAGTATCTCCAGCAAGTACGTCGCATCCTGTTGACCGAACCGATGCCGTCAAAGGACAACCTGGAGGCCACGTTCCAAGGGCAATCGCGCGGGCGGTGGGAGGGCGACACGCTCGTGGTGGAGACCCAAGGTATTCGGCCCGAGGCGCGGCTGTACGACGTTCCGCATGGGAAGGACATGAAGATCACGGAGCGAATCCGGCTCAAGGATCCCGATCATCTCGAGAACCAGATCGTGATCGAGGATCCGGAAGTTCTTAACGCGCCGTATCGCTTCACCTTCGAATACAAGAGGTCCGACTACAGGATCCAGGAATACGTCTGTGAGAACAACCAGATCGTGATCGACAGCGAGGGAAAGACCGCCCTTCGTCGCAACTGACACCGCCGCCCTGCCCCCTCACTCCATCCCAAGAGCGGACGTACTGAAATGAATTGGATCTCGAGCGGTCTGATGCGTGCCGTGCTGCAAAGCGCTTTGGTTTCGCTCAGCGTTTCCGGGCTGTCGTGGGCGGAGGTTCCCACCACGCCCACGATCGTGGCAGTCCCCCCCTCCGGCAAGGCGCCCTTGTCTTCGGCGCAGCGCAGGGGCACGGAGTACATCGACCTGGCGCGCCACGGGTATGTCGAAGAGGAGTACTACCTTTCGGGCATCGCGCCAGCCATCACCGCCGCAGGCGAGACGCTGCTGCAAGCCCCATATACCACGCGCATTCTCGTGCGCAAGCCGATCGACCCGGCACGCTTCAATGGAACCGTGGTGATCGAACCGTTCAGCTGGTTCGGCGAGCGTGGAGCCGGCTGGATCCTCACCCGCGACTACCTGCTGCGGCGAGGATACGCCTACGTCGGCTACACGCTGAACATCAACAAGCCAAAGCGTGATCCCAAGTTCATCTCCGAAATGGCGGCGGAGGAAGCCGACGGCATCAGGCAGTACGGCCGGATCGTGAACTTCGACTTCATGCGCCGGTACGACTACGCACGCTACGCACCGCTGGGCACGTACTCCGATCCCGAGCGCTTCAAGCGCGGTAGCGTTGCCGATCCCTTCGTTCCGCAATCGCAGGCCATTGCGGCGCAGCTTGCGATGGCGTTGAAATCCAATGCGCCACAAAGTCCGCTCACCGGACTCGAAGTTCATCGCGTGTATGTCAACAGCTGGGCCGTGACGGCCCAGGTGTGGATGGACTATCTCGACCAAGGGCGTCACCAGCAATGGCGGATGCCCGATGGTGGTCCCCTGATCGACGCCTACATGACTGGCCGCATGGCCTACGGCGAAGTCGGGGGTGACGCCATTCGCGTACCTCGCAAGATGCCCGACGGCGTGCCATTCGTGACGGTCTACAGCCAGTCCGAATTGATGCACGACGCGATCGAGGGCATCGAGCTGCCGCCGGACACGGACAGTCCGAAACTTCGCTACTACGAAGTGACCGGCATGCCGCATCTGCGCCTGGCGGACCTCGGCACGGAGCATTCGGAGCGCCTGGCCGCCGATGTCGGCAAAGGTCGCGATCCTCGCTGCCAGACCTTGTACGACGAGCCGGTCGAAATGCTTGCCTCGGCCTTGCTCGACGGCATGGACCGCTGGGTCCGCGAAGGTACAGCGATGCCCAAGGCGCCACGGGTGGCACGCAAGGGCAAATCGGTGGTGCGCGACCCCGCAACCGGCAACATGCTCGGCGGCGTCCGCCCCCCCTGGATCAGCGTGCCATCCAGCCGCTACATGACCGACCAGGAGACCCGCTGCGGCCTGATCTACGACACCAAGATTCCGTACTCGCGTACGCAGCTGCGCAAGCTCTACGGAACCGGTGAAATCTACGCAAAGAAGTTCGAGGAGGCCAAGGCGCTGTCTGTCAAGGAGGGTTATCTCCTTCCCGAAGACGCCGCGAGCTTGCGCCCGATCGCGAAGCCAGGTGACTTCTGACGAGAAGTTCCATGGTCCCGGCCTGCCAGGCAAGCCAATCCTGATTCTTTTCATTGAAAGGCGACAGATGTCCTCGGAGACCTTCATCGCGTGGCTCTATGAGTCCGCGCCCAGCACCATGATCCGGGACGTGTCCTGGATCGTTCCGACCGTGCAGTGCATCCACATCATTGCGATCGCCGTGATCTTCGGCTCGGCATTCGTTTCCGATCTGCGCCTTGCAGGCGTACTGGCCACGGATGAGTCCCCGGGCAAAGTCGTTCGCCGCTATTTCCCGTGGATGTGGCGCGCGCTCATCGTGCTGCTCCTCACCGGGCTGGTCATGAGCATCGGTGAGCCTGAACGCGTTCTGACGAACTCGACGTTCTGGCTCAAGATGGTGCTGGTCGTTGCCGCCTTCACGTTGACCTGGCTCGCGCGGCGTCCGCTCCTGTCTCCGGACGCGGAGGGCAGTGGCGCTCGATGGGCACACCTCGTCAAGCCGATCTCCTGGCTATCGCTTTTCCTGTGGTGCTGCGTGATCGTCTGCGGCCGATGGATTGCCTACACGATCTAGGTCGCCTCCTCTTTGACGCAACGCTCACCGGTACCTTCCATGGTCATTCAATCCATCCTCCAAGCCGTTCAAGATTCCCGGCTTTCGACTTTCATCCGAGAGACCGGTGTGGCATTTCCGGCGCTCGAGTCAGTGCATGTGATTGCGATCACGCTGGTGCTCGGAATCATTGCCATTGTGGATCTGCGGCTCATCGGCTGTGCCTCGCACCGCTGCAGCGCCCATCGGCTGATGCAAGAGCTGCTGCCATTTACCTGGGTGGCCTTCATCGCCTCCGTGGCGACGGGCCTGCTCATGTTCGCATCGAATGCCACTACCTACGCCGAGAACAGCCTGTTCTGGTGGAAGATGACCATCCTGGTCTTCGCCGGCATCAACATGGCGATCTTCCATCTGGGCATCTATCGCCGGATCGGCGAATGGGACGAACTGCTGCCGCCGCCGCGCGCGGCGCGCGCCGCGGGATTGAGCTCGATGGGGTTGTGGATCGTTGTGATTGTTCTCGGCCGATGGATAGGATTCTCCTCGTGAGCGCGGGAGGCAGTCTCGTGGGGCGCAGCATCCGGCGGGCGTTGGGTGACTCGGCCTTGAAAGGTGGGAGCGCTCGACTCTGGACCGTGCGTCCCCTCACCGGCAGGCTTGAAACGCTCATGATGCCTCTGCTGTTCGTGGCGATGGTCGGCAGCCTGGCAGGCTACGTGCTGTTGCGCCCCGCCCATCCTGACCCCCCGAAACCCCTCAGCTGGCAGATCAGGTCCTTCGACGGCCTCGGGCCCGCCGACCAAGCCATTCACGGCGCGCTGCTGCCCGCCTCGGAAGAGATCATCTGGTTCAACAACGACACGGGCGGCTGGATCACCCTCGCGGACGCCCAGCGGATGCTGCTCCCGCCCTTCTATCAGGACACCTTCTGGAAGGCGAATGGGGAGGTGCATTGGCAATTGATCCTCCCCGGCGCTCACCAGCCCCATGCCAGCCAGCCCGGCGCAGAGAGCGGCCATCGTGAGACGCCTGCCGCGGCGGCGCCGAACGCTGTGTCCGAAGGCACGCAGGGTCAGGGTGCCACCGTCTACTACGGCTCTGCTGGCAAGGCGCCGGCCCAAAGCGCCTACCTGCTGGTGATCGGACATGCGCACGCGGGGGTGATGTGGGCGAACCAGGCCACCATCTGGATCCATCCCGATGCCCTGGCGCCCTACCCCGAGATCGTCAAACCCGAAGCACTGGTCGGCAAGGGATGGCGGCAAGTCATCGCCTATAACGGCGCGAGTGAAGTCGAGCGCATCAAGGAGGCTCGATGACGGCCACGTCGAAGAAGCTTTCGCTGCGCCGGCGCGGGACGACGATGTGCCTGCTGCTTCTAGGGTGCGGATTGGTCGGCCCGGCACTGGCCGCGGGTAAAAAGCTCAAGGTGGGCGTCACCTTGCACCCCTACTACAGCTTCGTCGCCAACATCGTCGGAGACAAGGCAGAGGTGGTCCCGCTCATCGCGGGAGATGCGAATCCGCACAACTATCAGCCGCAGACGGAAGACATCACGCGTGCCATGTCACTCGATGCGCTGGTGGTCAACAGCATCGGGCACGACGAGTGGGCCTTCGAGATCGTCAAGGCAGCCGGACGCAAGGGGACGCTGCCGCTCATCTACGCCAATGCTTCGGTGGCGCTCATACCGATCGCGGGGGACCAGGGCGACGCCAAGGTCGTCAATCCCCACACCTTCGTGTCCACCACCGCGGCCATCCAGCAAGTGTTCGAAATCACCCGGCGCCTGGGAGAGCTCGACCCGGACAACGCCGCCGCGTACCGGCGCAATGCCGCCGCCTATGCGGCGCGGATCCGGGGGCTGCGTGCGGAGTTCATGACCCGTTTTGCCAGTCTCGACCTGTCGTCGTTCCGATGCGCCACGACACACGCGGGCTACGACTACCTGATGCAGGAGTTCGGCCTGACCGTGACGGCGGTCATCGAGCCGCGCCATGGCGTTGCGCCGACCGCGCGCCAGCTCGCCAACACGGTCGATGCCATCAGGAAGGCGAACGTCCGCGTGCTCTTCGCTGAAAAATACTTCTCCATCGGCCTGGGCAAGCCAATCGAGGAAGCCACGGGCGTGAAGATCTTTGCGCTCTCTCACATCACCGGCGGACCGTACACCGCGGACCGGTTCGAAGTGGAGATGCGCGAAAACCTCCAAACTTTGGCCTCGGCCATCGAGTCCACGCGCCGTTGAAGGAGAAAGACCGATGCGTGGCCCGGCCCTGGTATTCGAGCATGTCACCCTTCAGTTGGGTGGAACGCGTGTTCTGGACGACGTGACGTTCCGCGTCGAGGCCGGTGCGCTGCACTGCCTGGTCGGCCCGAACGGCGGCGGCAAGACCTCATTGGCCCGCGCCCTGTTGGGCCAGATGCCGCATTCGGGGCATATCCGCCTCGAAGGTGATGTGGTGGGTCCGATCGGCTACGTTCCTCAGTTGCCGGAGTTCGACCGCAACTTGCCGATGACGGTGGATGACGTCATGGCGCTCCTCAGTCAGCGCAGGCCCGCCTTCATGGGCGCCTCCCGACCGGGCCGGGAAGCATGCGCCGCGGCCCTGCAGCGAACCGGCGTCCAGGTCTCAGGCAGGCGCCCCTTCGGAGCCCTCTCCGGCGGGGAGCGGCAGCGCGTCCTGTTGGCACAGGCCCTGAATCCGGCGCCATGGCTGCTGGTTCTTGACGAGCCCACCACCGGTGTCGACAGGCCGGGCATGCGGCTGCTCGAGGATCTGGTGGCCGAACTGCATGCGCGTGGGGTCACCATCCTGTGGATCAATCATGACCTGGATCAGGTGATGCGTCTCGCCCAGTGCGTGACCAGCATCAATGGTCAAGTCCTTTTCCATGGCTCTCCCGCCGAAGCACTCGACTGGACGCATTTTCGGTAAGAGACCAGCCAATGACGCCCGTATACGAATTCATTCGCAACCAGTTGCAGGCACTCGCCGAACGAGGTGCCTTGCCAGAGCCGTTCCAGTATGAGTTCCTGATCAATGCGCTGCTGTGTACGTTGCTGATCGGCCCGCTGCTGGGGGTGCTGGGCTCGATGGTCATGATCAAGCGGATGGCATTCTTCAGCCAGGCTGTCGGCAATGCAGCCATGACGGGCGTGGCCATCGGGGTGCTCATCGGCGAGTCCTACACGTCGCCCTATGTCTCGATGTTTGCCTTCTGCCTGCTGTTCTCTCTGACGCTCAAGTACGCACAGCACCGCACGACGTTGTCCAACGACATCCTGATCGGCGTCTTCCTGTCGATCTCGCTGGCCCTGGGGGCCTCGCTGTTGCTGTTCGTGTCCGCAAAGATCAATACCCACGTCATGGAAAGCGTGCTGTTCGGCTCCATCCTGGCGGTCGACCACACCGACATGAACGTGCTGCTTGTCGTCACGGTGATCTGCGCCTGCATTGGACTGCCGATGTACAACGCGATGCTGCTGGCCAGCATCAACCCGAGCCTGGCACATGCAAGGGGCGTGCGGGTGCGCTTTGTGGATTATGTATTTGTCGCCATGGTCACGCTGGTGACCGTGGCCTGCCTGAAGATCATTGGTGCCGTGCTCGTCGAAGCTCTTCTTCTCATTCCGGCGGCGGCAGCCCGCAACGTCAGCCGCTCACTGGGTGAATTGGTCGCGCGCTCGGTCGCCATCGCGACGGTGTCCTGCGTGCTCGGCATCCTGCTGCCGATGCAGCTGCATATCCCGGTCCCCACGGGCGGGGCGATTGTCCTCGTCGCTGCGGCGATCTTCGTCTTTACCTCCGTCGTTCGAGCCCGCGCGCCCCGGTTCCGAAGCGCTGGCATCTAGAGCGCACTCCATGGCTTTCCGAAACTGGTTGACGATCTTGGTGTTCGCGTGGGGCGCCCCTCTTGCGGCACATGCAGGCGCCGGCGGTGAAAAATGCCGCGTGCTTACGGCACTTCCTGCACTACACGCCCTCACCTCCGCCCTCACCGAAGGGACAGACATCGAAGCTATACGCCTGCCTGAAGGTGCTGCAGTGCCAATGGAAGCACAGGGCAACGCGCTCGCACGCTTGCAGGCCGACGCGTTCATGAAGGCAGAAGCGGTTGTCACGCTGCGCAACCTGTGGCGCGCGGACCCGCTGTATCCGACGGCGCGCCGGCACAACCTGCGCATCATCGAGATCGATGCATCGCGCTCGTGGGATGCCGCGAAGCCGGGGTTGTCGGTGCTCGAAACACCAAGGAACAACGTCCCCTGGGTTGAGGCAGCTGGCCCGGATGCGGGGCCGTCGCCCTACGCTTGGCTCAGCCCCGACAACGGCATGCGCATGGCGGCACTGATCGCTGCCGACCTGGAGCGCTTGTCGCGTCCGGATGCCAACCGGATACAGCAGAACCTCGCCGCCTTCGAAGGGCGCTTGCGCCGATTGAAAGCCGAATATGGCGCACGCATGGCGGCGCAGCGCGACCCTCGCGTTCTTTCGCTGGCCAGCGAGTTCGCCTACATGCTGGGCGACTTCGGCGTGTTCGTCGAAGGCTGGTATGTCAAACAGGATGTCGACTGGAGCGATGGCGATCGCTCGGCGCTGAGCCGCTACTTGCGCGAGCGAGACATTCGGCTGGTTGTCCACAAGTGGAAACCGGACGAGCGGATCGTCAAGGCCATCGAGAAAGGCGGCGCGCGGCTGCTGGTACTGGATGCGGGCAACCCCGGCATTCTCACCGACGAGGCCGGCGCCTACGAGGCCCTTCTGAGGTGGAACATGAATGCCTTGTCGACGGCTCTAGCAGAAACCGCCGGCGACGCAATGAAAGACACGGACCGCTCGCCCCGGCGTTGAGCGGCATGTGAATGAAGGAAAAGACTTGATGAAGCCATTGCTCTCGCTTCGTGGGACGTCGGTTGCTGGAATTCTCTCCGCGTGCGCGGCGGCGCATGCGCATGCGCCCGTCCTTGACTGCTACATCAAACAAGACCAGGTGCAATGCGAAGCTGGTTTCTCGGACGGCAGTTCCGCCGCCGGAAAAAAAATCCAGGTGCTCGACGCCAGGAACAAGGTGCTGCTGGAGGGCGTCCTTGACAACGCCGGCACCTACGTATTCAAGCCATTAGGCGTCGATTACCACGTGGTCTTTCTCGGTGGCGACAACCACCAAACCACGCTGTACAGCTCCAACATCACCAAATGAGGACTTTGATGAACTTTCTTCGCCGAGCCGGAGTGCTCACGTTGGCCGGTTGCCTGGCCGCACTGCCCGTGCAAGCCCATTTTCAGACACTGTATGTCCAGGAGTCGACACTCGAACGCGGCACAGATCTGGAATTCGCGCTGGTGTTCACCCATCCCTTTCAAGGTGGACCCACGATGCCGATGGCAGAGCCGCGTTCCTTCAGCGTGACCACCTACCGCGCCGGCGCGGAGCCGGTGAAGACCGATCTCAAGAAGTACCTGCGCCCCGTCGAATGGAAGGCCGGTGGCCGGCGGGCCGCAGCGTTCCGGGCCTCCATCCCGCGAGAGATGGTGCGCTCGCTCGGAGATCACGTGTTCGTACTCGAGCCCGAGCCCTATCTCGAGACAGAGGAAGACCTGTACATCCAGCAGTTCACCAAAGTCGTTGTGAATGTCGGCGGCGTGCCCAGCGGTTGGGCCAACACGCAGGGCCTTCCGGTCGAGATACAGCCCCTCACGAGACCGTACGGCATCTGGACCGGCGGCGTTTTCCGCGCGATCGTTTTGTCGGACGGCAAGCCGGTCCCCTTTGCCCGCGTGGAGATCGAGTATCTGAACCACCCGGTCGATCTCAAGACGGGGGCATTCGGACGAAAGGCGCACGTGACGGCGCCTCATGCCGCATACGAACGCCTGAGCGTTGTCGCCGATACCGAAGGCGTCATCGCGGTCGGCTTGCCCAAAGCGGGATGGTGGGGCATTGCGGCCTTGGACATCGGTACCGCGAGAAGCCACAAGGGAAAGATCATGTCGCAGGACGCCGTGCTGTGGGTCCAGGTCAAGGACATGAAGTGACATCGAGTGGCAGATGCCCAAGAGGTCCCCCTGGGCGGCAAAGCTCATGAAGCGCGCGCTGATCTTCGTT
Organism: Variovorax sp. VRV01; assembly: GCF_014852545.1. Taxonomy (NCBI): domain Bacteria; kingdom Pseudomonadati; phylum Pseudomonadota; class Betaproteobacteria; order Burkholderiales; family Comamonadaceae; genus Variovorax; species Variovorax sp. VRV01. Next base: position 275,778 of record NZ_JACVBS010000002.1, read on the forward strand.
CACAAGTGGCTCGGCGTTGTCCTGGCGCTTTTTTTCCTGATGTGGTTTGCCTCCGGCATGGTGCTGCACTATGTGCCGTTTCCCAACCTGTCGCAGGTGGATCGGCTCGAAGGGCTCGCGCCGCTGCGGGTAGGGCCGGGCTGCTGCTTGACGGCGGAAGCGATCGCGCAGCGCGCCGGCATCGGCTTGGGCGCTGCAAGGCTGGGCATGCACGCCGACGTGCCTGTCTGGCGCATCCTGGCCGGCGAGGCCGAGGGCCGCGCCCCCGTCTGGCGGACCTTCGACGCGGAAAGCGGCGCACCGGTCGCGCCGCTGACTGCGCAACAGGCCGCGCTGGCCGCCCAGGCCTTCAGCGGCCGCAAGGCTGTAGACACCGAGGAACTGGAGCGCGACCAATGGACGGTGCCGCAGGGACTCGATCCTTATCGTCCGCTGGTGAAGGTCAGGCTGGCCGGCGACGACGGCCTTGAGTTATATGTGTCACGCGGCAGCGCCGAAGTGGTTCGAGACACGCGCCGGGCCGAGCGTTTCTGGAACTGGATCGGCGCGGTGCCGCACTGGATCTACCCGACAGTGTTGCGCCAGTTTCCGCAGGCATGGAACCAGGTCGTGGTCTGGCTGTCGATTCCGGGCGTGGTGCTTGCGGCCACCGGGCTTGCGCTGGGCATCTGGCAGATCTTCCTGAATCGCACCCGCTGGATTCCCTATCGCAAGTTCTGGATGCGATGGCATCACATCGCGGGCCTTGTGGCCGCAGTCTTCACGCTGACGTGGATGTTCTCGGGCTTGATGTCGATGAACCCGTACGGCGTTTTCGGTCCGCGCAGTGCCCAGCCTTCCGAGCAAGCGCGTTGGTTCGGTGCGCCATCGGTCGCACAGCTTCAACCGCGCGACGCACTTGCCGCGCATGCCCGAAGCTCGCCGAACGCCGACGCCCTGGAACTTGAGCGTGTGCAGTTTGCAGGGCACACCTGGTATCGCGTCCATACCCGCGTGGGCCAAAGCGTAATGCGCACCGATGCCGCCGCGCCGGCTCCGGTGTTGCACGCCAGGTTTCCTGAGGAAGAGATCGCGCGGGCGCTGGGAGGCATCCGGGGCGCCGGGCATGTTCCGGCCGAGTTGCGGCGGATCGACGCCTACGACAGCGCCTACTACGCGCAGAACGCCGCGTCCTCCGACGTACGGGATACGCGTCCGCTGCCGGTGTGGCGAGCCCGATGGGCGGACGGGATCGACCTGTATGCGGATCCGCTGTCGGCCAGGGTGCTGCTGCGTATCGCCCCCTCGGGCCGCTGGCAGCGTGTGCTGTACCAGGGCATGCACAGCCTGGACTTCGAGGCATTGCGCAACCGGCCGTTGGTGCGCGACAGCGTCGTGATGATGCTGTCGCTTCTCGGCCTTGCGCTGTGCATCACGTCGTGCGTGATCGGTCGGCGAATTTTCGCGAGCAAGGTCAGGCCGCGCCGCATGCCCAAGCTCTATGAGCCCTGGTCGCCATCTTCTTGAATTCCTCGCGATTGCTGATTTGGGCTACCACCCCACCCACGGGCAACAGGACACTCGCCCCGCTTGTGGTCGACTCCCTGTCTCCATGGCGCGGTCGTCGTCGAACGACGACAACGCGCACGCTCTGCCGCCGCATGGGCGCCCATCACAAGTCTCTCACGACACAACACAGGAGACACCATGCGTTCGATCCGCAGCCTACCCTTCATTTCACTCACCGCCCTTTGCGTGCTCACGCCTGCGGCCCATGGCTATGAACTCTACGCCGAAAGCGAAACGACTCTGAACGCAGAGCTCAAAGCGGGCTACGGCATGTTCGGCACCCGGCGCAACTATGTGGGTCGACCCGGCGGTTTCCGATGGCAAGAGGGCTTCGCCAAGTACGGCCTGAACGGCTCCACTGACCGGATCGGCAGCGGGACGCTCTACGGCGCACTGAGTGCGATCAGCACGGCTACATGGGGAGACGGGGACCCCGGCGGCATTACTACGGGCCGGGAACACCGCACACGGTTCGAGGACGCGTACGTGGGATGGAAGTCGGGTGACTTGTTTCCCGCATTGGGCAAGGACGGAATCGACTTTTCCGCGGGCCGCCAGATTGTGAAAGCCGGCTCCGGCTTCCTGGTCAACGACGACGGCGTGAATCCCGGCAAAGGCCTGGCAGATGGCCGCTATGACCGCGGCGGCGCCTACTACTTCGGCCAGCGCCTGGCGTTCGCCAGGACGGCTGTCCTGCGTCTGGGCGGCACTGAGGGACTGCACGGAAGCGCGATGTGGCTCAAGTCGAACACGCGCCTGCAGGCCAACACGGAGATCGCGGTCGGGACGCTCGACTACACCGCCCCCGAAGGCACCGTCGGATTCACCTTCATCCGCGGCCTGGACGTCGATGAGCGATACGCCATTTCACCGACGCGTCTGGAGCGCAAGGGCATGAAGATCTATAGCATTCGCGCGGACGGCAACGCCGGAATTCCGGATGCAGACTTCGCATTCGAGTACGCCTACCAAAAGAAGCGCTCTCGCAACGACAACGCATGGTACGCCGAGGCGGGCTATACGTTTTCCGACGTGGCATGGCAGCCTTCGCTGAGCTACCGCTACACCCGGTATTCGAAAGAATTCGACTCCCTGTTTCAGGGTGGCTTCCGCGGGCGGTACCAGGGCGAGGTCGCGTCGAACTATGCGTTCTCGTACAACTTCAACACCCGCATCCACGATGTCGCACTCACCGTTCGGCCGCTTGAGAATCTGGCAGCGACGCTGATGTTCTTCGACTTCAGGACGCTCGCCGACCGCTCGACGCTAAACCTGGACGCGCGCGAATTGGCTCTTTACCTGGATTGGGCCATCACCAAGAACCTGACTTTCTCGCCGATCATTGGGATCTACAAGCCTCGCAAATACGAGGGCAACGGGGGCAATCAAAGCGGCAGCGCCAAGGCCAATCCCTATCTCAAGCTGATGGTGGTGGCAAGCTTTTAAACGGTGCACCACGCCGCGTCGTGCCCAGAAAGGGCCGGGAACGTATGCGGCGGGGAGTGCTGCACATGATGGGCTGGCGTGCAGACTGCTCTTCTGGCGAGCGATGCCATCGGCGACGCCAATGAACTCCACGATCCTGTGGGCACCGGAGGTGCTTTCTGCCACCAGCGCGACGATTCGACGCGCTGCTTCAGGCAGCGTATGCCCGGGCCTCTTCCGCCCGCTTGGTCTGGGACGGCAGGACACCGAACAGTTCCTGGTATTCCGCTGCGAAATGGCTCAGGTGGAAGAAGCCCCATCGGGAGGCCGCGTCGCCAATGGAAAGCTCGGAGGCCGGAGTCGACATGAGAGTCCGACGTACTCCGTTCAGGCGCACGGAGCGCAGGTAGTTCAAAGGCGTAGTCTCAGCGACCAAGCGAAAGCTGTTTTGGACAGTGCGCCGGCTCACATGAAGGCGTTGGCACAACTCGATCACGCTGGGCACGTTGATCGTCTCCGACATCGCCAATCTGTGGCACTTCTCAACGATGAAACTGTGCGTGGAGCTGCCGCTGCGCTGCCGCCTGTCGCAGGCCGGGTCGGTCATCAGCACCAGAAGTTCATCCAGCATGGCCTGTTCCAGCTCGCGCTCGCGCGCCTGCGTATTGCCAAGCTCCTCGTTGACAAGCGCTTCGGAGAACATCGTGAGCAAACGCTGGCGACACTCTGCAAGACGCGGCGGCGGCACCTTGATTACTGGTTGCCGAAGCAAGGTCTGGATCTCGCTAGCCGAAGCGGTGTCGCCCAACGCGGCTTCGAAGAATTCGCGCTCGAAGGTAATCGCCAGCATGTCCATGCCTGTTGGCATGTGGAACATGAACTCCTCTCCGCCACGAAGAAAAAAGATGCTGCTGTAGTCCGCCTCGCGTCCCTGCATCCGGATCGCCCCCGGGATCGCAAGTGGCACCGCGAAACACACCCTGCCCTTCGGCGCCTCCCCGTGCTGCACCACCCGCTGGTTGATTTGCTCCCGAAAGACATGGCATCTTGCACTCGTGAGTTGCATGAGTGAACTCTCGAGCGACCCCGCAGTGATCTGGCTGTAGGTCTGGTTCCACTCCTGCACCGAGACCGCGTGGGCATGTATGTCTTGAAAGCGATGGATGCTTTGATTCACCGGCTGGCACTCCTTGAAGGACGGCTGCTTTTTTCTATGCCAAATTCTCACATAGACGAAATTTTGCACAGATCGATCAGAGCTTCATAGAGGGGAAACCCCTTTAGGCGAAGGACAGCTTCGCGGCCAACGCAAAGGCGGTGCCGATCAAACGCCGTTGACCTGTTGAATGCTTGTCCAATGCGGAGCGCCTTGGCGTGCAGTCCGTCCGATCCTCCGCAGCTCGTCAGAGAGATTGCACAAGGCAAGGCCCGTTGCCGATGCATTGCACGTATGGAAACAACTGGGTGGAGGATCAGATCTGTCCAATCAGCGTGGGCAGAGGCACCCGAGGCAACTGGCTGTTCGCGGGTTCACCGTGCGCGGATCGGCACGGCGGCCGCAGCGATGAACTTGATCCGGTCGACAAGTCGCCCAAGCTCAATCAGCTCGATCCGTACGCGTACTTGAAGGACGTCCTGCTTGTGCCTGCCACACACAAGGTGTCGCTTGTCGGCGAACTGCTGCCGCATCGCCGCCAGCCCGGGGCATCCGCTGCCTGACAGTCGTACGTGTGCGGCCAGCGTCAGGCGCAGAGGGTCGCGATGTTCCGCGAAGTACTGAGCCTCCTAAAGGAACCCACCTCAGGCACGATCGCTTGTGGGATCCCAAAAAACCCAAACGCCGACGTATGTTGGCGCATCTGCCGACCGGCTCCGGAAGCGAAACCCCGGCCAGCGCGGAAAAACGGTTTGCCTGGCCAAGCGAGATCGAGCTGCAAGGCCATCGTGCTGATCCAAGCGCAGTTCGGCGTGCTGGTTACGACGCGATTTACCGAACAAGCGCCCCCTAAACCATGAGCTTCTCAAACCTGAACATGTCCCACCTCCCGGGGAGACCTGCAGGCTGGGGATGCTCGGGATCGGGATGGCGCCGGTTGTAAAACTCTACGATTTTGAATCCGCATTTGTTCACGTAGAAGTGGATATTGCGTTTCTCAAAATACGGCGTGTGCGTTTCCCAGACTTTCGTCTCAGGATAACGAGCCTCGATGACCTTCCAGGCCTGGAGTCCGACGCCACGGCCGTGAGTGCCGGTCGACACAAAAAAGAGGTCCAGCGAGTTGTACTGGGTGGCGTCGTCAATTCTCAGTACTACACCACCGACCCGGGCTCCATTCATCAAGATGTGACAGGTGACGGCACCCGTCGCGCCAAACGATTTCTCCATGTCCTCATCCGAGGGGATGGGCTCGTCCGGGCTGGTGCCCAGGGCTTCGACCATGCCTGCAGCAAATGCTTTCTGCAGCTCCCGTTTGAATCCCCGCAGATCCTCCTTGCGAGCAATCTCGAGTGTCAGGCAGATCTCCTGCCAATTTTTCTTCACGACTTCTGCTCCTGTGCCACTCGCCGCAAGGCAATAGTGATAGAGGTCTCATTCATAGTGGTTTGAAGCCACTTCGCCGAGCGCCATCACGCAGGGGATTTTTTGACTTGCGAGATTGTTTCATCCGCCGTCATCGATGCACGATCGCGTCAGCGACCACGGCGCCCCCCCGTTGGGCACACAGCGGAGCACCTGATCGTGGCGTCCGGCAACGCAAAGCTCACAACCAGTTCGCGGCAGCTTGGCGATGGACAAGCTGCGTCCCACCTCACCGCACTCCCGGGCCGCGCTACATGAAACCCATAGTCCGAAAACAAGCTGGCTCTTCTGCGCGCAGGCTAGGCCGATCGGGAAAGAATCTTGGTGCGCGGTGTGCAGATACCCCAGCAACGAAGGCCTCGATCATCCGCGTGCGGCACCATGACCTTTTCGCAGCCACGCAGCGTCTCCCTTGCCGCTGGCAAGGTGGCGCATATCGGCTCGTCGCGTTGCGGCCCCGTCAAAGCGTGGACAAGCCCCGTCCAAAGATGTCAAGCGCCTTGAACAACAGCGATCGCGGAATCGTGAGCGACGGCATCACGCGCATCACATTGCCATAGCGCCCGCATGGCACCATCATCACGCCGTGGCTCAGAACATAGCCCATCAGCTCGCCAATCTTCTCGTGGCTCAGGGGCTCCTTGGTCGCCCGATCCTGCACCAACTCGATACCGATCATGAGCCCCAAGCCGCGGACTTCACCGATGAACGGACTGTTGAGGCCTTGGATGTACTCCTTTGCCTCGTGACCAAGCGAGCGAGCGCGATCCAGCAGACCCAGCGAAGGATCCTGCAACAGACTGATGTTGGTGAGCGCAACGGCGGCGGAGACCGAATTGGCTGCGAAGGTATTCGGTACTGATCCGTCCGGAATCTTTGCCGCTAGGTCTGAGCGCATCACGAGTCCTGCCATAGGGACATCGCCCCCGATGCCCTTGCCGAAGGTGAGCATGTCCGGCTTCACGCCAGAGTGCTCCACCGCCCACATCTTGCCGGTCCGACCTGCGCCGGCTTGCACCTCGTCAACAATTAGCAGCGCGCCACTGCGATCACAGGCCTTGCGCAATATTTGCAGGAACTCCGGCGCGGGCGGCACGTATCCGCCTTCGCCCTGCACAGGTTCGACAATCACAGCTGCAACATCGTCGGCGGCCGTGTATGGCGTATTCAGAAGATAGTCGACGTACTCACCTGCGATCTGTTCGGCACTTTTTTGATTGGTGTCGAATGGAAACCGATAAGCATAAGGATAGGGCGCGTGAATTACGCCGCCCATGAAGGGAGCGTAGCCCTTGCGATAGGCTGTACCTGTAGTCAGCGCCACGGAGGCGTTCCACACACCGTGATAGCCCCCATGGAAAGCGATGATCTGGTGCCGTCCCGTGACGCGCTTGGCAAACTTCACTGCTGCTTCGAGCGCGTCGCTGCCGCCCTGCGTGAAGAACGTGATGCAATCGCCTCGCAGTCCTTCCGGCATGATCTCAGAGATCTTGGTCGCCAACTCCGTGCGCTTCGTGCTATTCACCTCCATGGCATGCATCAGCACTTCGGATTGCTCGCGCATCGCTGCGACCACCTTGGGATGGCAACGTCCCACACTGCTTACACCAACGCCAGCCGACAGGTCGATGAACGTATTGCCGTCGGGGTCCTTGAAAGTCACGCCGAAAGCGCGATCGATCACCACGGGTGCTCGACCGGCACCGCGCGCCATGGATTCGGTACGTGCCGACTGGGCCAGCGCATCAGCCGACTTCGGGCCAGGGAACTCGGCTGACACCATTTTCGGTGCGTCGGGGAAATTGAGGGCTTCCAGATCGGTCTCGGTCATAGTCATAGTCATAGCTTTTCGGTCGGATTTGGGGTTGAGCAATCGCCGCATCGCTGCGACGGACAAGGACGGAGCGGACAGCTTCGTGAGGCGGCTAGGCCGCGAGGCGGCGGCTCTGCATTCATGAAATACGGTCCGACAACGCTTGGTCCAACCGATGTTGGCCGAGATCACCTCGGCTCGGTAGCCCGAATCGGCAATGCACGCCGGGCGGTCGTCATACGGAGATGCCCCGCTGCCGCCCCAACTGCCAAGTCACCGATTGGCCACGGCTGACGGCGGAGACCTGTTGACCCAGGTGCTGTTCAATCACAGGTCGCCAAGGCAGCAGGGCGAAACCCACCCCGTCATCGAGCATGGCGAAGCGACCACTGGCAAGCTGAATACTTCGGCGATAGGTGCCGCTGGCCCGCTCGCCGTCCTTCAGTCTCCGGTAGCTCCGGCCGGTCTGATCCTGCAAGGATTTGGCAGCTACCGCCAATTCCCGATCCCGCAAGGTCGACAGCAGGTCACGTGCGAGCGCGAAACGCCGACCTCGACGTTCGGCCAGGCCCTGTTCGATCAGGAACTCCGCGCGGCTGCGCATTGCATCGCGTACCTGGGTACCGAAGCCTTGCGCTACCAAGCCGCGGCCCCCATCGATCAATTGCCTGTCCAGCCAGGTGGCGCCGATGGCGCGTACCTGCTGATCGATGCGCAGGTGGGAGTGCAACTCGATGGTCGGTCCTGCAGCTTTCTGCGCATCGTGTTGTCGCGCTTTCACCGTCAGATCCGACGGCACCTTCCAGACGCCATCGGCCACACGCTCCACGACGCCCGCACGGCGCAACGCCTCAAGTCGGCGCACGTGGACATCTACGGCAGATCGAGGATCCGGATCGTTGGCCAGCTCGAGATGGGCCAAATGCTCGGCGGTCCTGTAGACGCCATCTCTCGAGACCGCCGCGATGTTGCGGTCCACCGCCCGCTCCTGCGCCGGCGGGCTCGCCTCCACAATCCCGCCCATCGGAAGCGCCGACAAGTCGGCGCCGACCGGCAGCTTCAGGTAGTGCGCCCGTCCGTCGACGCCATCGACCACCAGATAGCCTCGCCCGTGCAGTTCGTCGGCCAAGCCCTTGCCTGTGATGCGCCCGACGATGGACATTGTCGGGCTCGCCTCAATCACCAGCTCGCGCTTGTCGCCCTTCATTGCCCGGTGCATCGCGCGCAGGATGTCTCCGCGCGCGCCCATCGCTGACAGCGATCGCTCCACGCCCGGCGCCAACCGCCAGTGGTTCGCGTCGAGCCGCTCGGCCAGCCCCATGGCTTCGAGCCGCTGCAGCCGGGCACGCAGCAGGGTCTGGCGCTGCCGCAGGTTCGCGGTCTTCTCTGGCGCCTGGGTCAGGTCCACCACATCGGCCGCCGCTTGCCGCAACAGCGTCCGGTCGAGGCTAGTCAGCCGCTCCTGCTCTACCTCTCGCTGCAGCCCTTGCCGGATCTCCAGCTCGGTACGGGGCCCGAGCCACTCGGTCGCGATCTCGCTGGCACGCAACCGCATGCCGTGGGCCATGTAGTCCGGGGCGATGACCAGGTCCCGGCTCGCCCTCCCCTCGCCGACCTTGCCGCGCAACACGACGTGGGTATGCGGGTTGTCCGTGTCCCAATGATCGACCGCGACCCAGTCCAGCCGCGTCTCCAGATCCACCTCCATGCGCCGCATCAGCTCGCGCGTGTAGCCGCGCAGGTCTTCCAGCTGCTCGGCGTCTTCGACTGAAACGATGAGACGGAACTGGTGCCTGTCGCCTCGGCCTCGTTCCTCGAAGGCCTTGAGATTCGCCTCGTCCGTGGCCGCACCGTAGGCTTGGCCGCGCTGCCCATCGCGCGTGACACCGTCGCGCTCGATGTAACGCAAGTGCGCGGCGACTGAACTGGCGCCCGCTTTCTTGAGGACCACGAAGCGGGACTTGATGACCACGCGCCGGGCGTTCGCCGGGAGCCGGTGGCCAGCCATGCCGGCAGCCACGCGGCCGCGGCCGAAGATGGATGCTGGCCGCCCAATACGTACACCTGAAGCATTGGCGCCGGCCTTCGAGGCCGCCTTCAGGACATGCGAGACGAAGCGCTGCGAACGTGGCCCGGCGCGCGACCTCGGCGCCGCCGGCCTGACGCGGAAACGCTCGCCATCCTGCGTATCTTTACGCGAGGCCATGGCGCAAGCTCCAGCGCAACACAACACAAAGCAACGCAGACGGCACGCAGGCATGCTTGGCGGCGAACCGCGTTGCATGCATGCGCGGCACAGGCACTGCAAGGTGCCGTGCCGCGCCAAACCCACGTGCAAACTGGATCGGCAGGCGAAGGCGTGCCGCCCCTTTTATCTTGCCCTCCGTCTCCGCCTCCCGCATCCGCTCCCGGCTCCAACCCACCGCCAGCCGCGCACGAGGTGCGCAACGCTGCCCGAAGGGCAGCGGCGGTGCAGCTGGCGCTGCACGCTGGCGGCAGGATGTCTGTACGGCAGAATGCAGCCCGAGCGCCAGCGCGGCGGCCGTTCGGAAGCACGGGCTACGCAGGGCCAGGCACGGCTGTGGCGCATGTTCAGTGCAGGGGCCGTGCACCCACCAACGCAATGCGATCTCCGCCTGGAGGCGAGACGGAAGAACACTCACCGCGTGTTCCAAGTGCACAGTGCGTGCGCGCTGCCGATCACCTCAGACGCATGGACAGGACCGAAGTAGCGACTGTCAAACGACGCAGGATGGGCATTGCTGAGCAAGAACAGTTCGCCCTCCGCGAGCGTCCTGCACTGCGTCCAAGTTGGCATGGGGCGATGCGTGCCGTCCTGCGCCAGCACCGCCGCCACGGCTGCGCCGTCGATGCGCACGACGCTTCCTCGCACACATATCGATTGCGGCGCCACGGCACCGATCCGCTTGAGCAAGGGAACGCCCTCCGGCAGGTAGCCCCGCTGCGCCGCGAGAGCAGCCGCATCAGCCGGAAGCCGTACCAGCACGATGCTGCCAACGTGCGGCGACTCAGACGGCTCGATGCGATACCAGCCACGCGCCACGCTGTCGCTTGGGTTGTAGACCAGGCGCACCGGAACCTGCACCATGGCCGGCACGCACAGTGCCGCAAGGCTGATGCCCATGCAGGCGAAAACCATGCGGTGCATCATTGCAGCGCCTCGCGCGCGAGATGCGCCGCATGTCGCTCGGCCGTGTAGACGGGCAACGACTGCCGTGCGGCCAGCCGGTTGCCGACAGTGCGCCAGTATGTGGTGGCGGCGGCGCACGGGTCGATGCCCAGCGCCTCGACGGCGTCAATCACCGCGAGCACCGCCTTGACCTGCAGCTCGCCATCGGCGCGCAGCAGTATGCGCGCGCCGGGTGCCACGCCGGCAACGCGCTGAGCGTCGTCAAATAGTGTCGGCGCCTGCAGCACCATGAGCTGCCAGAGCGCCGTGCCGTAGTCATTCCCGATCCACTTCACGCGGCAGCAGACTTTGCGTGGCGTGAACATCGCCACGCGCCGCCAACGATCCAGCACGATCTCCGCGGTTGGCTGACCAAACCGCAACCAGACGTTCACCCGATGCTCGACGAAAGCGAGCGAAACCCGCATCCCGGTGGGCCAATGCGGCGCCACCGCCTGCAGAGAAGCCTGCGAGACGGTTGGCGTCGGATGCGAAGCCGGCGCCGTCATGCCGCGTCCTCCGGGTACTCACGCTCCAGCAATTCGCGCAGCATGTCCGCCGCCGTGAGGTCGCGCCGGAATGCCACCACCTTGATACGTCCGCGCAGCGCCGGCGTCACGTCGATGGTGAGCCGCGCGGTGTAGATGGAGGCCTTGGCTGGCAGCTCGAGCGTTTCCGCCTGCCGCACCCAGGCCGATGCCGGATCGGCACCGGGCCTGCGGCCAATGGACGCCCGGCGCGGCTTCGCGGATGGCAGGGGCTTGGTCATCGCAGCATCTCCCGCACCGCCTGCGCGAGCGCCGCGATCTCGCGCGCGGCCGCGCACTGCGGCGCCACTTCGCAGGCCAGGCGCCCCGCGGCGACGCTGTCGGCGAACACGATGCGCTGCGAGACTTCCGCCGTCAGCGCGGCGAACGGCTGATCGGCGAGCGCGGCGCGTGCCTCGCGGCCGATCACCGTGCCGACCACGCGCCGGTTGATGACAAAGGCGGCGCGCAGCGCAGGCCGGAACACCCGGGCCTCTGCAATGAGCTGCACCATCTCGTGGCTGGCCCACACGTCGTAGGCGCTCGGCTGCACCGGGATCAGCACGAGGTCGGCGGCCAGCAGCGCGGAACGCGCAAGGGCCGCGACGCGCGGTGGCCCGTCGATCACCACGAAATCCGTCTGCAAAGCGATCTGCGGCGCCTCTTGGTGCAGCGAGTCCCTCGCCAGCCCGAAGACGCTGTACAGCCGCCCCTGCCTGTTCTGAAGCCGTCGTTGCGCCCAGTCGAGGGCCGACCCCTGCGGGTCGGCATCGAGCAGCGTGACGCGGCTTCCCTGCAAGGCCAGCTCGCCAGCCAGGTGCGTGGCGAGCGTTGTCTTGCCTGCGCCGCCTTTCTGGTTCAGCAGCGCGATCACCTTGCCGGGGCGGCTGTCTTCTCTTGCCGGGAGGCAGTTCTCGGGTATTGGATCTGCCTGATTTGCAGTCGCTGAACCATTGCCCATTTTTTGGGCATCCTCCACTCGCGCGCGCGTGACTTCCATTTATGTATCCCTTTAGATGTTTAGGGAGCCCCGAAACCGTTGCTGGGCGCGGCTCGCGGGGTGTTTCGCGCCGGTGATCTACCGATAGAAGCGCCGGTGATACCCCGAGTCGCGCGCCGGTGATCCACCGAGTCCGTCCACACACGATCCACAGGTTCTTCAACAGAAGCTGTGGACAAGTCGCCCCTCACGACGACGTCCGGGCAATGGCGGAACGCCAGCCATTCGCTGCCGCCGCTGCGCTCGATGAAGAGGCGATAGCCCGGCAGCGCCTGGCGCAGAGCCAGGCCGCGCACATGCGCGGCGAAGTCGCGGTAGCGCTGCAACGCGCCGGACTTCAGATACAAATGGCGCATATCGAATCGCCAGCCACCGGGCTGCCGGCCGCCATGCTTGCGCACGAGCCGGTACAGCCAGCGCTCGATGCCTCCGGAAAGCCGGAAGTACGTGGGGTCCAGAGTGAGCACCAGGGCCTCGTCCATCACCCCCGAGAAGAACCAGTCGGCCAGGATCAGCTCGATGCCGTCGGAGCGGCCATCGAGCCGGATGTACTCCTTCCACTCGTTGATCCAGGAAAAGCGGTGCGTGCGCCTGGCTCCGTTGGGGCGCTCCCGCTGGCGCAAGGTCGTCGAGACGGTGGTGGACTGCAGCCGGTCCAACGCGGCGCGCAGCGCCAGGTAGTCGCTGCGGCCGGTGCCGCGCTGCGCGAAGCGCAGGATTTCGTAGGGCGTGGCCACCATCAGGCGCGAAGGCGCGATGCCCTCCTTCTTGGCCTGGACGATCTGGCTCGCGGCCCAGATCAGCACGTCGGCATCCCAGATGGTGGCGATGCCGTGTTCCGGGACACCCTCCACGGTGAGCGACACGCCGCCGGCCTCGAAGCGGATCGGCACGGTGCGCGGCGACTTGGCCAGCGAGAAGAACGGGTAGGCCATCAGGTCCTGCGCGTCGCGCAGCGCCATGCCGCCGCCCGGCAATGCGCGGAACAGTGACAGCTGTTCGCGTTCACTCGGGCGCTTCGACATAGAGACCGGCCCCTGCCCTGCATCGATCAGCGGACCGAGTCGCGCTGCACGTAGCCGGGATCGGAGGTCATTCCGTAGGCGCGGCTGTTGGCCCAGGTGCGCAGGTCCTCGACCGCGTAGACCACACGCGCGCCGAACTTGCGGAAGCGCGGGCCACCGCCCAACACGCGCTGTTTCTCCAGCGTGCGCGGCGACAGCCGCAGGAAGGCGCCGGCCTCCTCGGTGGTCAGGAACTCGGGGTTAGCTGGCGCGGCGGGTACCGCTTGCGCCTTTAGCGATGGCGCAGGGGCGCGGGTGGGATACAGGGAACTGGCACTCGCCATGACGGCCTCCATCACTGTCGGTGAGCCGCAAACCATTTGCAGCCCGATGGAGGCAGTCTCGGGAGTAAGGGCCTTCCTGCGCAGGGAGAGATTCAGCGCATCGGTTCGTCTCCGGGGGACTGTGCTACGGTGCGCCTGGCCCCCGCCAGGACCAGATAGCCGCCCCTCATGTACGCCTCGGCGCGCCGCAGCAGGTGCCGGACCTGCGCTCGCAGTTCACCATCGGCTTGCCAGCGCAACGCCACGGCTTCGAGGCCGAACAGGGCCTGAGCGATGTCGCGATGCGACGCGCCGGCCTGCGTGCCGTCGAGCGCCTGCAGGGCGCGAAGATGCAGCAGTTCGGCACGGCTAGCAGCCCGCACGCCCCCTGCCGCGGGTGAAAGGCCCTGCAGGGCCTGTGCCTGCACGGTGAATGTGTCGAGTTGCCCACGCAGGGCAGGGCCGAGCGGAACGGTGACGGCGTAGGCCGTCCCGTCGGCGAGGTCACCAGCCAGTGACGCATGCAAATGCTGCGCGGACACCTCAGCCAGCAGCGTCAGGCCTGCGCCGCCCAGCGCCAGGCGCTTGCGTCCAGGCACACGCCACAGGTCGAAGGACTGCTGGTCAGATGCGCTGCGCGCAGTCAATGCGCGCACGTGCAGCAAATCATCAGTCGCCGTGATCCAGAGCGGATGCGCCTCACGCGCGTCGAGAGTTGGATCTTCAGCGCCGTCGCAACCCCCATCGCTCGAACGATGCACCGCGCCGTGCCCAGTCCCTCTGGTACTGCGGATGGCGGCGCAGATACTCCCAAGCGAGTGCGGGACCATCGAGGCTCAGCGTGTACAGATAGGCGGCCGACACGCCCCAGGGTGCGTTCGGCTGATCTTCAATATTGCGGCCAGTCATGGCGAAACTCCGTTTTTCTTGCCTGGGAGTACGCTGCCACAGGTATGGCTGGCATGGCTGGCTTTTGCGGCGGTGCGCTGTCGCGCACGCGGCGACGCTGCCGCGCGACCCAACCGTCATGAAGCTCAGTCGTTGATCGACCCGTCGCGCTGTGCGTCTGCCACATAGGCTGACAGCGGCTGACGCGCGTTGAAATGCGGATCGGCCACGATGCGCAGGCCCTTGGGGCCGCGCATGCTCTCGAGCGCCGACAGGCTCACTCGGCCCAACTCGGGGAAGCCGGTGCCGGCATCGGTAAGCCCGTAGGCGCGATCGCCATCGGCATCGAGCTCGGTCAGTAGCCAGCAGGCGGGCGCGTCCAGCGTGTACAGCTTGACGATGGGATAGGGATCGATGGCCTGGCCAGTGGCGCGGGCCGCGCCGTTGGCCAGCAACTGGGTGCGCTGTTGTTCGGTGAGGAGGGTCATGGTTCCTCCGCAAGAGGGGTTGAAGCTACTGCCGTGAAGGGGGGAAAGGACGCAGGTAAGTACTTCCAAGAGGCATTAATTAGACGCCGGATTGAGTTAAAGATAACGTGGTTTAAATTGTGCTGAACCGGGACGCTTCTGTCCATGCAGAAGCGAACCATCCAGCGTGGACGGCCGGCCGGCGCGACGACCTTCGAGGTCGCGCCCGCGCTGGCGTTCGGTGCCGTGGTGCGCGCACTGCGTACCGCGGATGGTGTTGCCCAGGAAACGCTGGCGCACCTGGCCGGCATCGAGCGTTCGCACATGGGCAAGATCGAGCGCGGCGAACACATGCCCACGCTGGTCCTCGTGCTCAAAATAGCCCGGGCACTCGACCGCAGCGCGGGCGAACTGCTGCTGGAGACGGAGGCCAGGCTTCCGAAGGAATGGCACCAGCCGCCCGCCGGACAAGCCGGCGACTGATGCCCGCGGCGCCTATGCCACGATGCGCCCCGCCAGCCGGGCTTCGCGTGCATAGGCGCTGATGGGCTTGTCACCCTGGAAGTACAAGTCGCGCTCGATGGGCAGACCCCAGCGCCCTCGCAAGCTCTCCAACTCTTGAAGGCTCACGTAGCCCAACTCGGGAAATCCTTGCCCCAGATCGCACAGGCCGAAGGCGCGGTCCTGGTCATCCGGATCGATTTCGGTCAGGAGCCAGGTCGCACCTGCATTGGGCGTGAACAGCTTGACCACGGGATATGGATCGAATCCGTCGTTTTCGATGGATCGCCGGCCGTTGGCCAGCAGCTGCGCACTTTGTTCGTCGGTGATGAGCTTCGTCATGGTCTTTCTCCTTGGAAGGAATCCGGGCGGAATTGCCCGAGACCGGACGCAGCACGGCGCAGCGCAGCCGTCAGGGTTCGAAGACGGCCGCCAGGACGCCAGCGCGCAAGGCACGCGCCGACCTTGACGGCGAGAACGGCGTGCAACGATGAAGGGAACAGCAAGACAGTCCCCCAACCACGGCATCCGCATCGCAAGCGCAGCGCGCAGCACCGCAGGTGCGAAGGCGTCAGCGATGGAAGCCCGAACGGGGCGAGACGCCATGGGCGGCTCGATGCGCAGCACGAGAGCGCGGTCCGGCATCGCTGGAGACGCACGGAATCGTGAAACCATGGAAGCGCATCAGCTGAAATCCGAGGAACCGTCATTCCGACTCCACACATCGACGTAAAACCGCAGGTCAGCACAAGCACGGAATCGGCTCTTCGACAAAGCGCAAATGCGGAGTTGCGCTTTTGGGTATATCCGCACATGCACAAAAAAGACGAGCCGCGAACACGAACGCCAACACGACGACGCCCGCGAACCTTCGCGGGCCATCGGTGCGTTCGGCAGAGAAAGCGCCCCGCCGAAGCGGGGCGCCGAGGGCGACGCTCAGTCGCCCTTGCTGCGCGACCAGATCAGGTTGTGCGCGCCGTCCTCGCCTTCGACCAGGCGGGCATAGATGGTCGCCGGGAACGACGGGTCATCCAGCGTCACCGACAGGTAGGGCCGATCCGCCTTGCTGACCTTCTTCCACGCCGCGCCGATCTCCAGGCCGTTGCCGGCGATGACGCGGAAGTCAGGGGCGTTTTCACTCGTCTTGTCGCTGGCGGCGATCTTGACCTTGACATTCAAGGTCAGGGTGCGAACCGTGCCGGTGTAGCCGTTGCCCGAAGCGGTGAAGTTACCAATGGTGCTCATGATGAAGTCCTTTCGAGGTTGATCCAGGTCCGCGCCGATCGCGGCCTTGGCGTGATCCGGACGGCGCGGGGCCGGGCGCGCCGCACCCCAGGCGAAGCAGGGGCCGCAGCGCAGCGAAGGACCGGAAGGCACGAGAAATTTGCCTCGCGAGGAATCTGCGCAGCAGAGGGGAAATTTGTCGGGCCGCACGGTTGCGGCGAGGAAGCCCGAGGCGAAACGAAACGAAGAGCAGCGCCGCCGTGCCCGCGCCAGGATTCACGGCAAATACAAGGCCGTGGGCGTGGACCTGTTCTCGCAAAGGACGCATGAGCCTGGTACCCGCTCGAAGCAACAGCATTCCGGCATGGACCCGCCCGCACCCGAACGCCAAAGTAGCCGCCTCGCGAAGACCAGAAAGAACGCACCGCCGCATCGCAGCGGCATGGAAGTCGGCATCGGCGAAATGGAAGGGCATGGCGGACGGCCTGTCGAAGAAGGCCTCCGTCGTTCACGGTGGCCTGCCGCCAGCGTCGAGGACGACGCTGCATTCCGGAACCCAGCGCAGCCAAGCCTGTCGTGAACCCGCTCCGCCCATCGGCGGGGCGCACTCCCGGAAGGTCTCAGCGGCGCAGCCGCTGGATGTCAAAACGCGCGCGGCACACCTGCCGCGCGCGTCGCGCCGATTCAAAAGCCCCGGCCCGAAGGCCGGGGCTCATGTTCACGCAGTAGCGTGCTCGCCCTCTTTGGCCACCGCCTCGATGCTGCCACGGCCTACGGCTTCGGCCCTGACCTCACTCTCCGGCACGACACGCGTTTCCGCTTCGGCTGCGACAGCAGCGTCCTGCCTCCGGAACATCACAGGCAACCAGCCCGTACCCACCGCCAACCGCTCGGCTTCGCTCGCGATCTCGGCCTTCTTGAGCTTGCCCAGCCGGTTCACCTGATCCGGCGCGAACGCCTGCACCGCTTCCAGCGCCTTGGCTTTCGAGACATGCTCGAAATAGCCCGCAGCGGTCGGCGTCCACCAGTCGTGCATATCGAGGTTCACCGCCCGCGCGAGCGCGGCGGCGGGCACCTCCTCTTCGTGCGAAGCCAGCACGCTGACCGTGGAGGCCACGCACACCGCCAGCAGCGACAGCAGTTCCTGCAGCGGCAAGGTCAGCAGTTCGGCGAACAGTGCTTCCGGGTTGTCAGGCAGGCGATCGGCCCAAGCCTGTCGAACCTTCGTCATGCCGATGGCTGCAAGCGACTGCGCCACGTCCGGCGCATGCAGCCCCAACCCGTCCTGCGGCGTGGCGCTGATATCGACCGGCGAACCGCCCGAGCCGTAGCTGTCCACAATCACACGCATAGCGAGACGATGCACCAAGGCCACCAACGCGACTTGCGGGTGCCGCGCCACCTCGGCCTGCAAGGCGGCGGTCCGATGCGCGCTCAGGCGCTTCGCCAGCTTCTCCGAGATGCCGGGCTTGGCCGGTCCGTCGCTATCGACTGGGTTAATGCCTGCCCCGCCCTCTTCCTGCCGCGCCTGCTCCCGCAAGGTCTTGGCCTGTTCCTCGCGCATCAAGCCGCGGTGCACGACCACGCCGCCCATGTGATCGACCGACACCACGGCCCCGGCCAGCGCCACCACGGAGGGCGAGTATTCGACCAGCTTCTGCTCGATGGCATCCAGCTCGTTGCAGAGCTCGTCCATTTCCTCTTGCAGCGCCTGCGCCTGTTCGTCGGTTATGTCGTCGTTCTCGTCGTCCAACCGCGCCTGCAGCTTCGCCTGTTGGTCTTCGAGCTTGGCGATTCGTTTAACTTCGGCCTTGCAGGGTTCGCGCCGCGTGCTGCGCGCGCGTTGGAACTGGTACAGGTCGGATGACGTGGCGCGCGGCGCGGCATCCACCCAGGCCCAGCCTTCCGCCCGCACCTGCTCGACGGTCGTTGCAAGCCTGTCTCGCGCCAGCGCCTCCAGCAGTGCGCCATCGGTCAGGAAGATGCCGTTCTGCTCATCCGCGAACAGGTCGCGGCGCACCCCGCCGCCCGCCTGCTCGTAGGCTTCCACCCCCACGAAGCGCGCCACCGCATCGCGGCCGGCGTCGATCTCGTCGCCGGTCAGGTGATCGCGCAGCGCCTCGGGGCTGCGCTGCCATTGCGGCGATTCGTAGAACGCCGCTTCCTGCGCCGCATGGTCGTCGGTAATGGCCAGCGCCATCAACTGCTCCAGCGTCACGGCCTGCATCCCGAAGTCAGCCAGCAGCCGGGGCGAGATGTTGGCGAGCTTCAGTCGCCGCTGCACCACCATGGGCGTCACGCCGAAGTCGGCCGCGATGTCCTCCACCGGACGGCCCTCGGCCACAAGGTCCTTCCAGGCGAACAGTTCCTCGATGGGCGACATGGCCTCGCGCTGCACGTTCTCGGTCAGGCTCACGGTGCGCGCCGCATCATCCAGCACCAGCAGGCAATGCACTTCATGGCCCTTCGCCAGCTTGCGGCACTTGACCAACATCTTGAGCGCGGCCAAGCGCCGCCGCCCGGCCACCACCTCGTAGTGCTCGCCATCGGGGGCGGCCACCACGGTGAGGTTCTGCAGCAAACCCACGCGGGCGATGCTCGATGCGAGTTCGGGAATCGAGGTGCCACCGCTCTTGCGCACGTTCCGGCTGGAAGGCCGCAGCTTGGACAGCGGAATGAGCAGCAGTTGCTGCGAGGCCGCGACGGCGGAGGCGCCGCCCGTGGCAACTGCCACGGCTGCGGCGATGGCGGTGGTTTCTTGAAAAGTAACGGTATTCATGATGTGTCCAATCGGAAAGTTGGAAAAACGAAAAGACGTAAAAGAGGGAATGAATGGAGGGGCTGCGCCCCTCCGTGGTGCTCAGGCCTTGAGCTGGCGCATGCCATCGGCCAGCAGCCACAGGGCGCGGTTCAGCCGCAGGTTCTGGTCGATGCCCTGAACGGGCCGCGTGCTCTGGCGGCGTCCGTTGCTGGCGCGGGCACGCAGGCCGCCCTTGATGAGGTTTTCCTGCGTGCGGTTGAACACGCTCCACAGGTCGCGGCGCTCGTCGTCCGTGCGGCGCGGCATCAGGATTTGCGCTTCCGTGATGGGTGCGGGCTTGTCCGGGTCGTCGTACTTGAGGGTCAGCGCGGCGCGGGCGAACACCTCGGATTCCCCGGCGTCCAGCGTGACGGTCTGCATGGATTCGCGCGAGGCTTGCGCCTGTCCGAAACCTTCCAGCACGGCATAGGCGCCTTCGATCACATAGCCCGCCACGTCGCCCTTGTGGGGCACGCGCACGTCGGCCACGGTATCGCCGCACACCAGCCCATTGCTGCACACGAAGCGGAACATGCCCGCCAGCATCTGGTAGCTGCTGGTCCCGTCATGGGAATTGAGCAGGATGATTTCGTTGGCCTCCTGACCATTGATCTGGCTTGCATGGCGCAGCCGGATCATGTGCTTGGTGAAGTCGCGCCGCCCCTCCTGCCGCACACGGGTCTGGCACACCATGAAGGGCTCGAAGCCCTCCCCTCTCAATTCCCGCAGCACGCTGGCCGTGGGTATGTAGCTGTAGCGCTCCGAGCGGCTGCCGTGCGGGGCCTGCGCGAAGATGGACGGCGCGACGGTCCGTATCTGGTCATCCGACAACGGATGTTCCGAGCGCAGCACCGGCGAGTGGTCGGCGAAACGGAAACGGGATGCAAGTTGCATGGTCTTTCTCCTGACAAGGTTGGCTGTTGAAAAAGCCTCACCGGATTCCTAGATTCGGAGCCCTCTTCGGGTCTTCCGGTGGGGTCGGCACGAAGAACCCGGTCGGCCTCGTTGCCACCGTCTTTCCTGAGTTCATCGCCCGCGGCCAACAGGAGCGCGCGCCGGGGCGCCGTCAAGGAAGAAGCGCCAGGGCTGGTGCGGCCCGCAGCCGAAGGCGAGGACACGGCCTGGCGCGCCTTGACGGCGCCCCGGTGCGGGCTACGGTCGCGGACAAGGTGATGAGGGAAGGAAAGATGGCTGGACTGGCAATGGCCACTCTTCACGCCGACCCCACGCAAGCGAAGCGCGCAGGCCCGGATCAACGAGCCGGGCCGAAGGCGTCAGCCGAGCGGAGCGAGGGAACGATGGAAGCCCCAAGGGGCGAGACGCCAAGGGTGGCTCGATGCGCAAGCACGACAGCGCGGCCGGCCATACCTCCATGGCCGGAGACGCCCGGAATCAGCTACTGTTGCGAGCAATTCAACCAGCAACGCGAAACCCCGGATGAACACTGCCCCAACCGCAACAGAGACACGTGTGGCCGTCCTGGTCGACTGCGACAACGTGCCGCCCGATATCCTCGAGCACGCGCTGCGCATGGTGGCCCAGTTCGGCCGCGTCGTGCTGCGCCGCGGCTACGGCAACCAAGGCACGCTGGCCAATAAATGGCAGGATGCCCTGGTGCGCTTGGCCTTCACGCCGTGCCTGCGGTACCAGTACGCCGCCGGGAAGAACACCGCTGACATCGCGCTGGCGTTGGACGCGCTGGAAGCGCTCTTCGACCACCGGGCCGACACCTTCTGCCTGGTCACCAGCGACTCTGACTTCGCCTACCTGTGCCGCAAGCTGCGCGAACGCGGTGCCACCGTGTGCATCGTCGGCGAGCCCAAGACGCCCGACGCCCTGCGCAACGCCAGCGACCAGTTCTTCGAATGGGTGCGCCCCGAGGCCCCGGCGGAAGCAGTCGTCGAGGCCGCGCCGAAGGCCACTGCGAAGGCGGAGCCGGTCAAGGCCGAGCCGCCGAAGCAGGAACCGCCCAAGCCGGCGCCGAAGCGCCGGCCACGCTTCCTCGTCGAGGCCGTGGCGCTGCTGGCCAGCGACACCTCCGAAGGCAAGGTCGGCCTGGGCGTCCTCGGCCAGTACCTCAAGCGCACCGACCCAGCCTTCTCGCCCCAGACCTATGGCCACTCGGGACTACTGAACATGGTGAAGACCTACGACCTGCTGGCCCCAAAGCAGGAAGAAGGCGGCCACTGGTCGGTAAGCCTGCTGCCCAAGGCCGAGGGCGCGGCGGAGGCCGACGTGCCGCACACATAGGACGTGCAGCGGCACATTGACGCAAAGGCCTGAAAGGCCCCGGCTTCACAGAAGCGCGCGCTCGGCCATCGAGAGGACCGTGCCGCCCGAGACGGTCAGGAGATCCAGCACCTGCACGTCAACCAGCGTCAGCGCTGCCACGAGTGTCAGGGTCAGAGCCTTGTCGGACCGCGACGGCTCGGCCACGGGAGCCGCTAACTGATTCAACGCGAGTATTCGCGTGAATTCACCGGTTTTCTCAGCCCGCTCGCTTCTGGACTTTCCTTCGCTCTAGATACTCAACCATTGCTTCAACACTGTTGGATCCATCTGTTTCGGCTGTGCCAAGTGCCTCTGGCGTGACATCGGGCTGCGGCAATACGAAGTTGTCGCCCCAATCGAGACATTTGAGGTCCATGACCGCGCCCGTGAGGCCGTCGGTCAGGCCACCGACTTGGCACTTGTAGAAGTGATTGATGACCCCAGCACAGAGGTCTGCCAATTGAAGCTGTGGGTGTTGCTTCGAGTCCCCTTGGGTCAAAGAAAGTGCACGGAGCGGAAACTTTGTCTTCCTGCGATCAGTCCCGATGGTTTGGGATCCCTCATCTGGTCCAGCCATCATGCACATCCGCATCAGCCTATGCGACGGCGGTACCTTTGGGCGAAATCCACGTACCAGTCGATGCTCCCAGGCTCCGCCAGCGCATCGCGGCTCACGACCTTCTCGAGCGCGTGGCCCAGCAGCAGCTTCTTGACGGGCAACTCCAGCTTCTTGCCAGTGATGGTCTTCGGGATCGCGCTCACCTGGACGATTTCGTTGGGGACGTGGCGTGCCGACAGACCCGTGCGCAAGGCCTGCCGGATGCGCTGCGCCAGCGGCTCGTCCAACTCGATGCCGGGCCGTAACTGGATGAACAGCGCCATGTACGAATCGCGCCCGAGGTACTCCAGGTCCACGACCAGGCTGTCCAGCACTTCGGTGATGCCTTGCACGACACGGTACAGCTCGGATGTTCCCATGCGCACGCCTTGGCGGTTGATGGTGGCGTCTGAACGGCCGTAGATCACGCCTGCCGTGGCTTCCGGCCGTGGCGCCAGTCGCAACCAGTCGCCATGCCGCCAGACGTTGCGGCCCCGGCTGTCCTTGAAGGTCTCGAAGTAGCTCTCCAGGTACCGCCGATTTCCCTCGTCTCCCCAGAAGTACAACGGCATCGAAGGCAAGGGCCTCGTGCACACCAGTTCCCCCACCTCGTCCAGCACGGGCTGGCCGGCCTCGTTCCACGCCTGCACGCAGGCGCCCAAGGTGCGGCATTGCATCTCGCCTGTGTACACCGGCAGGGAGGGGAGCCCCACTAGGAAACCGCCCGCGATGTCCGTTCCGCCGGAAACGATGTTGAGCCAGAGATCTTGTTTGACGGCGCTGTACAGCCAATCACAAGCCTCGGGTGACAACGGAGAGCCAGTGGACGACACCGTGTGCAACTGCCGCAGGTCCGCGATCTCGCGCGGCACGATGCCGGCCTTCAGGCAGGCGTGGTGGATCGCAGCGCCGGCGCCGAAGACGTGAATGCCCAGCCGTCCCGCCAGCTTCCACAGGTGGCCCCAGTCCGGCTCGGCACCGGCGCCGGTCACGGCGCCGTCGTACAGCACGAGGGTGGCGCCCCCCAGCAGCCCCATGACGTGCGCGTTCCACACCATCCACGACGTGTTGGCGGCCCAGAAGACGCGCTCGCCCGGGTGCAGGTCGCCATGCAGGACCATGTTCACCATGCCGTTCGCGAGCACCCCGCCGTGGCCGTGGACGATCGCCTTGGGCAGCCCCGTCGTTCCCGACGAATAAAGGATCCACAGCGGATGGTCCGCCGGCAGCGCCACCGGTTGCCAGGCCGCCTTGCGTGCGACGGCCTCCTGCCAGCGCACCGTCGTACGGCCCGCGGCCTGCCCGGGTGGATGCGCTGCCGCGTCAAGATGCGGAATCCAGAGGACGCCGGTCACTGTGGGCAGCTCGTGCAGGATCTCGTCCAGCGCGCCGCGGCGGTCGAACGGCTTGCCGCCGAAACGATAGCCGTCCACCGCGACCAGCACCTTGGGCTCGATCTGGCGGAATCGGTCGCCCACGCTCACCGGCCCCATGTCCGGCGCGCACAGGGACCACACCGCGCCCAGGCTGGCGGCGGCCAGGAACGCGACGACCGCCTGGGGGATGTTGGGAAGGTAGCCGGCCACCCGGTCGCCCTGCTTCACACCCAGGTCGCGCAGTGCCTGGGCCACCGATGCCACCTGGCGCTGGAGCTCGCCCCAGCTCATCGCGCCGCTGCCCGAGGCCTCGCTTTCAAAAACGATCGCGGGCGAGGCAAGGTGAGCGTGGCGGAACACCTGGTCGACCAGGTTGAGCCGGGCGCCTTCGAACCAGCGGGCGCCCGGCATGTCTTCACCGGACAGAACGCGCGCATACGGTGCTCGCAACGGAAGCTCGAAGAAGGCCAGGACGGCGCTCCAGAAGCCCTCCAGGTCGGTCACCGACCATTGCCACAGCGCCTCGTAGTTCTCGAAGCGAAGACCACGCTCGCGATGCAGCCAGGCCTCGAAGTGGGTGATCAGGGCCCGCTCCTTGCGGCCTTGCGTGGGTGTCCACAAGGGCGCGTCGGGCGGCGCGGACGCCGTGGGCGTGGTGAATTCCGGGTGCGTAGTCACGGTGCAGCCTTGGAGGTGAGAGTTCGCGCGAGATTGCTGGGTGCCACGCCGAAACGATGCAGCACGTTGCCAAGCAGTTGTCCGAAAAGCGGGTCGTTGCCGATCACCCAGGCCGCGCCGACGGCGCCTGCATGAAACACGCGCCCGCCTTGCGGCCGCTCCCAATAGATCATTTCGGCCGAAAGCCCGTCGAGCGATTCGGTGGGCCTCGAGTAGTAGTCGAGGTAGGCATCCAGCTTGCCCGGGACGCGCCGGATGCCCTTGGCGATGACCTGGATGCCCTCCTGTGCGACGGGAAGAGAAGCACCCGGGGGGCAGCACTTCGTCATCTTCGCGAGGGTCGAAAGAGTCAGGTCCCACTCGTGTCCGATGGCGCGCGGCAGGCCACCGCCGGGTGCGTGGCCGAAGGTTTCGCCCTTGCCGAGGCCCAGCGGCTGCGGCTCGTTGAAGAGCGCATGCGCCGGCAGCTCGACGTGATAGACGCCGAAATCATCGCCGTCGGCGAAGGCCCAGCCGGCAGTTTCGAGGCCGATGATCTCACCAGCCGGTCGGCCCGATGCCTTGAGCCTTCCGCCGCGCGCCCAGTCCTGGCTGTGGTACTGCTCGCCGAACGCGCCTGCCGGTGGGCCGACGGGCGGCCTGGCGTCGTCGTGATCGGGCCCGTTCACCTTCCGCTGCTCCATGACGGTGAACTCCTCGTCGTAGCTCACGCGCAGGTACATGGTGTTGCCCGAGAGCACGATCGCGCTGCCGCCACGCTTCAGGAAATCGTCCAGTCCCTCCACGCCGGGCAGCGACCAGTATTCGCTGTGGCCGTTGATGAAGACGGTCTTGTAGCGCGCGAGCAGCGACGGATCGCGGTGCAGGTCAATGTCGCCGATCACGTCGTAGTCGTAGCCCTGCTTGTCGAGCCACACGTGCAGGTGGCGTTCGAGCCGCGTCCACTGGCTGAAGCCGCTCGCGGCCGGGTCGTAGAGCGCGTTGGGGCTGGCATTGGGCCAGGGCATGCGCAGGCCGACCTGGTAGCAGGGCTGGCCGTGGCGGTGGTAGACGTAGCTGCTGAAGGCGGGCGCGTCGGAATGGCTGTTCTCCAGGCCCTCCGAACGGCGAGGCCACACCGGATCGTCGACCACGTTCTTCGCGAATGGCGTGGTGGCGTAGGCGAGCCAGCTGTTGACGGCGCACAGCACCAGGATGGGGGCGGGTGCCACGTGCGCGGGCTTGCGCACGATGAAGGTGATGTCGTAGTCCGCCTTGCGGCCTTCGATGTCGAAGCGCGCACGTCCGACGTAGACGCCCGACCTGGCGTCGTCGGGAACGCGGAATTCGTGCACCGCGTCCCAGCGGCAATCGTAGAGATCATCGCCCGCGAACCGCAGGCCGTGCCCGCGCGTCGGATCGTGCAGCGGGTCGTAGGGCGATTCGTCTTCTTCGTACTGGCCGACCTTGCCGGGCTCGAAGGCCGGGCCGACGATCATCCAGGTGGCGTGGTTCACGATGCGTCCCGTGCGTTGGTATCCGCTGGCATCGGCCACTTGCGAGCCGCGCTCTTCCCGCAGTGGCCAACAGGCGAGTACCGAACGGCCCGTTGCGATCTGCAATCCGCGTTGTCCATGGCGGGCGGCGATCTCGCTGCCCGACAGCGCCCGGTCGTACAACGCAGGCATGACGAGGTCGGCTTCGAGGAACAGGTCGGCCAGGCCGTCGATGGCGCTGGCGCCGAGCCGCAGCGGCGCGGCCGCGGGCTCGACGGCCTGCAGCGCGGGCCACTCCGCGACGCACACCCCATCGATGCAGAGCGTCGCGAGCTCGCCGTTCCACGTGGCGGCAATGTGCTGCCAACGACGCGTCGCGAGCCGGCCGTGCGATGGTGCGGCGTTGTCTCCCAGGTGGAACGAGAGTGCGCCGCCCGGTTCGATGAAGAGCGCAAAGCCGCGGTGCGCGGGGTCGTCGTATTGGCTGACGATGGTCTGCCTGACGTCGACCGTCCAGGGCTTGACCCAGCATTCGAAGCTCAACCCGCGCAGCGGCAGCCCGGCCGGCAAGCCGCGCTCGACATGCACGTAGGAGCCGGGGTGGATCGGCTGCACGCGTGCCGGATGCGGCGCGAACGCTTCCAGCGCCACGTCGTCGCTGCGTCCTTCGACGTCGCTGCCCAGCCGGCAGACCGCGAACTCGTAGGGCACGTCGCTGCTGACGTGGAAGCGGACAAGTTCACCCGCTGCCACGGTCTTGGCATCGGCGTAGCCATGGAGGCCGGGCAGTTGCAGCGGTTTGTGCGGCGGGATCGGATGCGGGGCGATCGCTGTCATTCCGACGTGAATCCCGAGGCCTTCACCACCGGTCCCCAGCGCTTGAGGTCGTCGGCGATGAGGGCCGAGAGTTCTTCTGGCGTGCTCGGATTCGGATCGCTGCTGAGCTTCAGCAGCCGTTCCCGCACGTCCTTATTGGCAAGTGCCTTGCCGAGCGCCGCATGCAGCTGGTCGACGATGGGCCGCGGCGTGCCGGCCGGCACGAAGAGGCCGGTCCATTCCAGGTTGTCGAAGTGCGGCTGGCCGAGTTCCTTGAGCGTCGGCACGTCGGGGAGCAATGCGGCGCGTTTGGCGCCATTCACCGCCAGCACCTTGAGCTTGCCCGACTGCTGGTGCGCGACGAGATCGGCAATGGGCATGATGCCGGCCGAGATCTGGTTGCCGAGCAGGTCCTGCACCAGCGGTGCGGCGCCTCGGTAGGGCGCGGCGACGAGGCCGGCCTTGGCGTCGCTGCCGAGCCGATAGCCCATGAACTGCGAGACGCTGCCCGGCGCGGGCACACCGTAGTTCGCCTTCTTCGGGTCTTTGGCGGCGATGTCGAGCCACTGCTTCACATCCCTGGCCGGCAGCTCGGCGGGCACCGCAATGCCTTCGTAGAAGCTCACGATGCGGCCGACGGGCTTGAAGTCCTTGACCGGGTCGTAGCGCACCGACTTCGTGGTGAGCGGCAGCATGACCATCATGTGCATGTTGGCGAGCAGCACGGTGAGCCCGTCCGCCGGCGCCGTGCGAACGTAGTCGGCTGCGATCGCCCCGCCTGCGCCGGTGCGGTTGTCCACGACGACGGTCGTGCCGAGTTCGGCCGCCAGCTTGTCGGCGAGCGTGCGCGCCTGCACGTCGGCCGAGCCGCCGGCCGGGTAGCCGACGATGAGCTTCAGCGGGCCGTGCGCGGTGTTGATCTGTGCCCCCGCCGCCGCGGCGAAGGCCCATGCCGTGCACGCGAGCGCGGCCCTGAGATTGAACGAAATTTTCATCGGAGGCTTTCCTGGGTGGGGTTGCGAAATCGTGGGGTTGCCGGGTTCAGCGCGCGAGGCCCTTGCGCGCGACCTCGTCGGCGAGATCGGCCAATGACTTTTCGAGCAGGTCGCCCAACTCGTCGATCTCCGCTTCGGTGATCGTGAGCGGTGGCGTGATCATCTGGAAATCGCCGAAGGCGCCCAGGTTGGCCCGGCGGTTGTAGAGCGCGATGCCGTGCTTCAGGCCATGCTCGGTCAGCCGGGCGGGCGCGTTGAAGGCGACCGGCAGCTGGCTGCGCTTGCCCTTGTCCGAGACGATCTCGATGGCAGTGAGGAGGCCTTTGCCGCGCACGTCGCCCACGATCGGCGAGCGCGACGCGATGTCGCGCAGGCGTGCCAGCAGAAGTTCGCCCATGCCCTGTGCGCGCGTGACGAGGTCTTGCCGCACCACCTCCTCGACCACCGCACGGGCCACCGCGCACGACAGCGGATTCGTGAAGTAGGTGTGGCCGTGCACGAAGCCGCCGGCGCCCGCGATCGCATCGACCATCCTGTTCGGTGCGAGCAGGCAACCGAGCGGCGTGTAGCCAGCGGCCAGGCCCTTGGCCAGCGTGACGAGGTCTGGGCGTGCGCCCTCCCAGTGGTGCGCGGCCAGGAAGGCGCCGGTGCGGCCGGCGCCGCTCATGATCTCGTCGAAGATCACCAGCACGCCGTGGCGGTCGCAGATCTCGCGCACGCGTTGGAAGTACGCAGCCGAGGAGACCACCGCGCCGGTCGAAAGACCGCCGATCGGTTCGAGGATGAAGGCCAGCACCGTCTCCGGGCCCTCACGCAGGATGGTCTGCTCGAGCGCGTCGGCGCAAGCCTGCTCGTACGACTCGACCGAGTGGCCCTCGGGCACGCGGTACGACAGAGGCGCCGGCACCTTGGGCATCGGGCGGACCATCGGACCGTACAGGCCGAGCGTATTGGCGTCGCCGGTGACCGCCAGCGCGCCGAGCGTCGAGCCGTGGTAGCTCGGATCGCGCGAGATCACCTTCGAGCGGCTGCCCTGGCCGGTCACGACCGCATACTGGCGCGCCAGCTTGATCGCGGCCTCGTTGGCCTCCGAACCGCCCGAGACGAAGAATGCGCGGTCGAAGCCGTCGCCCGCAAGCTCGCAGACGCGGTCGGCCAGCGCGATGTTGTGTTCGCTCTCGAAGAAGCGCGGGTACGCGAAGGTCACCTTGGAGGCCTGTTCGGTCATTGCAGCCAGCACGCGCGGATTGCCGTGGCCGATGTTCGCGACGACGGCGCCGGCCGTGGCGTCGAGATAGCGCTTGCCGTTCGCATCCCACAGGAAGATGCCGTCGCCGCGGGCGACGCGCGGCGGGCGGGCTGCCCCCTTGGGGGCGTAGAAGCCGAGGACCGAGCCGCCTTTGGGGCTGTCGCCGATCCGGGCAATGCCGGTCGCGGGGAAGTTCGAAGTGTTCATGGCCCGACGATACGAACCGGAGACACTTTCCGCTAGACGCATGGCGTGATGAAGTGCTATACGTTAGGCGTATGAAGCACGTACACGACCGGCTCGACCTGCTCGACACTTTCCAGAAGATCGGCGAAAGCGGATCGCTCAGCAAAGCGGCGCGGCTGCTGGGCACGACGCAGCCCACGGTCAGCCGGCGTCTGCTCGAGCTGGAGCGGCTGCTCGGCTGCAAGCTGGCACTGCGCACAACCGCGAGCTTTTCGCTCACAGACGAGGGGCGCTCGCTCCTCGTCGAGGCCCGCGACCTTGCCGACCGCTGGTCAGGCCTGTCGCAGCGCCTGAAAGGCGGGCAGAGCCGGCCTGAAGGCACGCTGCGCGTGATCGGGCCTTCGGGGTATGGGACGGGCTTCCTGACCGACGCGGTGACTGACCTGCGCGCGGCGCATCCCGCGTTGCGTGTTGAACTCACGCTGACCGATCGCTTGCTCGATCTGACGGCGTGGGGCGCGGATTGCTGGGTCTGCGTGGGCGAGGTGCGTGATCCTGAATTGGTGAGCCGCAAGCTCGGCACGATGGAGCGCGTGCTGATCGCCACGCCCGAGTTGCTCAAGAAGCTGGGGCCAGTCAGCATCGCGCGCCTTTCGCAGTTGCCCTGCGTGGGGCTCATGCCCTACGTGAACGGCAACGTGCGCATGCTGGACCGGGCGGGACGCTCGCGCATGGTGAGGCTCGACACGCCGATCCAGACCGACAGCCTGTTGTCGAGCTACCGCGCGATCCTCAACGGAGCCGGCATCGGTGCGGCGGCCCCCTGGATGTGCCAAGAAGACCTCAAGACGGGCCGGGTGCAGCGGGTGCTGGCGAACTGGTGGCTTGAGCCGATCGCCATTCACGTCGCGCTGCCTCCGGGCATCTACAGGCCCGCGCGCGTGACCGCATTCATCGAGGCCCTCAAGGCAAGGATGTTTGCGCTTTCCGGATTCAAGCCATCGCACTAAGAAAAGCAAACCACCAAGACGTCCCCAATGCCCTTGCAATCCGGCGGACGGGATCGGACCATCATTCGCCGCCAACAGGAAGGTCTATTTATCACCAATGACCGCGATTGCAGACACCTCGATCATCATTCCCACGAAAGGCAGACTGTGTACCGTGATAGAGGTACTTGCAGGGAAGTTGCCTTCGGGCCAGAACTCGTGGCGGATCGGAATGAGCGGCTCCAGCAGCCTGGGGTCGGTCAGATAGACAGTAATGTTGACGACATCTTTCATGCTGCCGCCGGCGCGTTTGACCGCTGCGTCGATGGCTCGGAAGATCACGCGGGCCTGGCCTTCGAAGTCGCCGGCCATCGATTTGCCTTGTTCGTCCCTTATACCGACTTGACCCGATATCCAGAGCGTCTTTCCGCCTTGCGTCGCCACCGCGGTGGAATACCCACGGGGCTGCCCAGCTTCCGATTTGAGGTACTCGCGGGCATTCGCATTCATTGTCAGAAAAAGCGAACTGCATACTGTGGCGAGCAGTGCATGGCGAAATTTCATATCCACTCCTAAGTTGACGAGCCGGTTTCAATAGGGCATGCAGGTACATGCGCACTTGTTAGCGATGTCGGCAAGGCCTCATCGCCCCATCGCTGCCACGCCACCAGTCGCCACGACCGAGTCCTGATCTGGAGAGCCGCCTGAGGCGCCGATCGCTCCGACGATCATGCCCGCTTGCATCAGCGGAATGCCGCCTTCAACTGCGTTCGCATGGGGCAGGGTAAGAATGCGCAGGCCGGCGTTGCCAGCTGCCAGCGCATCCTGAAACGCTTTGGTCGGACGACGGTACATCGCGGCCGACACCGCCTTGTTCTGGGCGACCAGAATGCTGGCGTTCTGAGTGTTGTCCATCTTCTCGAATGCCACGAGGTTGCCCCCGGTATCCACCACTGCCACCGCCATGGGAACGTTGATTCGGCGAGCCTCGGCAAGCGCAGCACCGATAGCGTGGCGGGCCTGCTCGAGATTGATGTTGTTTCCGTACTGCGGGACTGAGACCGCGGCGGGCGCGGGCGCCTGCGCGATGGCCGGTACGTTTCCCCCGTATACGGCAAGCGCAGCGATGAGGGATGCGATATTGCGGACAGTAACCATGGTGAATTGCTCCGGGTATAGAAGAAGCGCGCGCACGCATGCGCACCGCAGGGTGGTACCCGCTTCCCTCTGTTGATATGAGTTGTCCAGTTGCGAACTGCTGTCGAAATATCTTCGACGTTCAGATTTCGCACACGAAATCGACCGCATGAATAGGGATCATGTGCAGGTCCCTAGAGCGTCGGCGCTGCAGACTCCAACTCTGTCCTGAGCTTCTGCGCGATGCTCTTCATGAGCCGATGCAGTCTAGGAGACTAGGCGAGCCCACCAGTTCGAGGCTGGCGATCGCCAATTGAATGAGGTTGTCTGATCGAGGGTCCGCATATTCGACTTAGGCGTGAGAGATGAACTGCACTCTATAAATTCATCGATCGTGTGCAAAGAGAAATTTCTGGAAATCACATTTCCTTGAGATGGAAAATTGGACTAGTTCACCAAGCAATCGCTGTGTGCCCAGGTTTCGGAGCAAGGCAACCTCAGCGGCGCAGCCACAGCATTAGGGCTTTCGGACACCACGGTGATACTCCGCTGACCGCGCGCTCAGATCGGGGACGAGAGACGGCGCCAGCGTAAGCCGTCAATCAACTACGCTCTTGCGCGCGATACGCGCGCGGACGTTTGCGCGACGATTCATGCGCCGCGGAATCGTATGCTCCAAGGCAGCAGTGCCCCGTAGTCGTCGTGCCGGCCAGCGCGCCGCGCTCGGTAACGAACTCAGCGCTTCCGACCCAGAGTTCTTTGCCGGTTGCATCTCTAGTTGCTGGACGCATAGGTGCACGAGACGGGTAGGTCCAAGCTCTTGGTCCCGAAAGCCCGACCGTCACATCCGTCCGGTCCACTTCCGCTCGTATTCATGGTCGGCAAATTCATCAACCATGAAGTTGATGAACGCGCGGACTTTCGCCGACAAGTGCTTTCGATTGGGGTAGGCGATATTGATCGTGAGTTGCGGCAACTCCCACTCGTCCAGTACAGGCACCAAGCGACCGGCAACAACGTCGTCGTAGAGGATGTAGCTGGGCTGCACGAGTATTCCATGGCCGTTCAGTGCAGCCGCCCTGAGGACCTGGCCATCGTTCGACTCGAGCAAGCCATGAACCGCCACTGATTCCCGCTGCGCCCCGCGGGTGAAACTCAGCTCATTCGGGTTCTTCGCATAGACGTATAGCAAAAGCGCGTGCCGTGACAGCTCGTTCGGGTGTTGCGGCACGCCTCGGTTCGCAAGGTATGCCGGCGAAGCCGCCAAGAATCTCCGTGTGGTCCCCAGCCGGCGAATAGTGATGGTGCTGTCCGGTTCCAGTTCGCGTGTTCGGATTGCGACATCGATCCCGTTGTCGATCATGTCCAAGTACCTGTTCGCGGTCTCTATGTGCACCCGCAGCTGCGGGTACAACTGTTGAAAGCGTGGCAAGCGAGGCGCGATGATTTGCATCGCGAAAGACAGCGAGGCACTCACTCGTAGAACGCCCGAGGGATTGAGCGTAGCGCTTTGGAGTGCCGATTCCGCGTCTTCCAACTCACTGAGGATGTGCCTCGCACGCTCAAGAAATTCCTGCCCCTCGCGTGTCAGGTACAGGCGACGCGTGTTCCGCTCTACCAGCCGCACCTTGACACGGTTCTCGAGCGAAGCCAAGGTGCGACTCGCGGCAGGATTGGACAAGCCCAACGCCTCGGCGGCCTTGCCAAGCCCCCCACGCTC
The DNA here is from genome assembly GCF_014852545.1 of Variovorax sp. VRV01. Classification (NCBI taxonomy): domain Bacteria; kingdom Pseudomonadati; phylum Pseudomonadota; class Betaproteobacteria; order Burkholderiales; family Comamonadaceae; genus Variovorax; species Variovorax sp. VRV01. Next base: position 308,559 of record NZ_JACVBS010000002.1, read on the forward strand.
AGCAACCTGAATGAAGAGCGATAGCTCAGTGAATCGATCCATTTTTCCGACTTTTGGAAATGTGAATTCCGGGCTGGGTGGTTTGCGTCCTAATTGTGAAATTCTAAAGTGTGGCTCACCGGTTCGGTACATGGGTCTATCCGAATCGCCCACTTTGGAGAAAGCATGAGCATCAATCGTTTCCGTGCGGCTCTTTCCCGCCGTACCGCGTCTGTACTCACGGCAGCAATGCTCGTAGGCGGATCTGTCTTCGCCCAGACAGCGTTTCCGACGAAGCCCATTCGGCTGGTCGTCGCCACGCCAGCGGGAACGTCACCAGACGTTTCGGCCCGTTTTGTTGCCGAGCGCCTCTCCAGGGATCTTGGACAGCCAGTGCTTGTAGACAACAAGCCGGGGGCAAGCTCGATCATCGGCGCGGACACAGTGGCCAAGGCTCCCGCCGACGGATACACGCTTTTCTACGGCACAGCTCCCGCGATCTCGCTCAATCCGCATTTGTTTACCAAGCTGCCATACAAGTCGTCAGACTTTGTGCCGATCATTCACCTCGTCGACGTTCCCTTTGTGCTGAGCGTTCGTGCGAGTTCCCCGTACAAGACAGTCGACGAGGTGTTGCAAGCCGCCAAGCAGCAGCCCGGCAAGCTGACCTATGCGTCTCATGGTCCGGGTACCCCCAACCATGTTGCGATGCTGGAGCTGTTGCAGAAGACCGGCGCGACGATGACGCACGTGCCATACAAAGATGGAGGCATTCTCGACCTCATGAGCGGAGTCGTGGATTGGGCGTTCGTCGCTTCGGCGGACGCCATTCCTCAAATCAAGGGAGGGAAGCTGCGCGCGCTGGCGGTATCTGCGAACGGACGTATGCCAAGTCTTCCTGGCATACCCGCCCTATCTGAGAGCTTCCCCGGCAGCCAGTTGTACTCGTGGAACGGCATCCTGGCGCCGCGTGGCACTCCTGCGGAAGTGGTGGATCGCTTGTCTGCGCCGCTGCAGAAGATCGCGGCATCGAGCGAGTTTCGGAAGTACCTGCTCGAACTTGGATTGATTCCCGCCGGGGGAACGCCTGCAGAGTTTCGTTCGTTCCTGGCCAGGGATTTCGACAACTGGGGAGCAGTGGTGAAGCAGAACAGCATTCGACTCGATTGACTCAGCCAAGCGGAAAGCGTCAATCTCATCAATTCAACAACGGAGTTTTAGTCATGACTTTCACGATCATTGCGCGCGACAAGCAGTCGGGTGATTTCGGTCTCTGCATTTCGAGCTTCTCGCCGGCGGTGGGTTGGATAGCGCCGTTCGGGTCGGCGCAGGCCGGCGTGCTCTCCTATCAATCCTCCGTGGAACCGCGGCTGGGCAAGGTGGCGCTGGGCTTGCTTGAAAGAGGATATTCAGCCCAGAAGGTGCTCATCGACATGGAGCAGATGGACAAACACTGGGAATACCGGCAGGTCGGCGTCCTCGATGCACGCGGCGGGATGGCGGTCTTCACGGGCAAGAAGAACTATCAATGGGCGGGGCACCGCATCGGGCCCGACTTCATCGCCTTCGGCAACGTGCTCGCCGGCGAGAAGACCATCGATGGGATCTGCGAGGCATGGGAGAGCAACCGAGCTGCGAGTTTCGACGACCGCTTGCTGCGCGCCATCGAAGGTGGCCGCGACGCCGGCGGCCAATTGGAGGGCCAGACCTCGGCGGCAATCAAGACGTTCGGCCGCAAGGGCACGGCGCGGCTCGATCTGCGCTGCGACCACGCGTCCGAGCCGATCGCGGAACTGCGGCGGATCGTCGACTGGTACATGCCACTGGTGGAGTATTACGAGGCGTTGGTCGATGACCCGTCGGTCATGCCCCGGCACAAGGACTGGCTCAAGGAGCGCGGTATCGAACGCGAGTACGGCAAACCGCCGTCGCACCTGGCCTGAACTTCAACCCATTCCTTTCGTAGAGCCAGACATGAGAATCAATCTTTTTCGTTGCGCCGTTTCACGCCGCACCGCGTCTGTATTCGCGGCAGCGGCACTCCTGTCCGCGTCCGCCTTCGCCCAGACGCCGTTTCCGACAAAGCCGGTGCGCCTGGTCGTCCCCTGGCCGGCAGGAGCCTCTCCGGATGTCACGGCCCGCTTCATTGCAGAGCGCCTTACCAAGGATCTTGGCCAGCCGGTCCTCGTCGACAACAGGCCAGGGGCGAGCCAGATCATTGGCACGGACCTTGTGGCCAAAGCTCCCGCCGATGGACACACGCTTCTCTTTACCGCGGCTCCGTCGGTCTCGCTCAATCCACATGTGTTTACCAAGCTTCCATACAAGGCATCCGATCTGGTGCCGGTCATCCATGTCGTGGAAGTTCCTTTTGTGATGATCGTTCGCGCTAACTCCCCGTTCAAGTCGGTCGATGAGTTGGTGCAAGCCGCCAAACGGGAACCGGGCAAGCTGAACTACGCGACATACGGAGACGGCACGCCAAGCCACATTGCTGCCCTCCAGTTCGTGCAGAAGGCGGGCATTGCTATGACGGCAATTCCATACAAGGATGGAGGCATCCTTTCTGTCATGAGTGGGGACGTGGAGTTTTCGATGGAAGCGTCAGCTGCCGCCATCCCTCAGATCAACGGAGGCAAGCTGCGAGGGTTGGCAGTGTCTGCAAATGGGCGTGTGCCGAATCTGCCAGGTGTCCCTGTCCTGTCGGAGATTTATCCCGGCAACCAGTTGCATTCATGGAATGGAATCCTGGCGCCGCGCGGCACCCCTCCGGAAGCCCTGAATCGTCTATCAGTGGCATTGCAGAAGATCGTGGCATCGAGCGAGTTCCAACAGAAGGCGCTCGATCTAGGCTTGATTCCAGTGGGTGGAACACAGGCGCAGTTTGCTTCATTCCTGGCCAAAGACTTCGAAGAGTGGGGAGCAGTCGTGAAGCGCAACAACATTCGCCTTGACTGAGCCTATACCTATTACCCTGACAAAAAATTCATCGTGACCTACACAGTAATCGGGCGCTGCCCTCGGACTCACCAGATCGGCGTCGCCGTTGCGACGTATTCAGTTGCCTTCGGGTCGTTCACGCAAGGAGCGCACGGTGCCTATGGCGTCGTGATGTCACAGGCCAACGGGCGCAGGCGGAATGCCCCTCTGGGGCAGAGCCTGCTGCGGCAAGGGCTAACGAGCAAAAGCGTGCTTGCAGCGCTGGTCCAGGATGACGTCCACGAGAGCCTTCGCCAGATCGCCGTGATGACACGAGACGGTTTGGGCGTGGTTCACACGGGCTCGCGCGTCACGGGTTGGGCCGGAGACAAGACGGGGACGGACTACACCGTCTTCGGGAACGTACTAGCAGGCGAACACGTGCTCAATGCGATGGAGGCCAAGTTCAATGAAGATGCGACCTGGCCGCTGGTTGAACGCCTCATCAGCACGCTGGAGTCCGGCAGGGACGCAGGTGGCCAGACCGCCAACGACCGACATTTGCCCGAGCGATCGGCCTGTGTGGTCGTGATGGATCGCGAGAGCTATGCGGCATGGGACCTGCGCGTCGACATGCACGGGACCGCGGTGGAGGAACTGCGTCGCATCTACAACCTGTACAAGCCGTATCAGCCTTACTACGAAGCACGGGAGGTCGACCCCACCAGCTGCCCGACCCAGTTGGCATGGGAGCGCGAGAGCCTGAGCGGCGCTCACCTCCAAGAAACGCTGAAGTGATCAGAGGGCAACTGCCGGCCCTTTGTGCCGCCTCTCCGAACGCCTTGCGCAATCGACGAAACCCCTGACCTTTCCGTCTTCATGAACTTCGCTGGCAACCTCGGCCAGGGTAACGGTGAAAGCCGGGCAGCCGGCCCATCCACTGTGAGCGGACACCCCAAGCGACCGCCAGTGGCGCCATGACGGTCCCCCTCTTGGCTGGCGCAGCGTTTTTCAGCGCGGCCGCCTTGCGCATCTGCGACGCGATGCTGCCGCGCTTGGCCAGCGACTTCAGCGTGACGCCGGGTACAGCCGGGCAGGTCATCATCTGGTTTGCCGTCGCCTACGGCCTGGTGCAGTTGCTGTTCGGACCGATGGGCGACCGCTATGGCAAGGCACGTTTGGTGCGTCTGGCGCTCGCCGGTTGTGCGGGGGCATCCTTGGCGTCGGCGCTTGCGCCCGACTTCCAAGTGCTCGTCTGGACCCGCGTCGCATGGGGCATCGCCGCCGCGGGCGTGATCCCGCTGGCCATGGCCTGGATCGGTGACACCGTCCCCTACGACCAGCGCCAGGTAACGCTGGCGCGCTTGCTCACAGGGACCATCTCGGGAATGATGGCAGGCCAGTTGGCCGGCGGATTCTTTGCCGAATCGGCCGTCGGCTGGCGCGCCGCCTTCCTCTGCTTGAGCGTGGGGTACTCCGTTGTGGCGCTCCTGCTCATGGCGCAAGCGCGGCAGATACATGCCTCGATCGCCGCGCCCGTCGCTGCTGCTTCTCGGGTGCCGATGTCGCAGCAGTTGCTGTACGTTCTGCGCCTGCCTTGGGCGCGTGTCGTGCTGCTGGCGGTACTGGCAGAGGGGTTCTTCCTACTAGGGCCGCTAAGCTATCTACCCACCTACCTGCATGTGCGCCACGAACTGCCGCTGTCCACGGCTTCTGCCCTGGCAGCTCTCAATGCGGTCGGCGGCTTGGTATACGCCTTCACCGCCAGGCACATCGTGGCCCGCTTCGGGGAATGGCGCATGGTGCTGGCAGGTGGCTGGCTGATGGGGATCGGCTTTCTGGCTTGGTGGGTTTCTGCGGTGCCTCTGCTTTCTGGCCTTATCGCCCTGGTGGTGGGTTTCGGAACCTTCCTGTATCACAACACCCTGCAGACCCACGCAACCCAGATGGTGCCTGCGGCACGGGGGACATCCGTGGCCGTATTCGCGTCTTTCCTGTTCACCGGGCAGGCGCTGGGCGTGACCGCCGCCGGGTATGTCGTGGACCGCTTCGGCTTTACTCCAGTCCTGTTGTCGGCGGCTGTTGCCTTGCCTTTCGTGGGCCGAAGTTTTGCGCGTGGCCTTCAGCGCCGGTCGGCTGGCGATTGAGTGCGCCCGGTTTCAATGGCGAGCCACGGTAAAGCGATCCATTTTTCCAAACTCAGGAAATATCATTTCCATTTCAGCGACTTTTCATCTACTTTGTGAAAATTTAAAGTTCGACTGCCCCACGCGGAAAAACGCGCTTCTTGTGAACCATGCGAAACCTCAATCAAGACAACATCACTCAGGCCGTGATCGCCAGCTTCGCAGAGGCCGGGACTCCTCGTCTCCAGCAGATCATGACGAGCTTGGTGCAGCATCTCCATGCTTTTGCACGTGACGTGAAGCTGACAGAGGAGGAATGGTTCCAGGGAGTCGACTTCCTCACGCAGTGCGGACACATCACGGACTCGAAGCGTCAGGAGTTCATCCTGCTCTCCGACGTGTTGGGGTTGTCCATGCTCACGGTTGCGATGAATACCGAGAAGCCGCGAGGATGCACAGAATCGACTGTCTTCGGACCCTTCCATGTCGAAGGTGCGCCCCGGTATGAGCTCGGCGATGACATCGCCAACGGGGCGAAGGGTACGCCTTGCCTGGTGCGCGGGACCGTCCGCGACATCGCGGGTAAAGCCATCCCGGGCGCCGTCTTGGATGTATGGCAATCCGACGAAGACGGACTTTATGACGTACAACAAGAAGGCTTGGACCAAGCCCAGGCGAGGGGCGTATTGACGGCGGATGGTGACGGCACGTTCTGCTTCCGATCCATCCTCGCTGTTCCATACGCAATTCCTCACGATGGTCCCGTGGGTCGCTTGCTGGAAGCCACAGGACGCCATCCTTGGCGCCCTGCGCACCTTCATTTCATGATCAAGGCGCCCGGCTACCAGACGCTGGTCACGCATGTCTTTCGCGACAAGAGCGACTATCTCGATTCGGATGCCGTATTCGGCGTGCGGCAGTCGCTGATCTGCGAGTGGAAGGAGCAGGCGGATGGCAGCTACCTGCTGGAATTCGACTTCGTGCTCAACCCGACTCGGGGGCACTCAGGTTGATGGACATGAGGGACTTCGTCTATACCGCACAGCCCTCCCGAGTGGTTTTCGGCGCAGGAAGCCTGTCGCATCTCGAGCGGGAGATCGATCTGCTGGGCGCCAGGCGAGCGATCGTTCTTTCGACTCCCGAGCAGGCCGAACAGGCTCGCGCGATTGCCGAGCGCATCGGCAACCGAGCTGCAGGGGTGTTCGCACGTGCGGTGATGCATGTGCCGATCGAAACCGCGCGGGAAGCCCGTGAGTTCGCGCGTCAGCTCAATGCCGATTGCGCCATTGCGATCGGCGGTGGATCCACGACCGGACTGGGCAAGGCGATTGCACTCGAATCTTCCCTCCCTGTGCTTGCAATTCCGACGACCTACGCTGGAAGCGAGATGACGCCGATCTATGGCATCACTGAAGCCGGACTCAAAAAGACTGGCAAGGATCGGCGCGTGCTGCCTCGCACCGTGATCTACGACCCCGAACTCACGCTGACGCTTCCAGTCGGCATGAGCGTCACCAGCGCGATGAACGCCATCGCGCATGCCGCAGAGGGTTTGTACGCGCAGGACAGCAATCCGGTCATGGATCTGATGGCCGAGGAAGGGATTCGCGCACTTGCACAGGCGCTGCCGGGAATCCGGGCGGACGCCACGGAGATAGCAGCCAGGAGCGACGCGCTGTACGGGGCATGGCTGTGCGGCACCGTGCTCGGAACGGTCGGCATGGCGCTGCACCACAAGCTTTGCCACACGCTTGGCGGAACATTCAACTTGCCCCACGCTGAAGTCCATACCATCGTGCTGCCCCACGCGATAGCTTTCAACTCGACCGCGGCCCCACAAGCAATCAGACGCATCGAGCGTGCGCTTGGAAGAAATGGGGTGAGCGCAGCGGCTGGCCTTTTCGACCTTGCGCAGCAAAACGGTGCCCCGGTGGCATTGAAGGATGTTGGCATGCGGCACGAGGACCTCGACAAGGCCGCTTACATCGCAGTTGCAAACCCATATTGGAACCCGCGTCCGATCGGCAGCGCCCAACGCGCCGAAATCCGCGATCTGCTGCAGCACGCCTATGAAGGCGTGAGGCCGAGTTCGATTGGCGCACAAGTGCCTTAACCGCCTGCCTCTCAAGGCAGTTTTAACCAACCTTTAGGAGAGCAACATGAAGAGAACCGTCATTCACACGAACAAAGTCCCGCCAGTGAAGGTACCGCTGTCACAAGGCATCAAGGTTGGCGACTGGATCTACACGTCCGGCATGCTCGGTATGGATCCCGCCACGGGGCAACTGGCTGTGGGCGGCATGGAGGCGGAAACGCGCCAGGTCTGTGAGAACCTGAAAGCCGTTCTCGAAGCCGGTGGTTCGTCACTTCAAGATGTCCACAAGGTCGTCATCTATGTTGCGGACCTTGCGGAAATGCTGCCGATGAACAAGGTGTTCAGCGAGTATTTCCCGAACGATCCGCCGGCGCGTACGACGTTCCAGGCGGCAGCGCTGGTCATGGGCGCCCGGGTGGAGATCGAGGCGATCGCCACCGTCAAGGACTGACCGGGCCAATCGAAGCCCCGCCGACGGGAGCCATGAGGCTTCATTCGGTGGTGATTCGATACACCGGCATGCCGCGAGCACCATCAACGCCCAGGTTCCACGACCTCGGGTAAAGGGACCTGGACGAGTCAAGGCAAGCAAAGTCGATCGGTGTCCGATATCCGGTGGCTTTGTTTTCCCCGAAGAGCTGCGCGGTTGAACGCCGCGCTCTTGGGGCTTCTTCGATATTGCGAGCGTCAACCCGCCGACTGCGATGTTCCCTGTCCACGGCACTTGCGAGGATGCGATATCCAAAATGCTCTACACATTCTTTTTGATCGACAAGCCTGGTTCGAAGGAGCTACGCCTGCAACTTCGGCCCGCCCACAAAGCATATCTGGCCCAGGTAGCTGACCGGATCGCCTTTGCCGGCCCCCTTCTCACGGACGACGGAACGTCGATGATCGGTAGCTTGCTGTCGATCGAGTTCGCCTCCCGGGACGATGCACTCACATGGCTCAATGACGAGCCGTTCACGCACGCTGGCGTCTATGCATCAAGCAGTATCCATGCCTTCCAGAATCTATGGCCTCAGAAGGCGGGCTTTCCGCCCGCAAAGTAAGCGTCATGGAGAGCAATGTGATCAAACACATCGTCATGTGGAAGCTGCGCGGCGAAACGCCTGAACAGCGTCGGCAAAACGCTGGCCAGCTCGCGGAGAGCTTCCACAGCCTTCGCGGGCGAATACCCGGCCTTCTGCACCTGGAAATTGGAATCGATACAAGCGGCGTGGACTATGCGTGCGACGTCGTGCTGTACAGCGAATTCGCCTCCCAAGCAGACCTGGAGGCCTACGCGGGTCACCCCGAACACCTGCGCGTGAAGCGCGAAGTTGGCAATCTGCGTATCGCGCGGCACCAGGTGGATTACTTCACTACAAGACTCGCGGCATAGGTCCGCGGACCTCGTCTAATTTCGACTGGAAACCCGATGAACATTCTTGGCCTGTCCGGCAGCCTCCGCGCCGGCTCTTACAACACGCTGGCACTCAAAGCAGCTCAGAAACTCGCGCCTTCAGGAATCAGGATCGAGATCGCAAGCATCGGCGATGTTCCCATCTACAACGACGATCAGCGCGCTCAGGGTGAACCCGCCGCCGTCGCAGCGCTGAAGGAAAAAGTGCGCCGCGCGGATGGACTGCTGATCGCCACACCAGAATACAACTTCTCCATCCCCGGAGTGCTGAAGAACACTCTCGATTGGATGTCGCGCCCGCCGGAGCCCCCCTTCACAGGCAAAGTCGTCGGCATCATCGGCGCGAGCCCCGGGCCAGTCGGGACGGCGCGCGTGCAGTACGACCTGCGCAAGGTCCTGGTGTTCATGGATGCGTTCACGGTGAACAAGCCCGAGGTGTTCATCAATCATTGCGCGGACAAGTTCGATGCGCAAGGACAGTTCACCGATGAGGGTGGCAGCAAGCTCATCGTTGATTTGCTGCTTGCCATGCAGGCCCTGAAACAGCGGCTCGGCTAAGCCATGATCGACGATCCAGTACGGCTGCTCTCCATCCTCTGCGGATTGATGTTCATCCCGCACAGCGTTGCGAAGTTCACTGCGCGCCAAGCCGTGGACAAGGTCTTCGAGTCCGCAGGATTGCGCCCAGTCGCCTTCTTCGTCATCGTGTCGCTGATCATTGAAATCATTGCGACTATCGGTCTCGTGTTCAACCTGCTGCAGCCATACACTGCGTGGCTTGGGGCATTGTTCATGCTTTCCGCGGGAGCGGCCTCGTACAAGATCTCGGGCGGTAAATGGAACTGGAGCCTGGGGGGCTGCGAACTGCATGTCTTCTGGGCACTCTGCATGGTGATCGTCGCCATCCATGGCTGATGTGGCGGGCCAATCCGTTCCCCACTTGTCCGTCGCGACGTCAACTGCGCCCTTTACCCGTGCGGCGTTGACCAGGATCTCGTGGGGATCGCCTTCCAATTGAACGGTCGGAGCCGATCTTGTGATCTGCAATCTACAGATCGACGGCGGATCTCAGCTTTTTCAAGCTGGTGAAACCGTCGGGTCCGATGTCCTTCCTGGAAATATCAGGGCTGAGGACTTCGACCTGGAAGGAAACGCGCGGTTGACGAGCTGACTCAATTCTTCCGATCTTCGTAAATCTCAATTCCAAGTTCCGTTCTTCTCTAAAGAATGTCGAAATCATAGATTCCGTCCCATGGCGCCAGTTATGGCACATCGCATTCCCATCCAACCATACGATCATGAGGTCAGAATGAGTTCTGCTATCACCCGCCGTACCGCATTTGCATTTGCCGCGGCAACATACTTGACTGGAGCCGCTGGCGCCCGTGAAAGATCAGCAATTTTCGATCGGGGCGCCGAGCTGATGGCACCGCTGGTACCGCCCGCTCGCAAGCTTCTGATTCGAGGCGCCACGATCATCAGCATGGATGACAAAGTCGGCAATATGCCCAAGGGAGACATCCTGATTGCCGACGGCACCATTGCTGCCATCGGCGTGAACCTTGATGCTGGCGGAGCCGAAGTAATCAACGCCGCGGACATGATCGCCATTCCAGGCATGGTCGATACTCATCGCCATTCCTGGGAAGGCCAACTGCGTCGCATTAACCCCAATGCGGCAACGCTTGAGGACTATAGCAACGCTACCCACCTCTCATTTGCCAAGTACTACCGCCCGCGCGACATCTACGTAGGCAACATGATCACGGCGCTGGGTTGCATCGATGCCGGTATCACTACCGTGGTCGACGATTCGCACAACAGCCGTACGGCCGCGCACTCCGACGCCGCAGTTGACGCACTGCTCGAGTCAGGCATCCGGGCGGTGCACGTCACCGGGGCGCCGGTCGCGGGCGATTGGGATACGGCACATTGGCCGGGCAACCTTGCACGTCTGCATGCCAAGTACCTCGCCAATCGGCCTGCAGGCTTGTTGACACTTGGCGTGATGGACGCCTTTCCAAAGCTTGAAACGGACCAGTGGGCCATTGCACGGGAACTGGGCGCTGTCATCGTGACCGAGTTCATTGGCGCCGACCTGGCAGCCCAACTTCCGGACCTGCACCGCAAGGGGCTGCTACGTAGCGACAACATCTTCAACCACTGCATCGGCCTGCCGGAATCCGCCTGGAAGATCTTGCGCGAAGCAGGTGTGCGCGTCAGCGTGACCCCACGTTCAGATGCCCACTACGGCATCGAGGATGGCATGAATGCGTGGCAGAAGGCGCTCGAGCATGGCATTCGCCCTGGCCTGAGCGTCGATAACGAGACCTCCTACAGCGGTGACATGTTCATGGAGATGCGCGTGGCCTTCTATCTGCGACGGGTGCTGGGACACGGTGGCAATCCCGATGTGGCGACATCGACAAATGCCTCCCGGTTGCTGCAGGCCGCCACGATCGACGGCGCAGCAACTGCGGGACTGGAAAAGCGCACTGGCAGCCTGACACCGGGCAAGCAGGCCGACGTGGTTCTGATCCGAACGAGGGACCTCAACATCTACCCGGTCAACAACGCGATCGGTACCGTGGTGCACGCGGCTGAGCGCAGCAATGTCGATACCGTCATCATCGGTGGGCGGCTGCGCAAACGTGATGGCGTCGTGCTGGGCGTAGATCGAGCAAAACTGCGCGCCGCGATCGATGAGTCCCGCGCTTATCTGTTCAATGCCGCCGGCTACAAGCCAGATCCATTTTCGGAATCGTTCATGCCGCTCCGCCGTATGTAAGAAACGCCTGGGGACATCGCAGCGCTGGTTTCCTCTATCGTCGGCTCGAATTGTCTGGCTGTAATGGCCTTGTTCAGCAACGCTGAGGTGAAGTCAGCGATTGTTCATGCCACGCTTATCGGCCTGACCAAACTGGACTTCGCTTCTCAGCAAAGGCTCTTGGGCCTTCGATCCGGTCAGCGCTTGCGTAGAGTGCAGCGACCGCCGGCAACTGCTTTTGCCTTGGATAGGTTTCACTCATGGCTGGCTCGGATAGTCCGGCTTGCACAAGCGCTTTGGAGGCCCTGATGGCGAGCGGCGATGCTTTGAGGATTTCCTCTGCCCACCGCAGTGCTGTCGCTAGCACCTGATCCTTCGCGACCACTTCGTTGACAAAGCCCAAGGATTTGCCTTCTGATGCCTTGACACGCCGGCTGGTCAAAATGATCCCCATGGCTTCTTTGTAGGCGATCTGCTGCGAGAGCCGCAGGAGCCCTCCACATATGGCTGCCAAGCCTACACGTGGCTCAGGCAACGCGAATTCTGCGTCTTCTGATGCAATGATCAGGTCGCACGCCAATGCAATTTCGAACCCTCCGCCCAGGGCGACGCCGTTGACAGCGGCAATCACCGGCTTTTGCAGATTGACTCGCCCGGTGATACCTCCGAATCCGCTCGGCGGCCAGGTGTTGTCATTACCGGCAGCCTGGAACTTGAGATCGTTACCGGCGCAGAATGCCTTGTCACCTTCCCCAGTGATGATGGCCACCCAGGATGAAGGGTCAGCCTCGAATCTGTCGAAGATCTTTTCGAGTTCCAGACAAGCTGGCCGATGCAGCGCATTGCGCACCTCGGGCCGACGGATCGTGACGATCAAGACATGACCGCGCCGCTCCACGTCGCAATATTGATAGTGCTGCGTGTTGTTGTCGCTCATTCCTTGAGCCTCGCAGTTTCCGAAAGCGCTCGGATGGCGGCCTGGTCGGCTTCCAGGCGCTTGGCAAATGCTGCGCCGCTTGTGCCGACGCCGGTGATCCCAAGAGCCGCGACCGATTTTGCGAACTCCGGAGTCTTGACCACATTGATCGAAGCTCGCTCGAGTGTTTGCAGAATCTTCGCAGGGGTCTTTGCGGGCGCGACGATCCCGTACCAGACGTTGAAGTTCATGTTCTTGAGGCCCAGTTCATTGAACGTCGGCACCATGGGCAGCAGGGCCAGTCGCGAGTTTCCAGTGACAGCCAACGGACAAATTCGCTTGCTGACAATATGCGGCATCGCCACCGGGCTGACAAAGGTGTACTCGACTTCGCCGCCAATCAGACCGGTGATGGCAGGAGCCTCACCTTTGTAAGGAATGTGCGCAGCCTTGATGTTCGCGCTTTGATTGAACATCTCTCCGACCAGATTGCTGGCACTGCCGTAGCCGACCGAAGAGTAGTTGAGTGCGCCTGGCCTTGCTTTCGCGGCCTCGATCAGTTTCGCGACGTCTTTGGGCCCTTTCTGGCACTCCACCACGAGGAGCCACGGGAGGTCGGTCGACAGACTGACCATTGCGAAATCTTTCAGTGGATCGAATCCAGCCTTTTCATTCAGTACCGGTTCCGCAGCCAGCGACGATGTGCTCCCGAACAGCAGCGTGTACCCGTCCGCATCCGCTTTTGCCACGTATTTCGTGCCGATGGCACCGGACGCTCCGGCCTTGTTGTCGACAATGACAGTGGCGCGAAGCTGCTCCTGCAGACCTTTGGCGACCAGGCGGGCCTGCACATCCGTGCTGCCTCCCGGAGGAAAAGGGACGACCAGAGTGATGGGCTTGCTCGGATATTCTTGTGCGGAGGTTGTCAGTGCGAGCAGGGCCAACGTCGTCGAGATGACGATCTGCTTGCCTGACAGGAAGTATTTGAGATGGATCAACGCTAGTCTCCTTAGTTGTGTAGACGTAATGCCTGCGAAAAATGTCGATGAGCTGGCGGCTTTCGTGGTGCCCGATTTCCGACGTTCAAATGCCGGTGACTGAATGGCCGAATCGCGCCGACGCCGTTCCGTTTTGCCGCAACGGGCGCACCGCGCGCGTCGGCGATGCGCGTGAAAGAGATGGCAGAGACGGTGAGTGGCTGAATCAGCCCTTGAGCGCGCGAAGATCTAGCGTTCAGCTACTTGTGGTCGCCGGCTCTGCGGGGATTCCGAATCGAGCGAGAATTTCGGCGTTGTGCTGACCGATGCTCGGCGGCAGCGATCTCAATCGTCCGGGTGTACGACTGAGCTTGATAGGAATGCCCACGCCGCGATACCCATCCCTATCGAGAAGCATTTCTCTGTCCGAGGTGTGTTGCAGCTTGAGGGCCTCATCGACTGTCAGTACAGGAGCGCAAGGCACGCCCGCTGCCATGAGTTGGGAAAACAGCGTCATGCCATCCTGCTCGGCCAGTTTCTGCGACAAGCGCTCGGTCACTTGTGCACGATTGGCTATTCGGCTGACGTTGGTGGCGTACTTCGCATCCTGAATGACATCCTCGAGACCAAGATGCCGGCAGAGCGTCACAAACTGTCGATCATTGCCTACCGCAATGAAAATCGGGATAGTGGCCGTTTGATAGAGGTCGTACGGCACCAGATTTGGATGGCCATTTCCTGTCCTGGTGGCCTCGCCACCATAAAGCACATTCGCCGCGTGGGGATGCAGGAGCGATAACGCAGTGTCGTACAGCGTCGCTTCCACCATTTGTCCTTTTTTCGATCGCTCACGTTCGTAAAGCGCAAGCATGACGCCGAGCGCGGCCTGAACGCCCGTAGCTGCATCGACGAGCGGAATGCCGATCCGGGCCGCCTTGGCTGCAGGATCGCCGTTTGTACTCATGAGACCCGACATGGCCTGGATCGCGGCGTCGTAACCGGGCAGCCCGCCCATCTGACCCATTTCCCCGAACCCAGAAATCCGGCAGTGGACCAGGTTGGGGAACTTGGCGGCCAGGGTCGACAGGTCGTCGATGCCCCACTTTCGCCACGTGCTCATCTTGAAGTTCTCGATCAGCACGTCCGCGCACGACAGGAGTGAGAACAGCGTATCGAGCCCGCTGTCCGCGCTCAGATCCAGCGCGACATTTTTCTTGTTGCGGTTCAGACCCAGGAAATAGGGTGCGCTGCCATCGGCGACCGGGCGACCGTACCGCCTCGTGTCGTCACCATCGAAGGATTCCACCTTGATGACCTCTGCGCCGTGGTCGCCAAGGATCTGACCAGCGTATGGGCCGGCTAGCACCCGTGACGCATCGATGACAACCACGCCATCAAGCGCAGATTGCTTTCCACTCATAACCAGTCTCCAAATTCTCCGAGTCGCCTCAGGTGCCGGGATCGGCGCCCCCTGAGCCTTCAGCAAATTCTAAGAAGTCTGCCGTCTATGTGTCAACACGCAGTAATGATTACTGCAATGCAGTAATTTCCATGGCATTGAACTTGGGTCCAAGCAGCAAGCGTGTGACCGGTATGCTTCGCGCCATCGTTTCGCTCTTGGGATGCACGTATTGGCTCGAACATCAAACCTTCTCACCGACCTGAGCACGACGCTTGAGGAGAAAAAGGAATCGAGACACTTCGTCACGGCGCTCAGTCGAGGGCTGGACATCCTTGCGCTGTTCACCCGTGACGTGACCGCTTTGGGCAACGAGGACATTGCTCAAAGCACGGGGCTGGCGAGATCGACGGTGACGCGGATGACCTACACGTTGTCCATCACCAAGCACCTGGTGTATGACAGTGCGATCAAGAAATACCGGCTTGGTCCTGCGACGATGGCATGGAGCTACGCCGTCATGGACAGCGTGGCCGGCGTCCAGTCGCTAACGCCGTTTCTGCAGGATTTCGCGAACCAGATCGGAGCGTCGACTGTGGCGCTGAATATTCAAGCCGGCTCCGAAGTCATCTATGTGGCTCACGCATCGGGCCCAGCGCAAGTACAGGTCCGAACCGGCGTCGGGACTCGGCTGAAGCTTTGGCAGGCGGCGGCGGGCAGAGTCTTCTGGTCCGTGTCCGATGACGCGAAGAAGCACGAGGTCGAACAGGAATGGCTCAATTTTCCGGCTGACGTCCGGGCCAGGATCGCTGAAGAAATGCGCGCGGCTCAGGCTGAATGGGACAGCTATCGATTTTGCACAAGCATTGGTGCGTGGCGCCTCGGAATCAACGCGGTCGCATGCACTTGTGGCGACGGCTCTGGAAGTGGCTGGAAGTACGTGGTGTCCTGTGCGGGCATGAGCGCGGAATTCGATCTGGAAACGCTCAAGCACAGAATCGCACCGCAATTGAAGGACTTTGCGAATTTTCTAGCGCCAAAGTTGACCTCACTCTGATTCGGGCCAACTGGGTCACTTCTGGATGGAAATCAACATACCGGCGAGCTCTACGTCAAAGTTGAACTCCACGCGTTAGCGCTCCGTCAACTACCAAGTTGGTCCCGGTAATGAAGCTCGCCGCCGGACTCGCGAGAAACACCGCCGCATTGGCCATTTCCTGAGGCGTTCCCATCCGCCCTGTTGGATTCAGCGCAAGCGCTTCCGCAAACAACTTGGGATTGTCAGTTTCGATCTGCGTCCAGACACCGCCGGGAAAGTAGGTGTTGCCCGGTGAAACGGAGTTGGCACGGATGCCCTTGCCCGCCAGATGAAAAGCCAAGCCTTGCGTGTAGTGCACGATCGCGGCCTTGAAGGCGCCGTATGGCCCGGAGGCAAAGTCGATTTCTCGCGCGGAGACACTGGCTATGGTGACCAAGGCCGCGTGTGCACTCTTTTCCAGCGAAGGCATGGCCGCGTCAACCAAACGGACCGTGCCCATCAAGTCCACCTCGAACCCGTTGCGCCAGGCAGCTTCGTCGTGCGAAATGGCGAGCGCACTGACATTGGCGACGACAATGTCTATGCCGCCAAACTCGGCGTTGACCTCGGCGACCCAAGCTTTGAGCAAGTCGCCATCGCTCACATCCAGTGCGTGGCCCCGGACTTTCGCGCCGCCGGCCGAGAGTTCGGCTTGCACTTGTGCGACTTCGGCGCCGTGGCGCGCGCAAAAAGCGACCCTTGCCCCCTCCGCCAGAAGCGTTTTGACAATCGCTCGTCCAATCCCCTTGGTGCCGCCGGTGACAACGGCGTTCAATCCTTGCAATCGCAGGTCCATATCGATCTCCTATGTCTGAGCAACGGATTCAAGCCAGGTCAGCGAGGTATTTCTTCTCCACGCCGGCAGCCACCGAGTACTTGGGGTCCACAAAGTTGCCCAGGCGAACCTTGCCGCACTGACTGAGCATCATGTAGGCATCCCATTGGTCGTAGCCGTACTCCTGGGCCATCCAAAGCACCAGTTCCCGGTAGGCGATGCGGGTAGCGTCCTCAAGCGGCCGCGCACTGCCGATCACCATGATCTTGTGCTCGGTTTCCAGGCGAGGCCAGTCGATCTCCCAAGCCTTGATGAGGTCGACGTGAATCGTGGTTCTGCTGGCGTATTCCACCGCCGTGCCGCAGACCTCGCCGTCGCCCTGACAGGCATGCGCATCGCCAATGAACAGCCGCGCGCCAGGCGAACGAACCGGCAGGTAGGTGATGCTGCCCGGCCCCATGTCGGGGATGTCCATGTTTCCCCCGTGGTTGTCGGGAGTGAGCGAATTGATGGAGTCGATCTCGGGCGAGAGACTCAGAGTGCCAATGTGCGGCCGGTAGGGCAGCGTGACGCGTCGGCTCCAGTACACCCCTTCTTCATCCAGGTCGATCTTGCGAGTGATCTCCGGCAGCGGATCGTTGAGCAGTGCAGTGAAATCCGTGGCTGCGAGTCCGCCGAAGCGCGGGATCAGGCAACAAGTGCCTCGGGGGTTGGCGCCGCGCGGCAACATCGACTCGATGTGGACAGCTACCACGTCGCCCTTTTCAGCACCCTCGATCATGATCGGGCCGCTTTGGGGATTGAGGAACGGCACTTTCAGCTTTTGGCTCGGAAGATCCTTTTCGGTCTGGATCTTCCCGTCGAACGCATCACGGGTGTCCACAACGATACGGTCACCTGGCGCGACTTGCATCACCGGCTGCGAGTACGGGCCGATCGTGTAGTGAAAGGTGCCCTGGCGGGCCTCGCTCAGCTCATGAGTCTGCCCCACTTGACCGCGGGCGACACCTCGCATGTGCATGATCGATTGTTTGAGCCAGTCCATTTTTTTCCTTACTGTGTTGAGTTGAAATAGGGGATGGTCTGCCGGGATGGTCAGACCGAGATCAGGGCACGAATGTCGCTAGCCGCCATGTCACAGCCTTCACCACTGGCCACGACCTGTCCTCGCACGAGCACGGTGAAATGGTCGGCCACCGACTCGGCAAAGTCGACGTATTGCTCCACCAGAAGAATCGACAACTGCCCCTTGAGTGAGGCAATGACGGCCTGGATCTCCTGCACGATGGAGGGCTGGATGCCTTCCGTGGGTTCGTCGAGGATCAGCAGCCTCGGTTGGGTCAGCAGCGCCCGTGCAATGGCCAACTGCTGTTGTTGACCGCCCGAGAGATTCCCGGCCAGCCGCTGCCCCATGCTCTTGAGCACGGGAAACAGGTTCACGACGTCTTCGTAGGTGTGGCGGGGCCGGCGATCCTGTCCGGCACCGTCTCCTGGCCCTGCCAGCCGGCGCCGCCGCTCAGCGGTGATTTCACCCACGAGCAGGTTTTCACGCACCGTGAGCTCCGAAAACACCTCGCGGCCCTGGGGAACATAGCCCATCCCTGCCTGCGCGCGGGCTTCGGGTGTCCACGATGCCACCTCCTGACCACCCAACATCACCTGACCCGAACGAATGGGCAGCAGTCCCATGAGGCAGCGCAAAAGAGTGGTCTTGCCGACGCCGTTTCGTCCGAGCAGCACCGTGCAGCCTCCGTCAGCTACCTGCAGGCTCACCTGCCGCAGGACATGGCTGCTGCCGTAGTACTGATTCAGTCCTTCAATCTTGAGCATCACCATCACCTTCCCAGATAGACCTGAATGACCTTCGGGTTGGTTCGCACCGCCTGCATCGACCCTTCGCCCAGCAGCTGCCCCTCGTGCAGCACGCTCACCAGATCGGCCACACGATCGACAAACTCCATGTCGTGCTCGACGACCACGATGGCCCGGGCGGGGGAACGCAGAGACGCGATCAATTCGACCGTCCGCTCGGTCTCCGCCTCTGTCATGCCGGCCACCGGCTCGTCCAGCAACAGCACCTTGGGCTCGGCCACCAGCAACATGCCGATCTCCAGCCACTGCTTCTGGCCGTGCGAGAGCTCGGCCGCCTTGCGCTGACGCTCTTCCTGCAAGCCGATGGTCACCAGCACTTCCTCGATGCGCTCCCGCTGCGCGACGCTCAGCCGCGACATCACCATCTCGCCCCAGCCCAAGCCGCGCCGCACAGCCAGCTCGAGGTTCTGCGATACCGGCAATGCCTCGAAAACGCTGGGTTTCTGGAACTTGCGCCCGACGCCGCTGCGCGCGATCTCCGCCTCGCCGCGCGTGGACAGATCCAGCGTACGGTCCAGAAAAACCTCGCCACTGTTGGGCCGTGTCTTGCCGGTGATGACGTCCATCAAGGTGGTCTTCCCGGCACCGTTCGGCCCAATCAGGGCACGTGTCTCGCCGTAACGGATTTCCAGTGTGAGATCGGTGATGGCCGCGAAGCCTCCGAAACGAACGTTCAGCCCGTTGATGTACAGGGCGGTCGTCTGGCTCATGACGCCGCCTTCCAGATACGCAACTTTTGCAACCCGCCCCAAAGCCCGTGTTGCAAGGCCACCGTGATGAGCAGCGTGATGCCCGCCAGCACGAAAGGCCAGGCGCTGGGAATCTCGGCGCTCAGCCAGAACTTGAGGCAGCTGAGAACGACCGCCCCGAGCACTGCACCGGTCAGTGTTCCGCGCCCACCAATGGCGACCCACACCGCAATCTCGACCGAGAGCGTGGGCGAGACGATGCCAGGATTGATGATCCCGACCTGTGGCACGTACAGCATGCCGGCCAGCGCGGCCACGGCGGCCGATAAACACCATGCGGCAAGCTTGATGCGGTCGGTCCTGAAACCCAGAAAGCGCAACCGCGCCTCATCGTCCCGTACAGCCACCATAGCTTGCCCGAAGCCGGAAACCGCCAGTCCGCGCAGCAGGACGAACACTCCCGCCAGCACGACGGCCGACAGACTGGCCAATGCCACCTGGGTCGACTCGTGGGCCAGATGGAAGCCTGCCAGCAGCGTGAAACCCGTCAACCCATTGTTGCCGCCGAGACCTAGGTCGTTGTTGAACAGCAGAAGCATCAACGCGTATGTCAAAGCCTGGGTGATGATGGAGAAATACACACCGTTGATGCGTGACCGGAACGCTGCCAAGCCGACCACTCCCCCCACGAACACCGCCAGCAGCAGCCCCAACAGCACGGCCACAGGTAGTGCGGCGAAGGGCTGCAGCGCCGCGGGGAACGTGCTCCATCCCATGAACTGCATGAAATCCGGCAACACACGCGTGTCTACATAGGCTGCGTTGAGAAGGTGGAATCCCATCACGTAGCCGCCTATGCCGAAGAAGATGCCGTGTCCCAGGCTCAACACGCCCAAGAGACCCCACACGAAGTCCAGCGCCAGCGCCAGCAGCGCGAAGCACATGATCTGCCCCACCAGATTCACAACGAACAATGACAGGTGCAGCGGGTGGCCGGGCGGAAAGACCGCATTGAAGAGCGGCAGCACAAGCGCCGCGCACACGAGTAGCACAGGCAAGCCGATGTGGCTGGTTGTGCGAAAAGGGGATCGAAGGGAAGAAACGGAATTCAGCATGGGTCAACCCCGGGTCTTGAGCGCAAAGAGGCCCTGTGGGCGGCGCTGGATGATCAAAACGATGAGCAGCAGAACAGCCACTTTGGCAGCCACAGCGCCATGGAACGGTTCGATCAACTGGTTGACCTCGCCCAAAACCAGGGAGGACACGGCCGTACCCACCAAACTGCCTGCCCCACCGAGCACTACCACCATGAAGGCATCAATCACGAAGCTGGTGCCCATGGAAGGATTCACGCTGGCGATCTGCGTGAGCACCACACCAGCCAGGCCGGCCAAGCCGCTGCCCAGGCCGAACGCTAGGCGGTCGATGGAAGGCGCAGGAATGCCCAGCGCCCGCGCGGTATCCCGTCGCTGCGTGGTGGCGCGGATCAACAGACCGAACCGTGTTTGGCGGATCAGCACGTAGGTAGTCGCAAAAATGACCAACCCCAGCGCGATGGCGAACACGCGATTCCAGGTGACAAAGAAACCGGGATACAACTGCACCCCTCCCTGCAAGAACGACGGTGTGATGAACTCGACGTTCTGCGAGCCGAAGAGGATCTGTACCAGCTTGATCAAGGCGATGCTGACCGCCCACGTCGCCAACAGCGTCTCCAGCGGCCTTTTGTAGAGGTGTCGGATGATGGTCATCTCGAGCACGATCCCGATCAGCGCACACACGAGGAAAGCAAAGGGAATGGCGAGGAACACATATGCATCGAACCAACCAGGCGCGTGAGCCTGAAGCCATTTTTCGACCACATAGGTGGCATAGGCACCGATCATGATGAATTCGCCGTGCGCGAGGTTGATCACACCGAGCAAACCAAACACGATCGACAGACCCAGTGCGGTGATGAGAAGAACCCCCGCATAGCTCAGGCCGCTGAAGAAGATCGAAGCGGCCTTCCCTACCTCCAGTGCACGATCAATCTGCGACAGTGACTGCGTCAGTGCCGCGCGCTCGCCGGCACTCATATCCGGGCGATCCTCTTGGTACTTTTGCAAGAGAGAGCGTGTGCTTTCGCTGGGCGCCTTACCCATGGCGCGTATGGCTTCGACGCGCACTTCCACTGACCCGCTGGCGAGGCTGCGCTTGGCCAGGGCGAGCTCGAGCGTCGCGATGACTTCAGGGTCCGCAGCCTTGGACAATGCCAACCGCACTAGGGGTTCGTTGATCTGTGCGTATGCCTGGCTCATCCGCTGGGCCGCCGCTCGGCGAATGAGCACATCGGGACTGAAAAGCTCTATCTCTGCCTGCGACGTTTTCAGCAATCGCGCCAACACCAGCGTAGGCACCATGGGCAATTCGTCGACGGCCTCGGTGACGGGTTCGAGCGTAGCCGCGTCCACAACGCCGTGGTCCACCTTGAACACCGGGGCACCTTGCGCGCGGCAGATCACCGCCACGGCTTGAAGCCGCTCCAGCAATGTCTTGCCCCAGGCCGCGTCCTCCGAAGAGGTGCCAACCACCGCTTGAACGATGCGATCCAGGGCGCCGCGATACGCCCCAGGATCGGTACAGATGGACGCGACGATTGAGCTGCGCTCTTGCGCGGGCATGGCTGCTTGTGCCTGCAGCAATGGTCCGCACAGGCACGCGAGCATCAGATGCTGGAACCAGCGGCGCCAACGCGCTGTTCCGCGCAAGGGTTCGAACAAAGACTTCATGAGAAAGCTCCACAGTCAGGAGATCCGACGTGCCGTGCACCTCGGCCACGCCCAGGCGCGATCACGCCTTGACGAAAGGGCTGTAGGGAACCGGCGCAACGATGTCCTTGGACTTCCAGAGAATGTCGAAGCCTTGCTTGGCGTTGATGGAGCCGATCATGGTGCCGCGCCACAGGTATTGATTGGTCGCATCCATCTTCGCGACGTAACCTGCGGGATCCGCGACCGTCATGCCCGCCATGGCTTTGCGTACGGCCGCGGGCTCGAACGACTTTGCTTTGGTAGCAGCCTGCGCCCATAGTTGGATTCCCATTACCGTGCTCACCATGGGGTCGATCACCATGTCAGGGCGGTGCTTGAGTTGTTTGGCCTTGACATAGCTCGCCCAGTCGGACTTGAGCTGGCGATTTGCAGGGGTATCGATGTTCTGGAAGTAGCACCAGCAACTCAGATGCCCCGTGAGTGGCGCCGTGTCCAGACCTTCGAGATCGCTGTCCACCACGTCCAGGCCAAGGATCGGGATGTCTGTGGCGCGAATGCCCTGGCTGATGGCCTCTTTGAACATCGCGGGAATCGAATCTCCCACCACTGTCAGCACCACGATGGCCTGGCCGCCGGGCTGCGCCGCGAAGGCCTTGATGTCGCGCACGATCGACTGAAAGTTCGAATGACTGAAGGGAACGTACTGTTCGCGGATAGCGCTGTCGGGCACACCCTTGGTCTTGAGGTAGCCCTTGAGCATCTTGTTGATGGTGCGCGGCCAAACATAGTCGCTGCCCAACATAAAGAATCGCTTGGCCTCACCGCCTTGGGGGGTCATCAGGTATTCAACTGCAGGAAGCACAGAGCTGCTGGGTGGAGAGTTGAGGTAGACGACGTTCTTGGATTGCTCCTCGCCCTCGAAATGCAGCGGATAGAACAACAGGCTGTCTTGTGCCTCCACTACAGGCAACACCGACTTGCGCGAAACCGAGGTCCAGCAACCGAAGATCGCCGCCACCTTCTCGCTGAGGATCAACTGCTTGCTCATCTGTGCATACATCGGCCAGTCGCTCGCGGGATCCACCACGACACCTTCGACCTTGCGCCCCATCACGCCACCTTTGGCGTTGATCTGATCGATCGTCATCAGGGAGATGTCCTTCAGCAACGACTCGTTGTTCGCCATGGCGCCAGATTGCGAGAACAGCAGACCCAGCTTGACTGGACCACTGCCCGAAGGTGTCGCCGCGAGCGCGGTGTGGGAAAGATTGCCAGCCGACACCGCCACGACACCCGATCCCACTGCAGACAGAAAATTGCGTCTTTTCATTGCTTCACTCCGACTGAAGAAATTCGCGAACAAAAAAAAGAGCCCGCACCCCTCGGAGGGGTCGGGCTCTTTTGCCGTTGTCGCCATGGACGCCTTTGTCCGCAGCAACGTGTCCTGGGTGCTTGAAGATGGTGCGCATCCCAGAGACTGCTTCCATGATGCAAACGGCGTGCCACCTTTCAACACGACTACATGCAAGTAGTCCCCACCTCGCGCGTCTGTGTGCTTCTTTCACAGGTGGACCGACGGGAGCCGGTGGCTCGCTTCTTGCGCCGAGGGCCGCTTCACAGCGGCATGCACCGCGTCCGCACACCTACACCGCACCATCGCGGTGCTGCATGGTGAACCCAGCACAGCACATTCATACACATGGCACCCATCGAGATTGGCGTTCTTTATTCTTCAACCGGCGTAACGGCAGCTGTCGAGGAAACTCAGCGCAGAGCCGTGTTGATGGCCATAGAGGAAATCAACGACGCCGGCGGCGTGCTCGGCAAAGAGATTGTCCCGGTGTGTGTCGATCCCGCATCCGACCCGCGTCTGTATGGTCAGTTGAGTGAGCAACTCATCATTGAAAGCGGCATCCGACTGTTCCTGGGTTGCTACATGTCGAGCAGCCGGAAGGCAGTCATTCCGTTGGTGGAACGACACGACGCGCTGCTGTTCTACGGCACGGCCTACGAGGGCTTCGAGTTCAGCCGCAATGTGTTCTATGGCGGTGCAGTGCCCAACCAGAACATCTTGCCGCTCGCGGGTTACATGCTCGAACGCCATGGCAGCCGCGTCGCGCTGATCGGATCAGACTATGTCTGCCCCCACGAAGCCAACCGCGTGATGAGCGAACTCATTCACGAGCGCGGCGGCAGCAAGGCCCTGGAAACCTACCTGCCGCTTGATGCCGGTGCGCTTGACTACGAAGCAGCGGCCCAGGCCATCCGGCGCAGCGGTGTCGATTTCATTTACTCCACCGTGGTGGGTGAAGGTATGGCCCGACTGCACCGAGCGCTGGAACGCGCCGGCATCGGTCGTCAGAGGGTGCCGGTCGCCAGCCACATGAGTTGCGAGGCCGACGTCCAGACCATCGGCACCGAACTGGCAGAGGGGCTGATCACCTGCTCGACCTACTTCGAGTCTGTGGACACGGAGGCCAACGGCAAAGTCATCCAGCGTTATCGCCAGCGTTTTGGGGCCGACGCACGCACCAATGCCTCCTGGGAGGCGGCCTACGTGCAAACCCATTTGCTCGTCCGAGCCATAGGCGTAAGCGGCAGCACGGAGCCGGTTCATATCTCGCGCGCCATGGCGGGCCTGGAAATGGACGCACCGCAAGGACGCATCTGCGTGGACGGCAGCAACCACCACACCAACCTGAACCCTCGCATTGGACGATGCAATGCCAACGGCAGTTTCGACATCCTGGCGGAAGCACCCGAACCCGTGATTGCGGACCCTTACGTCATGTCGCATGTCCCACCCGCGTGGGCGGGCCGCCCGAACCCGCGATTCAGCGGCACAGGCAAGGTTGCAGTGGGGGCCGCATGACCAGAATCAACGACAGTCAGGCCATCTTCAAAGACATCCGCCTATTGCGGTTGCTGGTAATCCACCCCGATGACGCAGACCGCGAGGAACTCACGGCCCAGCTTTCGCGCATTGGGTGCTCGTTCAGCTGCTCATGGCCTGCGCTAGACACTCTGCCGCAGGGTACCGACATGGTCCTCATGTCCGTTCACCCCGACACACTGTCGCAGCCCTGCCCGTGGCTTGAAAGGCCAAATGCACCTCCCGTCATTCCCATCGTTGCGTTCGAGAATCCCATCACCCTTGCGGCGGTACTGCACTTGAACGCATTCACGACGATTGCTTCGCCCGTGAGGCCAGCCGGGGTGCTGACCGCGCTCGCGCTGACACTGCATCAAAGCAAGCAACGCCGATCAAGGGAGCACTACATACAGCGCCTTGAGCAGAAGGCGGCCCACCAGCAAGTCATTCACAAAGCCACGCGTGCACTCATGGATGCGCGTCGGCTCAAGGAAGACGAAGCCTACGAGGTCCTGCGCGAGCGAGCCATGCTGCAGCGCGAACCGATCGAGAGTGTGGCGCGCCAAGTTCTGAAAGCCACCGAGGCGCTGGGAATGTGATTCTGCAGCGCGTCCCTTTCCCCAAAGACTGCTGGTTCGCCGCCATTGCCGAGCCCAACCCGGCCGCCAAGCTCGCCGTATCGGCGCCCTCCACGTGGGCCATATGGAGGGTGCCCGCGCCGTTGCTGCATCAACGCCGATCGCGAAGTTGCCTCGGGCGGTGACCGACGCGCTTTTCGCCGATTTACTGACCTTGCCAGACTGGCTTGCGCTTCTCCGCAAAAGGCTTGGGGCCTTCGATCCTGTCGGCGCTGGAGTACAGAGCAGCGATCGGCGGCTGTCGTTGACGCGCTTACTCGCGAGCGTTCAGTCGCGCATTGAGCTCGTCGATGTCGAAGGCACGAGGATCGAAGAGGCGGCCGATGACCGAACTCACGACCGATTGCCGCGGCCCGACACGAGGTTGGCGCTGATCCAAGATGCCACGTCGGTGACCGGAATGCCGCGCTGTTGATTGAAGGTCCCGCGCTTGTCCCATGCAACACCGCGCCCTTGAGCAAAGGCCGCACGGTACTTGCGCATCATGTTGGTCGGGTCACGCGCCAGTTCGTCCAGCAGATACTGTTCGCTCCATTCCGAACGGCTGAAGGAGCGGCCGAGGCCCGCCTGCAGCTTGTCGGCGACCTCACCGTAAGTCACGGTGTCACCTGCCAGAAACACAATCTCGTTCCGGATACGGGGCGTGGTGAAGACGATCTCGGCAGTCAGCGCTCCGATATCATCGGGAGTGGTCAGCGTCACGGCCGTGTCGAGGCTGCCGATCGCGTGGACCGCGTCGTTCTGCAGGTCGACCACGCCGAATTCCGGCTCGAACAGGTAGCTCATGAACATGCCTGTAGAGATGATGACCCACTCGGTCTGGTGCTGGCTGCGCAGCAACTCGCGCACGTCCAGTTGTGCATCGAAGATGTCCTGCGGGCTGCCGCGACCGATCACGTCGAAATCGACTCCGAACTGCCATGGGAAGTACCTTGGAATTCGCGCCTGCAAGGCGGCCCGCGCCAGCTTCATCGGCGTGTCGATTCCGGCTGCATAGCCCGCGCAACCGATGACCGTGTCATATCGCGCGAACACCACGGCGAGCTCGTCGATGGAGCTCTTCACAAGATCGCCAATGACGATCTCGATTCCGAGACCTTTGAGTTCCGCGATGGCTTGCTGCTTATCCGGTGCACTGGACTCCACGGCGCTTGCACGCAGCAGCACGCTGAGCTTCGCACCCTCCACGGCTTTCGCCCGTTTCGCAAGGCTGCGCAGCACCGGGAGGCCGAGTTCCCCGGCGCCGAGTACGAGAATGTTTTGAGAGGTCGAGTTAGGATCGGTTTGGTTCATCGTATGGCTCAGTGGCATTAGAAGTCGCGGGCCTTGATCAGACGTCGTTGATTTGGCCGTAGGCATCATGTGGACGCACTTTAAGGAGTGCAGCAGCGCAGAAAAAGGAGCCCGGGAGGTTTTCATCATTCAGGAAACCCGAACAATGGGTTGTGACGCCGCTTGCTTTACCGCTATTGGGACAAGATATGGATCGCGTACAAGCAATGCAGGTTTTCCTTCGCGTGGTCGAAAGCGGGAGTTTTGTGCGCGCAGCGGAAACCCTGGGCTTGCCGCCATCGTCCGTCACAGGCCTCATCAAGAGGCTTGAAAGACATCTGCAGACGCGCCTTCTGAACCGCTCCACCAGAAGCCTCAGCCTGACACCAGAAGGCGAGCGATACTTCTCTCGCTGTCGCGAAATACTTGAGCTGATCGAGGACACCGAATCCAGTTTGCGCCATGACGAGCGCCCGCAAGGGCGACTGCGCGTAGATGTGCCGGGCGGCATTGCACATGCCTTGATCCTGCCGCAGTTGGGTCAATTCCGGCGACAGTACCCGGATATTTACCTGGCTATCGGTGTCAATGATCGCCAAGTGGACTTGATCCAGGAAGGCGTCGACTGCGTAATCCGCACCGGCAGCCTCAATGACTCGGCTTTGGTCGCTCGACGCTTGGGCAATCTGCGTTGGATCACGTGC
The DNA here is from genome assembly GCF_014852545.1 of Variovorax sp. VRV01. Lineage (NCBI taxonomy): Bacteria > Pseudomonadati > Pseudomonadota > Betaproteobacteria > Burkholderiales > Comamonadaceae > Variovorax > Variovorax sp. VRV01. The sequence continues at coordinate 335,795 of NZ_JACVBS010000002.1, forward strand.
GCGGCTCCTTCCTATCTGGAAGCCAAGGGCATCCCGGAGGTGCTGGGAGACTTGCAACGACACCGAGCGGTCCATTACTTCTCCAGCACGACTCGAAGGGGCAGCGAGTTGCATTTCATCGAAGAGGGAGTGAGCTTCGACGTCCCAGTCCCCGGTACTGTGGCGGTCAACGAGACTGCGCTGTACATAAAGCTTGGCCTCGCGGGCCTCGGCTTGATCCAGCTACCTGAAATTCTTGTGGCGGACCATCTGCAGTCAGGAGATCTGGTCGAGGTGCTGGCAGGCATGCGGCCCGAGTCTGTGCCAGTATCGCTTCTGTACCCCCATCACACTTTTCTTTCGCCGGCGATGCGAGCGTTCTCTGATTGGGCGACCGAACTGTTTGGCGTGCCCGGGCTGAAGTGAAGTGAGCCATCAGCCGATGCCATGAAGCTCCCGAGCCACGAACAAGAGGTCAGCGGGCTTGCTTCGAAAGGGAGGAAAAGGAAGGGCAGAAGGCCTTCCTGCCAGGTCAGCCTAGGGTTGCGCCTTGGCTTGCACTGGGCACGTCACTGCCCGGCATGGCGTCGGGCAGCTCGTGCTGGGGTCCTCCGATTTCCGGCTGCAGCCGTTTCGCCGAATGAGACACATGCTCTTCGGACTTGCCGGACACATAGTCACGCCACACCAGCGGCAGGATGCCGCCGTGACGCCAGTAGTCCACGTCCTCTTCAGTGTCGAGACGGATGATGAGTGGGACGGTCGTGGTGGTTCCGTTGATGCGGCGCACGATGGCCTCAATGCGGCCGGAGACCTCGAGATGCTGAGCGAGCGCTGGTACGTCGATGGTTTCGCTGCCGTCCAGGTTCAACGATTCCGCCGTGGTGCCTGGCTCAAACTGCAGCGGCAGCACGCCCATGCCCACCAGGTTGGTCCTGTGGATGCGCTCGAAGCTCTCGGCAATCACTGCCTTCACTCCAAGCAATGCAACGCCCTTCGCGGCCCAGTCGCGGGACGAGCCGCACCCATAGTTCCTGCCGGCGATAACAGCAAGTGGCACCTCGCGACGCAGATACTCTTTCGCCGCTTCGAAGACCCGCATCTGCTTGCCCTCAGGCATGAGCTTCGTCTCGCCCCCTTCGACGCCAGGAACGATGCGGTTGCGCAAGCGGATGTTTGCGAACGTAGCGCGTACGGCCACGTCATGATTTCCACGGCGCGTCGTGTAGTTGTTGAAATCGCGGCATTCGACGCCCCTCGACAGGAGGAAGTCGGCGGCGGGCGTCCCGAGGCTGATGGCCCCGGAAGGAGAGATGTGGTCTGTCGTCACTGAATCACCGAGGATGACCAAAGGCCGCATTCCTGTGATGTCCTGAACGGGAGCAGCTTCGCGCGAGAGCCCTTCGAAATAAGGGGGCTGGAGGATGTAGGTGCTGGCGTCATTCCAAGGGAACCGCTCGCTTCGCTCGCCGGCCAGAGCATCCCATGGCTCTCCCCCTTCGAACAGGTCCGAGTATTTCTGGCGGAAGATTTCCGGCTCGTAGGCCCCGTCGACTGCCGCTGCGATCTCGGCTGAAGTGGGCCAGATGTTGCGCAAGTACACAGGTTGACCGTTGCTTCCGGTTCCGATGGGCTCCTTGGTCACATCGACCGACAAGGTGCCGATAAGCGCATAGACCACCACCAGTGCCGGCGAACCGAGGTAGGCGGCCCGAACATTGGGATGGATACGGCCCTCGAAGTTGCGGTTGCCGGAGAGCACTGCGGTACCGACCAGCTTTTCTGCTTCGATGGCCTCCACCAAGTGCTCCGGAAGTGGACCGGAGCCGCCATTGCAGGTCGTGCAGCCGAAGCCGGCAACATGGAAGCCGAGCGCATCAAGCGACTGCTGCAGCCCGGCTTTTTCAAGCACGGCGGCCGTCACATGGCTGCCTGGCACCAGAGATGTCTTCACCCACGGCTTTGCCTTGAGGCCCAGTGCCACGGCCTTCTTCGCGACGAGGCCTGCGGCCATCATGTTTACGGGGTTGGCTGTGTTCGTGCAGCTGGTGATGGCTGCAATGAGCACGTCGCCATCGTGCAGGGAGAACTGCTCGCCCTTCACGGGGGCGACATGCTCGGGGTCGAGGGGCCGACCGGCAATCTCCTGATAGTGCTTCACGAATGCGCTGGGCACTGTCTCCAGCGGCAGATGGTCCTCGGGGTTCCGGGGGCCAGCCAAGCACGGGCGAATTTCATCGAGGTCGATGGTCACGACGGCGTCGAAAACAGGTGCGGGCGTTTCGGCGCTGCGCCAGAGCTTTTGCGCCTTGGCGTAAGCCTCCACGAGTTCCACCTGCGCGTCCTCGCGCCCCGTCACACGCAGATAGTCCATCGTGCGCTCGTCAATGGGAAAGTACACGGCAGTCGCTCCGTACTCCGGCGCCATGTTGGCAATCATCCCGCGGTCACCCAGGGACAGGGCCTCCAATCCGTTGCCGAAGAACTCGACGAACTTCCCGACAACTCCGAGTGCGCGCATGCGCTGCGTGATGGCGAGGACCAGGTCGGTGGGAAGAACGCCTTCACGCAGCTTGCCCTTGACCTCGATGCCGACCACTTCTGGAAGCGCCAGAGCGACGGGCTTGCCGACCATGACAGCTTCGGCTTCGATGCCGCCGACGCCCCAGCCCAGCACACCGAGGCCGTTGATCATCGGCGTGTGGCTGTCCGTGCCGACGCAGGTGTCAGGAATCGCCAGTTCGCCCTGGCCGTCCTTTTCGGTCCAAACCACCTTGCCGATGTACTCGAGGTGTATCTGGTGCATGATGCCCTTGCCCGGAGGCACGATTCGTACACCTTCGAAGCTGCTGCTGCACCAACGTAGAAAGGCGAACCGTTCGGCATTGCGTTGGTATTCGCGCTCCAGGTTGACTTTGCGCGCAATCGGAGACGCCCAACTGTCCACCTGAAGCGAGTGGTCGATGATGACGTCGACCGGCACCTTGGGGCCAACTTGCGAGGCATCGCCGCCGGCTTCGGCTACTGCGTCGCGCATGCCGGCCATGTCGACCAACATCACTTGCCCAAGGATGTCCTGGCCATACACACGAGTCGGGTAGAAGCTCAAGCCGGCGCCAATCTTGCGACCGAGGAGCGCATCGATTTCGGCTTGGGTGTCCACGCCGCGCGTCGCAGCCTGACGCAGGAGGTTCTCCAGCAGGATACGGAACGAAAAAGGAAGCTGGTCCACGCCGGCCACATCGGCGATGGAGACATAACGCACCGCCCGATTTGCCACGGGAAGCTGCTTGATCTGGGGGGTGGCATTCATCTGTTTTTCCTTTGTTGGGGCGAGGGGCGGTGCTGAAGTATTCAAATCAGCCCGACGTTGGTCATGACGGTGCGAAGCCGGTTGTGCTCCTCATCGACAAATTTGGAGAAGTCATCGCCGGTCATGACGCTGGGCGACCAGGCATTGGTCTTCAGCGCTTCCTGCCAGACCTTGGTCTTCGTCGCGGCAATGACGGCGTCGGTCAATTCCTTGCGCTGAGCGGGCGTCAGATTGGCGGCGCCGTAGACCCCGCGCCAGTTCCCGATCTCCATGTTGTAGCCAGCCTCTTTCAACGTCGGTGCATCCACCCCCGGGATACGGGTGGGCGAGCCCACCGCCAGTACGCGGAACTGACCCGACTCGATGTATTTGGCGAGCTCGGCGTAGCCCCCGCCGATGGCGGAAATGTGGCCACCGAGCGTCGCGGAGACCACCTCACCGCCACCGCCGAACGGGATGTAGTTCACCTTGGCGACGGGGACCCCTGCGGCGGCCGCAAGCTCAGCGGTACCGATGTGATCGACCGAACCCTTGGAGCCGCCGCCCCACTTCACCGAGCCTGGGTTCTTCTTGAAGTCCGCCATCAAGTCGGCAAAGGTCTTGTACGGCGAATCCTTGCGAACGGCGATGACGTTGTACTCGGTGAAGAGCCGCGCGATAGGCGTCGCGTTGGCCAGCGTGATTTGTGGCTTGTTCTGCACGATTCCCGTCACCATGATGGCGCCCATCACGCACAGCGCGTTCACGTCGCCCTTTGAACCGTTGGCGAACTGTGCCAAGCCCAGCGTACCGCCGGCGCCGTTCTTGTTGTCATACACGACGCTCTTCGCGGCGCCAGCGTCCTGCAACGCTTTCCCGAGGGATCGGGCAGTCTGGTCGTAGCCGCCGCCGGGCGAACCTGGCGCCATGAATCGAACAGTCTCCAAGGCTTGAGCCGACAGTGCAGTAGCCAGCACGCTAGCCAACGCGGCGCTGCGCAGGATGGACTTGATGGTGCTCACGGAATGTCTCCTTCATTCGGGTTGTGGGGCAGGCGCAATTCCGACGGTTTGCCATTGTCGCCTGGTTTGTATTTTTTAGTCAATTTCAACAATAATAGCCAAGGGCAAACCCGGACAGGAGGTAACGGGTTGTCGGGCGTGCGGCGGCCACGCGCGAACGCAGCTGCGCCACCAGGGCCTGTCCGGCCTGACGGTTTACGGGATTTCAGCCCTCAGGCTGCTTCGGAGAAGACGCTGGGGTCCAGCAGCTTGCCGCGCCGCGCACCGTTGAGGTGAGCCCGCATCAAGTTGGCGGCCTGCATGAAGTCCTGGCGTTCGATGGCGTCCAGGATCGCCAGGTGTTCGGACGCCTGGGTGTGTCGTGGGGTGCGCTTTGACGCCTGGCGGTACTCCACCAGCCGGCGCAGTTGGTTGATACGCCGGACCGACTGCAGGACGAACCGGTTGTGCCCCCACTCGGCAATCGTCTCGTGAAAATGGCTGTTCGCCTCGAACAGCTCAATGGGGGTCATCGTCTGGAACCCGCCGTCCACGATGCGCTGCTGCTCACGGCGCAGTTGCTTCAGTTCCGCAGGAACGAACGCAAAGGACGGCCCGAGGATGGCCCCCGGCTCGATGGACTGCCGGAAAAGGTAGCTCTCTTCGTAGGCGTCCGGCGAATCAATCATGGACAGGAACCGCCAGCCGTGCCCCATGCTCTGCTCAATCCAGCCCTCCTCGGAAATCCGAGACAAGACCTTGCGGAGGGTGCTTCGGGCGACGCCATAGCGACGCATCAGGTCAGCCTCGGTCACCTCGTCAGCCAAGCGGTCGGACTGGCGGTCGTTGGCAATGCGCAGGTACAGGGGGTCGTCGGTCGCCAAAAGGCTGGCCACCGACCCGTCCCAATCTTTGGCATCGACGCTGAGAAAGAAGCCCCGATTGGCGTCCTGCTGAAGGACACCCAGTTGGGCCAGGTGACGAAGTGCCGCTTGAATCGGCGACCGTGAGGTGCCGATGTGCTGGGCTAACTGAATCTCAGGGAGATGGTCGCCGGAAACACGGTTGTCCCGGCGCACGAGTGCCACGATTTCCCTGGCAACGCGCTGCTGCAGGGAGGTCAGTTCCGGGGCCGAGGCCGCTTCATTCGCCGAGGACATTCCTTGTAGTCTAGGCCAGCGGACTCCTGAACATCGCGCCGATGGTCAATCAATCTTCATGCCGTATTGCTTGATGAGTTTGGACCAGCGGTCGCCTTCTCGCTGAATCAGCTCGCCAAATTCCTTGGGTCCGGCCGCGACCGGCTCGGTCATCCCAGCCGACAGCTTCTCGGCGACCTCTTTCTCTTTGAGCGCCGCAGATGCGGCCACATGGATTTTCTGGATGACAGCGTCCGGCGTGGCCTTTGGAACAGTCAGCCCCATCCAGGACGAGAACTCATAGCCGCCGACACCGCTCTCGGCCACGGTGGGGACGTCCGGGAGCGCCTTCGAACGCTTTTTGCCAGTCACTGCCAGCGCCTTGAGTTTGCCTGCCTTGACGTGCGGCAGTGCCGCCAGCGGGAAAGCGACGACCGTGCTGATTTCACCTCCCAGCAACGCAACGATGGCCGGCGCACCGCCTTTGTACGGCACATGGGTGATGTCGACTTTGGCCATCGACTTGAGCATCTCGCCGGCCAGATGGTTCGCGCTGCCGTTGCCTGCCGTGCCATACGTGAATTTCCCCGGTTCCTTCTTGGCCAACTCCAGGAACTCCTTCAAGTTGTTCGCCGGGACGGAGGGATGCGCGACGATGACCAGGTCGATAGAAGTCAGCCAGGTCACCGGGGCAAAGCTGTCGACCTTGTAGCCCGTGTTGGGGTAAAGGCTGGGGTTCAGAGCCATGGTGCCCTGATTCACGAAGGTGACCGTGTAGCCGTCCGGTGCGGCCTTGGCGCCCAGGGCCGTTCCGATGTTTCCTCCTGCGCCGGCGCGGTTGTCAATGATGACCGCCTGACCCAGCACCTCCTGCATCTTCGTCTGGATGCTTCGGCAGACCACGTCGGCGTCGCCCCCAGCTGGCTGCGGGACGATGAGCGTGACGGGTTTACTGGGGAACTTGTCCTGGGAAAAGCTACGGCCGGCGAAGCCGAGGGGGAAGACGGCAGCACCTGCCTGCAGCAGCGCGCGTCGAGAGAGATGGCTCATGGTTTTGTCTCCAAAGAGGTGGAAGGAAAGGCATCGCTATTTTTGTATTGTCGAAAATAATCATATAATGCAATCCAACGACAGGTCAAACGATGGAGACGTATCCACATTCCGATCCTTGCGATGTCGCCTTCCGGGCGTACGTCGGCTGTCGGACGACCGCACTTAGACGGGCGCGTGGACGAGGGCTCGAGGTCTTCGATGTTTCGAGCGCAGGGAAATGGACCCATCGGTGGACAGTTCCTGCGGGCCACAACCCTTCCTTTTTCCTCATCGACGAGGCGCGGGGCGCGCTTCATTGCGTCCACGGGGACGGAAGCGAAGTCAGCAGCTTCAAAATCGACGTCGATGGCCGACTGTTCGGGCTCGGTACGCGAGCCACGGGTGGTACGAATCCGGTGCATCTGGCACTCAGCGCCGGCAATCGCTGGGTTCTGGTGGCGAACTACGCTACCGGCAGCATCACGAGCTTGCCGGTCGAGGAGAACGGTTCAATAGGACCGATGGCCCATCTTTTTGAGTTGCCGGCCAAAGCAGGCCCTCACAAGACCCAACAGCAGGGTGCGCATCCGCATCAAATCGTGCTGCACCCCTCCGGTCGCTGGCTCCTGGTCCCAGACAAGGGCGCCGACGCAGTCCATACCCTCGCACTCGACGAGGACACCGGTGCGCTGCAGCTCATATCAACGCTCGAAGTGGCGCCTGGCAGCGGTCCTCGCCATCTGGTGTTTCGGTCTGACGGCGCCGTGGCGTGGGTCGTACTGGAGCTATCGAGCCAAGTGCTCACGGCCCGATTCGACGCGGCTACCGGTCGGTTGGAGCCGGTGCGTCGCGCGACTACGGTCCCCGACTCCTTCGTTGGCGAGAACACAGGAGCAGGCATCGTTCTCTCCCGCGACGAATGCCAACTGTTCGTCAGCAACCGCGGGCACGGCAGCGTGGTCTGCTATGAGGTTGACGCGACGGACGGGGCGCTGAGCTCGCCGACCTGGACCAGGGCTCTGGGCACCGTGCCTCGCTTCATTACATCTCTTCCCGGCACCAACGCACTTTGCGTTGCAAACGAAGATGCCGATTCCATCGTCCGCGTCTCCGGCCCCTCCCAAGTCGAACCGCTGACCTCCACCGGAAGCCCCGTGTGCGTCGCGTTTACTCATTCATCGAAAGAAATTACCTCATGAGCAAGCAGATTGGCATTCGTGCAACCTATATGCGCGGCGGCACCAGCAAGGGCGTCTTCTTCACGCCGGATGACCTCCCGGCGCCCGCTCGCCAGCCTGGCGCGGCGCGCGACGCGCTGATGCTGCGCGTCACGGGAAGTCCCGACCCGTACGGCAAGCAAATCGACGGAATGGGCGGCGCGACCTCAAGCACGAGCAAGGTCGTCATCGTCGGCCCGAGCGTTCGCCCAGACTGCGACGTGGACTACCTGTTTGGCGCGGTTGCCATCGAATCGCCTATCGTCGACTGGAGCGGCAACTGCGGCAACCTGACCTCGGCGGTCGGACCCTTCGCAATCGAGCGCGGCCTGGTTTCAGCACCAGAGAACGGCATCGCCGTCGTGCGCATCTGGCAGGCCAACATCCAGAAGAAAATCATCGCGCACGTCCCCATGTGCGACGGCCAGGTCCAGGAGACCGGCGACTTCGAACTCGACGGAGTGACCTTCCCTGCGGCCGAAATCAAGCTGGAGTTCCTGGACCCCGGCGCGGACGAAGACGGCGAAGGCGGTGCGATGTTTCCCACCGGAAACATGATTGACAAGCTCGACGTGCCCGGCGTGGGCGTCGTCGAGGCCACCCTCATCAATGCAGGCAACCCGACCATCTTCGTCGATGCCGTCACCCTGGGCTTGAGCGGGTCGGAACTGCAGCCTCGCGTCAACACGGATGCCGAATTGCTGGCAAAGGCCGAAACCATCCGAGCAAACGCGACTGTGGCCATGGGCCTGGCGGCCACGGCGGCCGAGGCCACTGAAAAGCGCCCACACACGCCGAAGCTGGCTTTCGTTGCACGGCCAACCGGATACACGGCATCCAGCGGCAAGGACGTGAGTTCCAACGACATGGACCTGTGCGCCCGTATCTTCTCGATGGGCAAACTCCACCATGCCATGACCGGCACTGGAGCCGTTGCGATCGCAGTTGCCGCGGCAATCCCGGGCACCTTGGTATCTCGCGTTCTCGGTGGCAACCGCCATGACGAAGTTCGATTCGGCCACCCCTCGGGCACGCTGAAGGTCGGCGCCGATGCCGCAGAGCAGGATGGGACCTGGGCAGTGACCAAAGCCCTGATGAGCCGTAGCGCGCGACGTCTGATGGACGGCCAGGTCTTCGTCAGCTCGGATTGGTCCCCAAAACAATGAGGTCTATCGGTGCACTACTCTGCGCATGACGTCGAAGCACTTGCTCCAACGGGAGTCCTCCGAGCAACCATCAATCTCGGCAATCCCATGCTGGCCCGTCAAGACGCAGGCAATGAGCCCACCGGCGTCTCCGTGGACTTGGCTCGTGCGCTCGCTGCACGCCTGGAAGTTCCTCTCGAACTCCTGGTCTTCGATGGCGCGGGCAAGGCTGTCGACGCTGTAGCCAGCACGAGAGCCGACGTCGGGTTCTTTGCCATCGACCCATTGCGCTCCCAAGGAGTTCAGTTCACTGCGCCCTACGTTCTCATCGAGGGTTGCTACCTCGTCCGCAATGAATCATCGTTTCGAACGCATCAGGACGTCGAGCAACCGGGCGTAAGCGTCGTTGTCGGCAAAGGCAGCGCCTATGACCTGTACCTCACCCGTACCCTCCAGAAGGCCGAACTGATTCGAAGCCCGACGTCTCCGGGCGTCGTGGATATGTTCATCGAAGGAGGCCACGCTGTAGCGGCAGGCGTCAAGCAGCAGCTTGAATACGATGCAAATCGCATTGGAGGCCTGCGCCTTCTGCCCGAGCGCTTCATGGTCATTCAGCAAGCCATGGGCCTTCCCTCTGTGCGAGGCGCGCTGGCGGCATCGCTGCTTCATCAATTTGTCGAAAGCTGCAAGGCATCCGGGTTCGTACACGAAGCACTTCGGCGGAATGGCATTGATGGAGCAACGGTCGCGCCGAAAGGCATTGAGTCAGCACCCACGTGATGGCTTGGCGCCCATCGCGGACTTTGCGACCATGCAAGTAGTGGTCGCTCCGATACGCCAAGAGGAAGCTGTCTGACAGCAGCCTCGACCCCGAAACCGCTACTTGAGACCGACGGAAGTCTTCCAACTTCCGACTCGACCTCAAAAGATGCGCAGCTGCGATTCCCTTCGCGGTGATTCCGCGCTTCATACGTCCGTACGCGAGTTCATTCGCGCTAGAGCCCCTCTGCACTCTCAATCATTCCGAAAATGAAATTCAGCCGCTCATTTTCAGAGGCAATCCGACGCGCGATTTCTTCATCTTATGGGCCACACTAGGCGCCCGATGGAGGTTCCCTCCAGCCAGTCCGGTTCGATTTCAGGATCGGCTCTTTCCTCAGACAAGCAAGTGCCGACGCGAGTCGAGCCTTGCCCGAACGTGGGAGTGAACTCCGCAGCCTGATCGAGTTGCAAGCTGGAGATGCGACTCGACGCCATGCGCTGTCGTGTGGGCTTACGTCCGCATGCTGCATGGCGAAGCGCTGGCCGTGCCTGTCGAACATGCACGGACAAGGCGGCGGGCGATGACATTCAGTGGCGTTGCCGCACATCGGAAGTGACAACGAATGTCACTTCCTGTCGTTACACGTCGCCCGCGATGCATGCAATGTACCCATCGGTTTTACCGATTTCATCGCACGGAGCAATCAGGACTCGTGGCACGCAGCTTGCGGAATCATTTCATTGCATATTTACGAAAAATGACGCACTCATGAGCGATGAGAAGAACGCCAACCTGCTGGATCGACGCACTTTCTTCCTCGGGACCGCAGGTGCCATGGCACTGGGCACGACAGCCTGTGGAGGAGGAAGCGGGGGCAGCAGTTTCTCGCCCATAGGTGGGGCGGCCGCGCAGCAGACACCTGCTGCGGTCGCCGGTGTCGATTCCCCCGCTACCCCTGAAACCCCGGCGGCCGAGCCGGCAGCCCTTGAGCCCGCAGTACGCAAGATCGTGCACCCAGGCCTGCTGGTCACGGAGGAGGATCTGCAGCGCATCCGTGACAAGCTGGCCGCCAAGGCGGAGCCTTGGGTGGGCGGCTTGAACATGATGCTCAAGACGAACAATACCAACCTCGATGCGAAGCCACGCCCGCTGGCGGTCGTGATACGCGGCGTCGAGGGCGAGAACTACGGCCAGATGATCGGCGACATGGTGCGTGCCCTTCATCTCGCCTTGCGCTGGAAGATCTCGAACGACGAGAGCTATGCGAAGAAAGCCGTGGAGTTCCTCAATGCATGGTCGTCGACCTTGACCGAGCTGGGCGGCAACTCGAACGTCTTCCTCGCCTCGGGCCTCTATGGCAACCAGTGGGCCAACGCCGCGGAACTGATGCGGACCTACCCCGGCTGGGCGAAGGAAGACGTCGCGCGCTTCCAGGCCATGCTGCTGAACGTGTTCTACCCGAAGGCCCACGACTTCCTGGTCAACCACAACGGCACGGAGATCAGGAAGGTCACCCACTACTGGGCGAACTGGGACCTGGCCAACATCTGCGCCATCTACGCGATCGGCGTGTTCTGCGACCGGCCCGACCTGGTCGCCGAGGCGAGCAACTACTACAGGAGCGGCCGCGGCTGCGGCGCGAGCGCCAACAACGTCTACCACGTACACCCCGGTTACCTCGGGCAATGGCAGGAGAGCCACCGCGACCAGGGCCACTCCACCCTCGGTATCTCTCTGGCCGGCATGCTGTGCCAAATGGCATGGAACCAGGGCGAGGATCTCTTCGGCTACTGGAACAACCGGCTGCTGGCCGGCGCGGAGTACGTGGCCAAGACGAACCTGGCGGATGCCAATGGCAACGCGCTGTACACGATGCCGTTCGCTCCCTACAACGGCGTCCACGGATCGGGGACCGCTGCTGCGGGCACGAACAGCCTGCGGCCCAACTGGGACCTCATCTACAGCCACTATGTGAGCCGCAAGGGACTCTCGGCCCCCTGGACCCAGGCGATGCTCGACAAGATCCGGCCCGAGCGCGTCGACGGCGGCGACCAGCCGGGCATCGGCACGCTGCTCTATGCACGCGATCCGGTCCCTGCCGCCCCGCCAAGCGGCTTGAGCGCATTCCTGAACGATGGAAAGGTGCAGCTGTCCTGGTGGGGCACCGCAGGCGCGTCCCAGTACCTCGTGCAGCGCGCTGATTCGCCGAACGGTCCGTTCACGACCCTCGCGCCGGTCACCGAACCGCGCACCTACACCGACGATCCCGGCCAGGGCACCTGGTACTACCGGATCGACGCGGTGACCGACGCCGGGGAGATGACCGGCGCAGATACCCTGCGTGTGGCGGTCCCCGGCGAGTTGTGGCTGCACCTGCCGCTTGACGGCGATGCCAACGACGCCAGCGGCCGCGGCCTGCATGCGCAGTTGAAGGGCGGCACGAGCTGGGGCGAAGGACGAAATGGCGGACGCGCCGTGCAGCTCGACGGCCGCAGCGGCCACGTCCAGCTGCCCGACGGAGCCGTGTCGGCCCTGGGCGATTTCACGATCGCGGTGTGGGTCTACTGGGATACAGCCTCGGTCATCGCGCGCGTTTTCGACTTCGGCTCCAACGACGTGGCCTACATGATCCTGATCCTGCGCGACGGCAACAAACAAATGCGCTTTTCAGCCTCGCGCAATCAGTTCTACAAGGAAGAGTCGGTAGCCGGCGGCGAGACGCCCACCGGGCGCTGGGTGCACCTGGCGGTCACGCTGTCGGGTACCGTCGGCACGCTCTACATGGATGGCGCGCAGGTCGCCACCGCGGACGGCATCTGGATCAATCCTTTCCAGCTCGGCAACACCACCCGGACCTGGCTGGGCCGTTCCCAGTACGGCGGCGATCCGTATTTCAAGGGCCGCATGCAGGACTTCCGCATCTACAGCGGTGCGAAGGACGCGGCCTTCATCGCGGACCTCGCCCGCTGACGGCCGCCGGATTGCTGCGCGGCGCAACCGACCCTGAACTTCAACCCACCCGCGTGCGCCTTCCAGGGCGCGTCGGGGCTTTCTTGACTTCGACCTTTCGGATTTCTCTCATGGACATTCCTTCTCGACGGTGCGCTTGCGCGCTGATGGCCTCGCTGCTGCTCTTCGGCTGTGGTGGAGGCGGCGGTGGCGGTGGAGGGGCCGGCATTCCGCTGGTCGGCAGCCCGACGGGCCAGGCCGGCACCGGAGGACAGAACGACGGTGGCCAGGTGGCCGGCAACACCTCCGGCAGCGGCACCCAGGGCGGCAATGGAGGCTCGAGCGGCGGCTCCGCGCCTGTGCCGGCCACCATCGCCATGGCCAACAAGCTCGGCAAACCTTCCCGTGTGCTGTTCGGTCTGGGAGCGACCTCCATCGACGACATGAAGAGCCAGGACATCCACCCTGACATCGTCGAGCGCTATCTGGTGGGTGTCGGCCCGGGGTCCTGGCCCACCTGGAACAGCCCCGATGGAGCCTATGTCACCTTCACCGCACAGGCTGCCGATGCCTATGGTGCGGTGCCCATGTTCACGCTCTACCAGATGACGGCGAACGGCGAGGGCAACCTCAGCGGCATCAGCGATGCGGCCTTCATGGATAAGTACTGGGGTCAGGTCCGCTTGATGTACCAGCGCATCGCGGAATGGGGCAAGCCTGCGCTCGTCAACGTGGAACCGGACTTCTGGGGATTCGCCGCGTCCCAGGCGCCCGGCCGCGATCTGACGAAGATGGCCGCCGCAGTGAGCGGCCAGCCGGAATGCAGCGCGCTGCCCGACACCGTCGCGGGCCTCGGCCAGTGTTTCGTTCAGATGGGCCGCAAGGTCGCGCCCAAGGCGCTGATCGGGTTCCCGCCCGCGTTCTGGAACGGCACTCCCGTCGAGGTTGCGGGGATGATGCGGGCCGCCGGTGCGAACCAGGCGGACTTCATCGTCGCCCAGACCAGCGATCGCGACGCGGGCTGCCGCGAAGTCGCATCACCGCCGCCGGAATGCCAGAACGGAAGCGCTCCGTTCTATTGGGACGCGAGCAACAAGACCAGCCCGAACTTCCACGATTCGCAGAAGCAGTATTCGGACTACCGCGCAGCGCTGGGCAACGGCCTGCCGATCCTGTGGTGGCAGACGCCGATGGGCGTGCCTTCCGACACGCCCGGGGGCAGCGACCAGCACTACCGCGACAACCACGTCGACTACATGCTGACCAACACCCAGGAATACGGCGACATGCACACCATCGGGATGGTCTTCAGCGCAGGCGGCAGCCACCAAACCTCGATCAGCACGGACGGCGGCCAGTTCGCGCGCCTCTCGGCGCAATACCTCGCGCGAGGCGGCGCTGCGCTGAAGTAGCCGGTTGCTGCCGCTCTATCGCGCCGAGGCGCCGCCATCGACGGGGATGACCGCCCCTGTCATGTAGCTCGAAGCAGGCGAGGCCAGCAGCAGGGCCAGTCCCTTAATCTCGTCGACTTGGGCCAGGCAAGTCTTGAGCAGCGAGTGCACAGCCGCGGCAAACTCCCTTGTGGAAGGCCAAGGATAGGAGATCGTTGCACGCAGAGAGATCGGTGGCGAGGCTTCCATGTGTTCTGCTCCGCGATGAATCATCCGTTCCGACACGCTTCTTCGTCCCTTGCCGATCTCCATGATGCGGCGACGGCGTCGGATCATGCATGTCAATTTTCTTCAAGACAGGCGTTTCCTGCGCTGCAAGAATGGCTTCATGCGAGAAGACGGACACCGTGAAGAAGCACCCGGGCCTAATGGCCCCCGATCCCGCAACGCGCTGCGGGACGACGCACGCTTCTTCACGTCGGGGTGCATGACAGGCGAGGAACGGGTGGATTGCCTGACCGCAACCTTCAGGAAGCACCGCTATGCCCTGCATGCGCACGAGACTTTCGTGATCGGAGCGATCACCTCGGGCTGCGGCACCTTGTGGCTTCAAGGTACGCGGCATCGCGCCAGCCCGGGAGACCTGACGCTGCTCAACCCGGAAGACGTGCACGACGGGACGCCCCATGACGACACGGGCTACAGCTACCGGGTGACCTACCCTTCCGCGCCGCTCGTTCGGCGCCTGGCGGCCGAGATCACCGGCCATGAAGTCCAGCCGCATTTCCGGTGCCGGGTGATCCGGGACCCCGCCGCGGCCACTCGCCTGGTGGCCGCGCACCTGGCACTGGAGACCTCCGGCTGGTCGCTGGGCACGGAGGAAGCGCTGCTGCTGGCCTATGCCTGCTGCCTCGAGCGACACGCCGAGGGCTTCCGCCCCGAGGCCCCGCGAGGCCGGGAGCAGCAGCGAGTGTCCAGGGTCAAGTCGATGCTGGAAGATCAAGCCACGTCGAGCGACGTGTGCCTGGCCGACCTCGCCGGCGAAGTCGGCGTGAGCCGGTTTCACCTGATCCGCATGTTCCGCAATGAAGCGGGGACCACACCGCACGCCTATCTGGTCGGCCGCCGCATTGAGGCGGCAAAGCGCCGCCTGCGCCGGGGAGAAGCGCCGGTCGCCGTGGCGTCGGCAACCGGCTTTGCGGACCAGGCCCACCTGACACGCGTCTTCAAGGCCAGGATCGGCGTGACACCTGGTGCCTACAGGGACGGGGTGTCGAAATGAGGTCGCGCGAAGGCCCCGCCTCATCCGCGGCTCCACCGGATCGCCGACCCTCCTCGCTCGCCACAGCCGCCGAAGGCGCAAGGGACATCCTGCCTGCGGTGATGGTCGCGGTTCCGATCGGCCTGCTGCTCGGAGCCCTGTGCAGGTCCAAGGGCATCCAGGCCGCGGAGGCCGGATGGATGTCCCTGCTCGTCAACGCGGGCGCATCGCAGTTCGCGGCGGTCCAGCTGTGGGCGAACGACGGGCCGCGACTCGGGCCGATCCTGCTGTCCACCTTGCTGATCAATGTGCGCCACGCGCTGATGAGCCTGACCCTCGTTCCGAAGCTCGCGAAAGCCGGCATGACGCGCCTGCGCATGTGCGTGGCGCTGGCCTTCCTCACCGATCCGACATGGGGATTCGCAGAGCAGCGTGCGCGCGCGGGCCTGCCGGTCACCTGGTCCTACTGGATGGGCCTGGCGCTCGTCTTCTCGGCCGCGGGGCTGGTGCGACCATGGCCGGCGCGTGGCTGGGCGCCTATCTCGGCGATCCCCGGCGGATCGGCGCGGACTTCGCGCTGGCGGCCTTGTTCATCGGCATGACGGCCAGGTTCTGGATGGGGTGGCGGCGCACCGGTTTTGCCATCGCCGCCAGCGGCCTGTCGTCGGCGGCCGTGTTCCACACTCTGGGTGCGCCGTGGCACGTGATGGCCGGCGCCATGGCCGGCATCGCGGTGGCCTACATCGCGGCGCGGCCGGAGCAAGCACAGGAGCCGCAGCCCGCATGACGTTCCACGCGACAACCCTCGAGGCGATCGCGGCGATGGCCGTCGTCACCTATCTCACCCGGGTCGCCGGCATGCTGTTGGTGCGCGGGGATCGGTTCGCCGTCCGCGGCCGCGCGAAAGCAGCCCTGGATGCCATACCGCCCGTCATGTTCGTCACGATCATCGCGCCGACCCTGCTGGTCACCGGCTGGCCGGAAACGCTGGCAGGCCTGCTGGCGGCGGTGGCCTCGGTCCGCCTTCCGCTTCTCGGAACGATCCTGGTGGGCGTCGTTGCGGTGGCCGTGCTGCGTCTTGGCCTCGGCATGGCAGGTGCGCCATGAGTGTCCGCGAGTACGGCAACAACGGCTCGGATCGGCTTCCCGGTTCCTCGATACCCTGGATGCGATGAGCCCGGCCATACATTCCTTCCTGACGTCGAGCGATGCGATCTTCGAAGTGCACGACCACGACGCCGTGGTGAGCTTCGCTGAAGCGCAGCGCCTGCTTCCCTTCGATCCCGACGCAATGGTCAAGAGCCTGGCCTTCCGCTTGCCGGGCGATCGCTACGCGATTGCCGCCATGCGAGCGGCCGAGCGCGCGGACTACAAGAAGATCGCCGATGCACTTGGCGTGAGGAGAGCGGATCTCCACATGGCAACGGACATGGAACTGGCACAGTTCCTCGCGATGGTCCCGGGAGGCGTCGTTCCCTTGCCGATCAACGGGGCACGGGTAGTCGTCGATTCGGGAGTGACGGCAATGGAAACGATCTATTGCGGCACGGGGCGGAATGATTCGACCCTGCAGATTCGCAGTGCCGAACTTGTCCGGGTAAGTCGCTGTGCGCTGCACGACCTCGTCAAGCGGTGAGCGATGTCGGCGATCGTTCGCGACATGACTGGGTGTCCCGGAGAGGCCTCCTCGTGCTGATGGGGGTGCGGACAAAAACGGTTCAGTTCCCGAGATGCCGACGCGCTCGCCAGGCAGCGACTGCAGCGCGGGCGCCGGCTCCGACGCATCTCCGGATACCGATGCCGGCATCACTGCAGGTCGCAGCGATGCAAGGAACTTGGAAACCCAGGGCTTCATGAATACGCCTTCAGGTGGGGCCCGCCTCTTGGCGGCGGGCTGGTCGAGTGGCGATGGACTGTAGGAATACGCCGTCACGCGGTCCAATAAAGGAGTGCGCGAGCCATTGACGGCCCGTTTCTTTGTTCCATGAAATGCATCAATAGCCTCAAATAATGCAATTCACTTGGCGTTCGATGCGCCGCACACTCCGTTCCCAGTCCTGCTGCCGCTGGGTGCAGCAAACCAAGGAGACACGAGAGTGGACGTACATCCGGATCAGTTGCAGTCATGGATCGGGCGCAGCGAGCGCCTCGAGGACACCATCCATCCCACGCCCGTGGCGGCCTTGACGGCGACGCTCGACCACCCGGCCGCGCCGGTGCCGATCGGCACGGCGCTTCCGCCCCTGTGGCACTGGCTCTACTTCCTGCCCATGCACCGCCAAAGCGAGATCGGCGCCGACGGCCACGCCAAGCGCGGCGGGTTCCTGCCGCCGGTGCCGCTGCCCCGCCGCATGTGGGCCGGCAGCCAGTTCGAGTTCCGCGCGCCGATCCGCGTGGGCGACCAGGTCACGCGAACCTCGACCATCGACGACGTCACGCTGAAGGAAGGCCGCACCGGCAAGCTCGTGTTCGTCAAGGTGCGGCACGAGATCCGCTGCAATGGCGAGGCTGCGCCGGCGCTGGTCGAGTTCCACGACATCGTCTATCGCGAGGCCCAGGGCCCGCACGACGTACCCCCGCCCCCGCAGGCGGCGCCGACAGAGGCCGCGTGGCGCCGGCAGATCGTTCCCGACGACGTGCTGCTGTTCCGCTATTCGGCACTGACCTTCAACGGCCACCGCATCCACTACGACCGCCAGTACGTCACGCAGGTCGAGGGCTATCCGGGCCTGATCGTGCACGGCCCGCTGATCGCGACGCTGCTGATGGACCTGCTGCGCCGCCAGCTGCCTGATGCAGACGTGGCGAGCTTCCGCTTCAAGGCCGTGCGGCCCACCTTCGACCTCGACGCCTTCCACGTCAGCGGCCAGCCGCAGGCCGACGGCAAGACCATCCGGCTCTGGGCCTCGGACCACGAGGGCTGGCTGACGATGGACGCCACCGCCGTCCTGCGCTGACTCGTTTCGCAACGCAGAAGGAAACACGCCATGCAGCCACTCAAGGGCATCACCGTCGTCACGCTGGAGCACGCGATCGCGGCTCCCTTCGCCACCCGCCAGCTCGCCGATCTCGGCGCACGCGTCATCAAGATCGAGCGTCCCGGCTCGGGCGACTTCGCCCGCGGCTACGACGAGCGGGTCCGCGGCCTGGCGTCGCATTTCGTCTGGACCAACCGCTCCAAGGAGAGCCTCACGCTCGACGTGAAGCATCCCGAGGCCGCCCGCGTGCTCGAGCGCCTGGTCATGGAAAAGGCCGACGTGGTCGTGCAGAACCTGGCACCCGGCGCGGCTGCGCGCCTGGGCCTGGGCTTCGACCGGCTCTCGCGTGCCAAGCCAGGACTCATCATGTGCGACATCTCCGGCTACGGCGACGATCCCGAACGCCCCGGGCCGTACCGCGACAAGAAGGCCTACGACCTGCTGATCCAGAGTGAAGCCGGCTTCGTCTCGGTCACCGGCACGCCGGAGGAACCCTGCAAGGCGGGGCCCTCGATCGCGGACATCGCCGCGGGCATGTACGCCTACAGCAACATCCTCGCCGCGCTGCTGCAGCGCGGCCAGACCGGCAGGGGCCAGCGCATCGACATCTCGATGCTGGAGTCGCTGGCGGAGTGGAACAGCTACCCGCTCTACTACGCCTTCGAAGGCGCGGAGCCGCCGCCGCGCACCGGCGCCAGCCACGCGACGATCTACCCGTACGGCCCATTCCCGGCCGGCGACGGCACCACCGTGATGCTGGGCCTGCAAAACGAGCGCGAGTGGGCCAGCTTCTGCGACAAGGTGCTGCAACAGCCCGAGCTCGCGAAAGACCCGCGGTTCACCGCCAACTTCAAGCGCGTGGCGCAAAGGGCCGCACTGCGCGAGATCATCGTCGAGGCTTTCGCCTCGCTCAGCGGCAGGCAGGTGGTCGAGCGGCTGGAACTCGCGCAGATCGCCAACGCCCAGGTCAACACGATGAAGGAGGTCTGGGCCCATCCACAGCTGCAGGCGCGCGGCCGCTGGAGCGAAGTGGGGACGGCGAAGGGCCCCGTGCCCGCGATGCTGCCGCCCGGCACCTGGGACACCGGTCCGCGCATGGACCCGGTGCCCGCGCTCGGCGAGCACACCGAAGCGATCCTCGCGGAACTCGGCTACGGCGAAGCCGAGATCGCGGCGCTGCGCGCGTCGAACGCCGTCTGAGGGCCACGCCATGCCTGGTGAACATAGGCATTCCGCCCGCACCTACCTCTTCGTGCCCGGCACGCATCCGGACCGCTTTGGCAAGGCGCTGGCCAGCGGTGCCGACCGGATCGTGCTCGACCTCGAGGACGCCGTCGCCCCTGCCGACAAGGCCGATGCGCGCGCCATCGTCATGACGTGGCTGCAGGGTGTGAGCCCTGCCGACAGGTCGCGCACCGTGGTGCGCATCAACGACGCCGGCTCTCCATGGTTCGGCGCCGATCTCGCCGCGCTGGCCGACGCGGCTGCGGCCGAGGTGCTCCTGCCCAAGGCCGAATCGGCCGCGCAAATCGCCCGCGTGCGTGCCGCGCTGCCCGGCGCGGCCGTCCTCGCCCTCATCGAGAGTGCCCAGGGCGTGGCGCAGGTGGAGCCCATCGCGGCCGCCGGCGTGCAACGCCTGGTGTTCGGCACGCTCGACTTCGCGCTCGACCTCGACATGGACATCGCGACGGACGCCCGCGGCCTCGCCTACGCGGCCAGCCGCATCGCCATCGCCTCCCGCGTGGCGGGCCTGCCCCCACCGGTGGCGGGTGTCACGCCGCAGCTGGACGACGAGGCGCGCCTCCTGTCGGACCTTGCCGAGGCGCGGCAGATGGGCTTCGGCGCCAAGCTGTGCATCCATCCGCGCCAGGTGCAGCCGATCCACGCGGCGCTGCAGCCGAGCGCGCAGGCGCTGGACTGGGCCCGGCGCGTGCTGGCCGCCGATGCCGCGTCGCCGGGTGCCGCGCGGCTGGACGGCCGCATGGTCGACCGGCCCGTGGTGCTGCAGGCGCAACGCACGCTGGCCCTCGCCCGCGACTGACTTCATCCATCCACCTCCATCGCAGAAGGAGACAAAGCATCATGGCTTCCACCATCATCGATTCGCGGATATTCGGCGACATGTTCAGCGACGCGCGCATGCGCGAAGTCTGGTCCGACGAGAACCGGACCGCGAAGTACCTCGACATCGAGCGCGCCCTTGCCAAGGTCCAGGGCGAGCTCGGCATCATTCCCAAGGAAGCGGCCGACGAGATCGTCCGGAACTGCAACCTCTCGCAGATCGACTGGGCCAAGCTGAAGGCCAAGACAGAGCAGATCGGCTATCCCATCATCGCGGTGGTCAACCAGATCAACGCCAACTGCAGGGACAAGCTCGGCGAGTACTGCCACTGGGGTGCGACCACGCAGGACATCACCGACACGGCCGCTGTGCTGCAGATGCGCGAAGGGCTCGCCCTCGTCGAGCAGGACCTCGACGAGATCGGCGAAGCGCTCGCGGCCCTGGCGCGCAAGTACCGCGACACGCCGATCATCGGCCGCTCGAACCTGCAGCAGGCCACGCCCATCACCTTCGGCTACAAGATGGCGAGCATCCTGGCCGGCATCGACCGCCACCGCGAGCGCCTGCAGCAGCTCAAGCCGCGCGTGCTGATGGGCGAGTTCGGCGGCGCATCGGGCACGCTGTCCTCGCTGGAGAAGGGCGCGATGGAAACGCAGGCAGGGCTGATGAAGGAACTGGGGCTCGCGCAGCCGCTGATCTCCTGGCACACGGTGCGCGACACCGTCGCGGAGGTCGGCGCGTTCCTGGGGCTGGTCGGCGGCTCACTCGGCAAGATCGCGATGGACGTCAAGCTGATGATGCAGACCGAAGTGGCAGAGGTGTTCGAGCCCTTCGCGCCGGGCCGCGGCTCGTCGTCGACCATGCCGCAGAAGCGCAACCCGATCTCCTGCCTCTACATCCACGCCAACATCTCGGTGGCCCGCCAGCACGCCGCCGCACTGATGGACGCGATGGTGGCGGACCACGAGCGTTCCACCGGCCCCTGGGAGATCGAGTGGGTGTCGCTGCCCGAGATCTTCTGCCTGATGTCGGGCGCCCTGAAGCAGACCAGGTTCATCCTGAAGGGCCTGGAGGTGGACGCCACCCGCATGCGCGCGAACATCGACATCACCAACGGCCTGGTGATGTCCGAGGCCGTGATGATGGGCCTGGGCCCCTACATCGGCCGCGAGTACGCGCACGACCTGGTGTACGACCTGTGCCGCCAGGCCATCGCCGAGAACCGGCCCCTGATCGAGATCCTCGCTGCGCACCCCGAGATCGGCAGGCACGTGACGCGCGTGCAGCTCGAGGCCATGTGCGAGCCGGCCAACCACCTCGGCCAGGCCGGCGTCATGGTCGACCGCGTGCTGGCCGCGCGCGGCTGAGCGCCGCCCCCGCATCCTTCACCGCAGCAGACAGAGCCGGCGCAGACCGGCATGCATTCGCGCGCCCCCACCCCGGAGACAAGGTCATGAACATCCGCAAGCTCTCGAAACTTCTCTACGTGCAGGTTCTCGCGGGCCTGATCCTCGGCATCGCGGTGGGCCACTACTGGCCCGAGTTCGGCGCCGCGCTCAAGCCGCTGGGCGACGGCTTCGTCAAGCTGGTCAAGATGATGATCGCCCCGGTGGTGTTCTGCACCATCGTGAGCGGCATCACCTCGCTGGGCGACTCCAAGGAAATCGGCAAGACGCTGCTCAAGGCGATGGGACTCTTCTACGCGCTGACGGTCCTGGCACTCCTCACCGGCCTGGTCACCGTGTTCCTGCTGCAGCCGGGCGCCGGGATGCACATCGACCCCAGGAACCTCGATGCGTCGGTCGCCACGCGCTTCGCGAACCAGGTCCACATCCACGGGTTCACCGACTTCGTGATGCACATCATCCCCAACGCCTTCGTCGGTGCGTTCGCCGAGGGCGAGGTGCTGCCGGTGCTGCTGCTGGCGGTGCTCTGCGGCTTCGGGCTCACCCGCATAGGAAGCGCCGCCAAGCCCGTGCTCGACGGCATCGACGGCTTCTCCCACATGCTCTTCGCCGCCTTCGGCATCATCATGCGGCTCGCGCCGATCGGCGCCTTCGGAGCGATGGCCTTCACGGTGGGCCGCTACGGCATCAAGTCCATCGGATCGCTCGGCCTGCTGATCGGAACCTTCTACGTCGCCTGCATCTTCTTCGTCGTCGTGATCCTCGGCGCACTCGCGCGCCTGCACGGATTCAAGCTCTGGCAGCTGCTGCGCTACATCAGGGAGGAACTGCTGGTGGTGCTGGGCACCTCGTCCAGCGAGCCGGTGCTTCCGCGGCTCCTGCAGAAGCTCGAACGGCTCGGCTGCAAGAAGGGCGTGGTCGGGCTGGTGCTGCCGACCGGTTATTCGTTCAACCTGGACGGCACAGCCATCTACCTGACGCTGGCGTCGATGTTCATCGCCCAGGCCTGCGACATCCACCTGTCGTGGCTCCAGATCGGCTCGATGCTGGGCATCATGCTGCTCACCTCCAAGGGCGCGGCGGGCGTGACGGGCAGCGGCTTCGTCGCGCTGGTGGCCACGCTCACCGTCATGCCCGACCTGCCCGTGGCCGGCGTCGCGCTGATCGTGGGGATCGACCGCTTCATGTCCGAGGCACGCGCACTCACCAGCACCATCAGCAACGCGGTGGCGTGCATCGTCGTCTCCATCTGGGAAAAGGCCTGCGACCGGAAGGTGCTGCAGCGCGAGCTGGCCGCGAACTACGCCAGGACCGAGCACGAGCTCGAAGAAGGCCCAAAGGACTTCGCCGCGCCGCTGGGGCACGCCGGCCCGACGCCCTGATCGCCCAGGCGGCCGGCGGGCCTCAGGCGCGCGTGCCCTCGGCCTTTGCACTATCCGCGCGGCGGCCTCCCGGCTTGCCGCGCTTCGCCTTCATCTCGGAGAAGAAGGCGTAGAGCTGCTGCGCGGCCGGAGAGAGGCTTCGGCCCTTGCGCCGGATGAGGCCGATCGTGCGGGTGATGGTGGGGTCGTGGAGCGGAACGCTCACCAGCAGCGGATGGTCCGCGTCAGGCATGGCGATCGAGGGGACCGCCGCGACCCCCAGACCCGCCTCGACGAGGCCGAGCATCGTCGTCACATGCTGGGTCTCGTAGATGCTCTGCGGGCGGCCGGCCACCCCCGAGAGCGCCTGGTCCAGCAGCAGGCGGTTGCCGGACGCCTTGCTCACCGAGATGTAGTCGTACTGCGCCAGCTCGGTCCAGCTCACACGGCGCTTCCTGGCGATCGGATGGTCGCGCCGGCAGGCCGCGACGAAGCGCTCCTCCAGCAGCGGCTTGAATTCGATGTCCGGCTCCTGCCCACCCACGAAGTTGAGCCCGAAGTCGGCCTCCCCGCTGGAGACGGTCGCCAGCACCTCGTTCGCGCTCGCGTCGAGGACCTTGACCCGGATCTTCGGGTAGCGCTCGTGGTAGCGCGAGATCACCTGCGACAGGAAGTAGTAGACCGTCGACGGCACGCAGGCGATCTTCACCTCGCCCATGCGCGTGGCCGCGACACCGCGGATGCCCAGCAGCGTGTGATCGAGGTCGTCCAGCAGCTGCTGCACCTTGCGGTCGAATTCGCGCCCCACGGAGGTCAGGTTCACGCGACGGGTGGTGCGGTCGAGCAGCTTCACGCCGAGTGCCTCCTCCAGCTTCTCGATGCGGCGGCTGAACGCAGGCTGCGAGACGTGCAGCGCCTCGGCGGCCTTGCGAAAGCTGTTGAGTTCCGCCACCGCGCGGAACGCCTGCAGGTCGTTGAGATTGAAGTTGATGGCCATGGCATTGCTCCGACTCGATCTGATTGATAGACAGTGTGCATCAATCGATCCTAAACATGCAATTTACAGAACTCAGGCATCGGAAGAACATGCGCACCAGGGCCACGCAAGAGCCTCCCGAGCTTTCAAAAATCCACCGGAGCAGACAAATTGAAGATCCAGAAAATTCGCTTCCTCGGCGCCGTCGCGCTGGGGGCATGCCTGACCTGCGCAAGCGCGGCCGCCGCCTTTCCTGAAAAGCAGATCACGCTGATCGTGCCGACGGCCGCGGGCGGCGCCAACGACGCCATGGCGCGCGTCGTCGGCCAGGCCATGTCAGCCATCCTCAAGCAGCCCGTCATCGTCGACAACAAGGCGGGCGCCAACGGTGCCATTGCCAGCGAGTACGTGATGCGCGCGGCGCCCGACGGCTATACGCTCATGCTCGGCTACATCGCAACGCACGCGATGAACCCGGCGCTGCAGAAGCTGCGCTACGACCCGGTCAAGGACTTCGAGCCGGTCGGCATGCTGGGATCCTCGGCCACGGTGATGGTGGTCAACCCATCCGTCAAGGCCGCCAGCGCGAAGGAGCTCGTGGCCATGCTGAAGGCGGCGCCGGACAAGACGAGCTACGCCTCGGCCGGCAACGGCACGGCGCCGCACTTCGCGGCCGAGATGTTCAAGCTCTCGACGGGCACGAGCATGCTGCACGTTCCCTACAAGGGCTCCGCACCGGCCATCACCGACACCCTCGCCGGGCAGACGCAGGTGATGTTCCCGAGCCTCTTCACGGCGGTGCCCTACGTCAAGGCCGGCAAGCTCAAGGCCCTGGGCGTGGCCGGCGCCAAGCGCTCGGCGCTCATGCCGGACGTCCCCACGCTGCAGGAGCAGGGCATCGCGGATGTCGACGTCTCGCAGTGGTACGGCATCTTCGCGCCGGCGAAAACGCCCGCACCCATCGTCGCGCAGCTCAACAAGGTGCTCAACGAAGTGCTCGCGGACAAGAGCGTGATCAAGCGGCTGGAGGATCACGGCGCCGAGGTCTCGACCATGACCCCCGAGCAGATGCGCGCCTACGTGGCGCAGGAGCAGGTCAAGTGGAAGAAGGTGGTCCAGGCCGCCAGGATCAGCGCGGATTGAGCGCGGATTGAACATGAACAGATCGATTCCCTGCGTGCTGATGCGCGCCGGCACCTCGCGCGGGCCGTTCTTCCTGCGCGAATGGCTGCCGGACGGCGACGAGGCGCGCGACCAGGCGCTCATCGGCGCGATAGGCGCCTCCGACCCGCTCCAGCTCGACGGCGTGGGCGGCGGAAGCACCCTGAACAGCAAGGTGGCCATCGTCTCGCGTTCGTCGCGGCCTGAGTGCGACGTCGACTACCTGTTCGCGCAGGTGGGCGTCGGGCATCGCTCAGTGGACACGCGGCCGAACTGCGGCAACATGCTATCGGGCGTCGCGCCTTTCGCGATCGAGCAGGGCCTGGTGCCGGCCGGGAACGGCACCACCCTCGTTCGCGTGCACAACGTCAACACCGGCTCGCGCATCGACGTGACGGTGCACACCCCTGGCGGTCGCGTGACGTACGAAGGCGATGCGCGCATCGACGGGGTGGCGGGCACGGCGGCGCCGATCCTGCTGAACTTTCTGGACGCCTGGGGCGCGGTCACGGGCCAGGTCTTCCCGACCGGCAGGCGCATCGACACGATCGACGGCGTGGAGGTGACCTGCATCGACGCCGCCATGCCGTTGATGATCGTGCGCGCCAGCGACCTGGGCCTCACCGGGCGCGAGAAGCCCGCCGCGCTCGACGCCAACATCGGACTGCTCGAGCGCCTCGAGACGCTGCGACTGGAGGCGGGCCGCAGGATGGGCCTGGGCGACGTGTCTGACAGCGTCGTGCCAAAGCCGGTGCTCGTGAGCGCGGGCGATACGGACGACAGCATCACCTCGCGCTACTTCACGCCGCGCAAGTGCCACGCCTCGCATGCGGTGACGGGCGCCATCGGCGTGGCGAGCGCCTTCGCGCTGCCGGGAACGGTCGCCAGCGGCGTCGCGCGCGCCGCCGGAACCCACAGGCTGGTCGTGCTGCATCCGGCGGGGCAGATCGACATCGAGGTCGAGCTCAAGGGCACCGGCGACACCGCCGCGGTGGATCGCGCCGCGCTCCTGCGCACGGCGCGCAAGATCATGCAGGGCGAGATGTACCTGCCCGACTACGTGTTCTCGCGGCCGCAGCCGCAGGCCGCGAGCACTTCCCGGTTCCCGCACAAGGCGCTGACGATCATCGTGCCCACGCGCGCAGGCGGCGGCAACGACACGATGGCCCGCATCATCGCGGCGAAGCTCGGGCCGCTGCTCGGCCAGGAGATCCTGGTCGACAACCGCGCCGGAGCCAACGGTGCCATCGCGAGCGAGTACGTGGCCAGGGCAACGCCGGACGGCCACACGCTGATGTTCGGCTATGTCGGCACCCACGCGATGAACCCCGCGCTGCAGAAGCTGGCCTACGATCCGGCCGCCGATTTCGAGCCGGTAGGGCTCGTGGGCTCTTCCTCGACCCTGATGGTCGCCCATCCGGACGCGGGCATACCGCAAGTGCAGCAACTGATCGAGCGGCTGAAGACGACACCCCGCAGCCTGAGCTACGCCTCCGCCGGCGACGGCACGCCGCCGCATTTCGCGGCCGAGCTCTTTCAGCTCAGCAGCGGCACTTCGATGGCCAGCACGACCTGCGAGGGTGCCGCGCCTGCGATCGCGGAGACGGTGCAGGGCCGCTCGCAGATCATGTTCCCGAGCCTGTTCACGGCCTATCCGTTCATCCGCGCAGCCCAGTTGTGGGCCCTGGCCGTGGCGGGCTCGAAACGCCTCGCCGCCCTGCCGGACGTGCCGACACTTTCGGAGCTGGGTGTCACTGGGGTGGATGTCGTCCAATGGTATGGACTGTTTGCGCCGGCGGGCACGCCCGCCGCGGTCGTCTCGCACCTCGATCAGGCGCTGAACGAGGTGCTGGCCGATCCGGACGTCGTCCGGCGCTTCGAGAGCCAAGGCGCGCTGGTCGAGCCCGGCAGCCCCGACGCACTCGCGCTGCGGATGAAGTCGGACCTGGCGCGCTGGCGCGAAGTCGTGCGTCAGGCCGGCATTGCGCCGAAGGAACAGCGCCAGTTCGCGCTGGATTGATCCGCCGCGCCGTAGCTACGGCCCTGCGGAGGCCACCAGCGCAAACATGGTGCGCACGGGCTTCATGAAATAAGGCCGCACGCGATCGCTCCAGCTCGTCATCGTTGTTCCAGAAGCGCTGGGCGCGTATGCAGCCCCGCGCCGCAGCCAGCGCGGGCAGGTGCCCCCGGTCGTACCAGCGCAACAGTTCGAGACCCCAGCCGGGCTCGGGCTTCATCTCGACAACGTAGTGGAAGCGCGGTCGCGTCCGCTGGCTCCAATCCAGGCCTTGCCGGTCTCCTTGGCAAGCTCGATCGGGCATCCGACAAGGGATTTTCCGAGCGCAGCACCGGCGAGTGGTTCGCGAAACGGGATGCAAGTTGCATGGTCTTTCTCCTGACGAAGTTGGCTGTTGAAAACAGCCTCACCGGATTCCTAGATTCGGAGCCCTCTTCGGGTTTTCCGGTGGGGTCGGCACGAAGAACCCGGTAGGCCTCGTTGCCACCGTCTTTCCTGAGTTCATCGCCCGCGGCCCAAGGAGCGCGCGCCGGGGCGCCGTCAAGGAAGAAGCGCCAGGGCTGGTGCGGCCCGCAGCCGAAGGCGAGGACACGGCCTGGCGCGCCTTGACGGCGTCCCGGCGCGCGCTACGGTCGCGGACAAGGTGATGAGGGAAGGAAAGATGGCTGGACAGGCAATGGCCGCCTTCGTCGCCGACACCACGCAAGCGAAGCGCGCAGGCCCGGATCAGCGAACCGGGCCGAAGGCGTCAGCCGAGCGGCGCGAGGGAACGATGGAAGCCCGAAGGGGGCGAGACGCCAGGGGTGGCTCGATGCGCAAGCACGACAGCGCGGCCGGCCATCACCGCCACGGCCGGAGACGCCCTGCGTCAGCCAGAATGACATTCGCCGGATATTTCGACGAACTGATTCGCCCACTCAAAATCGATGCTCAAGCCCGACTCTCTCGATCCACTGTTCTCGTTGCTGCAGGAAATGACGCTGGTTCAGCGCGAAGACAGCGCGTTTCAGCCCTCTGCGCAAATGCGTCGCCTGGAAAAGGCGATCCTCTGCGGCTACTTGGCCACCATGGCACTACTGCTGAGTGCCGCATGGGGGCGGCACGCATGGCCTTCGCAAAAGCTCGCTGCCAGCGTCTCCCCGCTCTATACCGTCATGCTCCTGTTTGGACTGGCTTATCTGCTGACCGCCACCTTCAATGTGGGGCATCTGCTCTGGCGTCATCGCAGGCAACGGTTTCCCGGGCTGCTCGCGCGCATCAAGCTCGACATTCAGGCCGATGCAGACTTCCTGACCCAGTTAGGCAGCTACGACAAGGCGACGCTGGAATATGCGCTGCTGCAGTACCGCCACCGATGGGACATCTTCGATGGGCGGGTCGGCCTGCTCACAGGCGACTTGCGAAAGCTCGGCCTGTTCCCCGCATTGACGGCGTCAGCCATGGCGGCGTCGACATTGCTCAAGTACGACAGCAACATGTACCTGTGGATGCCATTGATATTGGCGGCCTGTTTCTACCTCGTGGCCTTCCACGCCCATGGCCGGCGTGAGCGACCCCAGCAGGTGGTAGACCTGCTCGACTATGCCGTTCGCCACGCGAAGGTCGAAGCCGAAACTGGCCGGGCGTCCCGCCGGAGAGTGGGGACTTCGCGAATAAGGGCAGCCCGAGTTCCGCAAACAACAGGATCTTCGGCCCCGGCCATGGTCGGGTGATCAAGCGCCGGCAGCTCCGCCAGCGCCAGTGTGCTCTTGAGCGTCTGCGTCAACAGCCCACCCGCCGGCGACGGCTCGGCGACGCTCATCGGTTTGGCCGGGAGCCTTCGTTTTGTCTGACGATGGAGATGTGCGTGAAACGATCCGAACTGTATGCCTTGGTCTGGCAGACACCGCTTCGCCATCTGGGGCCGAATCTCGGCCTGTCCGATGTCGGACTCTCCAAGCTCTGCCGCCGATACAACATCCCTGTTCCACCAGTTGGCTATTGGACCCGTCTCGCGGCCGGCAAGATCTGTGTGCAGGCCCCGCTGCCGCCTTCCGACGTCGATCACGAAATCCACCTGCCGGAGAAAGACACCACGGCGGCCCGCTCCTCCGACGCCACGAGGATTCAGCAGGTCCAGCAAGCGTTTTCCCGGGCCAGGGACGCAGTTGTGCTGCAGCCCATTGATGTACCGCCCTCACTCGACCATTGCCACCCGCTGGTGGCGAAGACCGCTCGCTTTTTTCAGTCCATCGAGCGCGATGAGGCGAAGTTGGCGGTGCAGGCGGAAGAAGCCAGGCGACTGCGCAAGCCCTTCTTCGGCGGCATGTCGAGCCACAGGATGACCACGGGCCGGTACGTCGCCGGCAGCGGTTGCCTGCGCATCACCGCGACCCTGGCCCACATCGACTGGATTCTGCGTTTCCACGAAGCGCTCATCCGGGGACTGATCGCCGGAGGCTGCCAGGTCGTCGCTGGCCGGGGAGACGCATCGAACACGGTTGAGATCCGGCGCGCGGGCGGCGCCATCAGGCTGAACTTCTCCGAACAGGTGGAGAAGATTGCGCAACCCAGGCGCCAGGATTTCCTCTTTCATCGAGATGAGTACAAGCCCCTCGACAGCTACAAGCTGAAGCTGGAGAGAGACTGGCACGTCATCGCCCGTCAATGGACAGGCAGTCGTGAGCAGTTGGAGCAACAGCTTCCGGAGATTACACGCGCCTTGATCGCATTCCCGGAAGCCGAAGCACTCAAGTCCAAGCTGCTGGCCGAAGAAGCCGCCATCCGACGACAGCAGGAGCGGGAAGCAGCCCGGGCACACGACATCGCGATGGCCGCAGAGCAGGCGCATGCGCAGCGCCGGGAAGCGCGGGCGAATCAACTGCCTCGCGCCGTCGCGGTCGGCCAATCCCTGGCGGCCTATCACAGCGCCCTGGATGTGCTGTCGCGCCTCGAGGGGATTGCCGGCGATCAACCCGAGGATGACGCATTGCGTACATGGGTTGCACTCGTGCGCAGCAGCCTCAAGGACCCCGCGCATGAGCTGGCCGACGCATTGCGTGCCGAAGCGGCGCAGCCGGCACGGCCGCTTTGGTGGCCGGAATGAGGCGCGGCCCCACATTACCAACCTTCGCAGAAACGATCGGAACCCGACATGGCCGAAAACCGCCGAATCCTTGCGCACGTTCTCATCGAGATGAACCCGCTCGCGGGTCAGGGCGCGGAGGCCACCAAGGCCGCACTGCGATCGGCAATTCAGGTGGGCCTGAATGCCCAAGTCCTGGAGCTGAACGTCTATCCGATCGCCGCGGAAGATAGTGCGCGTCATGTGAAGGCCCAGATCCCGCACTCAGACCCCTCCGACCACGACCAAGTCGTCGAAGAGTACTTGCACAGCGGCATGCAGGTGCAGATCTATCGCGATGCTGGGCCTAAATCGCCGCCCACCTACTACGCCGTGGTCACGAACCCGAACGTGAAGAACCCCAGCGGAGCGGTTATCGAGTCAAAGTCCTATGCTGAACTGAAGCAAGCCGCCGACGCACGAGCCGAGCGCAAGGCATTCCTGCTGGAAAGGAAGAGGGAAGGTCGTTGAGAGGGGATCGGTCATAGGGCAGAGAGCTTGAACGCTCGCCATGCACTGAACGCCCTTCTCCGATTTCCACGCCTATGCTGTCGTGCGCCTCGCATCGCTCTGGCGAGTTGGTTCCAGCAGACATCGCTGACAACCTACGGACGTCCCGCAACGGCATTGAACGCGCTGCGGAAGAACCGAAAGGTAATGCCCATGCGAACCCATACCCTCAACGAACCGAGCGCGCGCGTCGCCGCCGACCCTAGCGTTCAAAGAGCCCTGCAGGCGGCTCATCTGCTGCAAGAGGCGCTCACGCTCCTTCGCGGTGACGCAACGACGCCGCCGATGCAGACGGCAAAGCGCGCCTCCGACAGGCTTCTGAGACTGCCCGAAGTCGAGCGCCTCACCGGCCTGTGCAGGTCGGCTATCTACGAGCAGATGCGCAGGGGCATCTTTCCTCGCTCGGTGAAAACCGGACAGCGCGCCGCGGCGTGGCCAGAGAGCGCCGTGCAATCATGGATCGCGGATCGCATGGACGAGCGCGCGACATGAATACTGCATGCAGCCCGTCTGCTGCGCGCAACGCAACAGCGAAGTCGACGCCGAGTGTGGGAGCAGCCGGTGCGGCCGGTCTATCCGCAATACACCTTGAGCGGCGTCTGGTAGGTCTCGGACAGGAAGCGGTCCGTTACGCCGAGCAGGGCGAGCTGATGATCAGCTGCCCCCGTCTTGGAAAGGCCTGGCTGGACGATATAGACCCTCAACGTGACGGCACAGATGCGGCTGAGATCACGGATCTGTGCCAAGCGGTCTTTGGAGCCAACCTCAAAGCGCGTTGGCCGGCCGCCCTCTACACGGTCCGCGTCCCGCTTAAGGAGATGTGCAAAGAGGTCAGTGCGACGCTCCTTGTTGTGGAGCCACATGACACTGCGCTGAGCTTGCCCGCAGACAACGTACATGTCGTCAATGCGCGCCCCGGGCACATCGCCGCCCGAGTACTTGCAGTGGTAGAGGTCTACCGTGATGAGTCGGGGCTGGCCCTGGCTGTCCAGATTGATGCCGACGATGTCCGCGGCTTCGCCGGCGCCATCGTCATCGAACACAATTTCGTGCCTGTTCTCCGCCTTGATGTGCTCAATCATTCGGTACTGAACGGAGTCCTTGCGGCGTTCCTCTCTCTGTGATTCCTTGGTGATGTCAATGCCTGTCCAGTCGAGCACTTCCAAGCGGTCTCGCAAATACAGCTGCGCCGAGGTGCGCAGCTCGACGTGTGTGTTTCCCTCCAGCTTTGATCCGTCGGCGAACCAGATCGTCGGAGGATGCTCAGTCAGGTAGGCGCAAAGGTCGTAGTCGCCCCCGCGATGAATCGTTGCGGTCGCGGCACCTTCGTAGACGAACTCAAAGTCGGCGGCCCTGCCACGCGTCACGAAATTGAGCCGGACCTGAATTTCCCGGGACTCGCTGTACACGCGCAGGACGATCGGGCCGGTCGAGTTGAAGTCCCGAACCTCGATGCTGACGTTGGTCAGATGCTCCTCGACCGTGTAGACGAAGGAGATCTTGGTCGCCGACTCCACCAAGTCGAGCAATTCCACGGGCCAGTCCACACCTACTGGCACCGAGGCCGGCCGCGCACTCACAAGCCGGGGTATCAACGTGCCCTTCAGGACCTCCTCGGGGTCAATGCTGTCGTCGACGAGCTTGGCACCGACATGCTTGCACCAGGCGGCAAATTCGTTGACCTTCAGCCGCAAGGTTGCCCACACGCGCCCCTTCTTGCCCGCACCGATCGAGGCAGGGCCGCCGTTTTCAAAGCCGAACCCGGCGAGGACGGCTTTCGTGGTCGTCTCCAAGGTTGTATCGGTCAAGCGTGCCCCGACGTCGGGGCCCATGCGGCCCGTGTACCGCACCTGGCGACCGAACTGCTCGTCGAGGCCGACGTTCATCAACATCAACCGATTGATGCCCGCAAACGCTCTGAAGACGCCGGGCGCTTGGATCAGCTCGACGTCGTCCCCGCACAAGGCACGCGCGAACGGGGCGTAGTTGCCCGTGTTCGTGGATCCGTGGATGAAAAGTAGTGACTGGTCTTTGTCCCAGACTGCGATGCAAAGCTCCCAGACCAATCCCTCGACAGCTGGTACGGCGGTCCACGCCACGCCTTGCCTTTTGGCCGCGATGATGATGAGCGTCCTTTCCTTCTCGTTGAGGATGGGGTAGATCTCTTCGCCTTCAGCCAGCCCCGGGAAAGCCTTGTTGTGCTCGGAAGGCTTCCATTGGGCACAGTGCGTCCGATAGGCCACCATGCTTGCGGCCGGCCTGATCTCGTTTACCGGGATCTCGTCCAGCTGGTTGTCGAACCCGCCCATGAAGCGCTGTGCCTCCAGTTCCTGTCCGATCGCACTTTCGCTCAGGCTGGGGAGCAGGAGATTCCAATCGGGATCTTGGGTGTAAAGAGTTCGGAGTTCTTCGCGCAGGTTGACGTCGGCGATGTTCGCGATGAACACCGGATCGCCCAGGTCGTCCCTGGACCGCGTGAAGCGGCCGGCAAGTTGCAGCGTCACCGCCAGGCTCTTGCGGAGATCGTGGAAGGCCGCGATCTTCAACTCCGGCATGTCGAAGCCTTCGCCGAGCATGTCAACGCAAACGACGATGCGCGACCTGCGCTGGTCCAGCTGGCTGCGTGCTGCCTGAGCGTCAGCCTTCGTCATGCCGCTGTGAAGCATCACCGGATTGAACTGGCCAAGCTCCTGGTAGATCGCGAGCACCTGTGCAGCCCGTATTTGCGTGGATACGCGTGCCATGGCAACGTGCAGGCCTGTGGCATCGGCGTTGAGCTCCTCGATGACCTTGGCGGCGATGTCGCGGTCGGCTCTGGCGTTATTGAAGGAATACACCGAGCTGAACCTGATGGCTCGGAAATAGCCCTCTCGCTGCGCCTGCCTCATTGGATAGACGTAGACGATCTCTCCGTCCAGAGGCACCCCGTCTTCGCGGAATGGCGTGGCGGTGAACTGCAAGACATGCCGCTTGTGTGCCTTGAAAACCGACTTGAATGCGTGCCAGGTCGGTGCTTCGGCGTGATGGGCTTCATCGATGAACAGATGCGTGCAGAGCTCAGCCATCCTGACCTGCACCTCGTGGCTGCACTTCCCTGCAAGTACGCTGGTTGTCACGATGACGTTGCACCGTTTGAACAGCTCATCCACCTCCTCGACGGTCGTGGGCCGCTTCTCAAGCGTGCCGACGACAGGCCTCAGCACGTTCGCTGCGAGCAGCACGGAGCGGGGATCCTTCAGAATGCCCAGCGAGAAGAACTTCAACGCGATCTGCGTCCTCAACGCGTCGGTGGGCACGATCACCATGACCCGCGTGCACAGGGCGGAGATCATCGTGGCCAACATCGTCTCGGTTTTGCCCGTACCGGTCGGCATGACGACGGTCGCAACATCGCTCTTGGTAGACCAATGAGCGTGAATTGCATGAAGCGCTCCCAGCTGAGGGCGGCGCAAGCCGACTTGTCCTCCGCGGAGCTGGTCCTCGCCAATGAAGTTAAACGCGGCGAACCAGCTGTCCCGCGCCTGGGCGGCCGTGGGACCAGTGCCGAGGTCCGGGTGGGCGAGCCATTTGCCTTGGCTTAGGTCGGCCTCAACCGCACCATCAGCGACGTCGCCGAGCAGAACGGGCCCGTCGTTTGGCATCTGACTTGTCGGCGGTGCCTTAGGAAAGACATACAGGACGCGACCGTCAGCGCCGCTCAGCTTCCATCCTGTTCGCGAGGGCACCGTGAACTTTGTCAACGCGCCCTCGACAACCTCAGAGGGATGCGCGAGCTGGCCGATAAAACCCCGCAAAGTCTTGGCATCGACGCCCTTGACGGACGGCACGGTTAGTCGGATCACAGGTCCTCCCAAGGGGTCGGCTAGAACGGGTTCTTCTGACGTGTGTCTAATCGTAAATCAGGTTATGAAGGCGCGCCCATGCATGCGTCGATGGCCGTGGCTCACAACTTCCATGACCTCCTACCTGACGCTGCTCTGCTCAGCCGCCCCCAGCGACCGCTTGCCGGCAGTAAGCACGAAAAAGATCTGGTCCAACCGAAGACCGCAACTGCCGCAAAGCCGCCCCCAATCGCAGACGCGCAGCCAGCCAGAGCGTGCAGAATCATCAATAAGAGAGGACAGCAGACACTTTCCCGGCGATCCATTGCGCGCGATCCCGCTTCGCACCTTGGCCGAGACCTGATTGATACCTCGTCGCCGTCGCCTTGCGCGGCCGCTCGAGAACGATGACGCCGCCTCCAGGCACCAGCGCACCGCGACATACTGCTCGAACGGCGCTCTCGGAGGTGCCGTGCTATCACCCGACAAGAGTCGTTCTCAGGCGGCCGTTTTCAGCTCAGCCAGTGGAGAACCCGCTTTGGTAGCCAGCACATCCAGATAGTCCGCCCACCGCTGGAGCATCACGGTCCGCTGCTTGAGATACTGCGTACGGTTGTAGGCACGGCCATTGGCGTCCTTGACGGCGTGCGCCAACTGGGCTTCGATCACCAGCGGATCGATCTCCAGCGTTTCTGCCAGCAAGGTCCGGGCTGTCGCCCGGAAGCCATGCACCGTCTGCACGGTGGGGCCGTACCCCAAGGTCAGAAGCGCTGCACGCAGAGTGTTGTCCGAGATCGGTCGCTCATGACTGCGCTCGCCCGGAAAGACCAGCGTACTGTGGCCCGTAATGGGATGCAGCTTGCGCAGCAACTCCACCGCCTGCCTGGGCAGGGGCACCAAGTGCGGATCACCATGTTGCTTGCCATCGACGCGCCGCTTCATCCGCGCAGCGGGCACGGTCCAGAGCGCCCCGTCGAGATCGATCTCGGCCCAGGCCGCCGCTCGCAGCTCGTTCGGGCGTTGAAAAAGCATGGGCGCCAGTTGAAGCGCCGTACGCACGATGGCTCCGCCTTGGTAGCCCCGGATGACGCGTATCAGCGTCCCCAGCTGGGCCGGATCGGTGATCGCCGCAAAGTGCCGCTTCTTGTGGGGTGTCAGTGCCCCCTTGAGATCTGCCGTGATATCGCGCGGCGCCCGCGCAGTCGCCACCGCGTAGCGCCACACCGCGCGTGCCGTCATCAGCACACGGCCGGCCACGTCAAGCGCACCACGCTCCTCGACACGGCGCAAGGCCGCCAACAACTCGATGGCCTCGATTTCGCTGATGCGACGAGCAGCAAAGTACGGAAAAAGATCCTTTTCCAGGTTGCGCTTCTCGCGGGTGGCGTAATGGCCGCTCCACCGTGTATGGTGCTTGTCGAACCACTCGAGCGCGGTCTCTCGAAAGGTATCGCCGGTGTTCACGGCCGCTTTGAGCTTGACGACCTGGCGCGCCTGTATGGGGTTGATTCCGGAAGCCTTCTGGGCCTTGGCAACGTCACGCGCCTTACGCGCCGCCGAAAGGCTCACGTCGGGATAGGAGCCCAGGGCGAATTTCTTCTCGACCCCCTCGATCCTGAACTTCCAGAACCATCGGCGAGATCCCGAGGCAGAGACTTCCAGATAGAGGCCACCTGCGTCGGCGTAGCGTGCCTGCTTTCGGTCAGGCGGACAGGAAGCATTGCGGCATGCGGCATCGGTCAACGGCATGGGGTACATCCAGGGGATGGGGGTACAAAACCGCCGTACCAGGGGGTCCAGGAGGTTTGTACCCCCTTTTGTACCCCCACTTGGGGCTGGCAGTCACCAGATTTCAGTGTATGCCTCCGGACCGGATTCGCCCAGCTCCCCAATGACAAAGGGCGTCCGGTGGATGAAACCGGACGCCCTTGGACGTTTTGTTGGTCGGTGTGAAAGGATTCGAACCTTCGACCCCTTGCACCCCATGCAAGTGCGCTACCAGGCTGCGCCACACACCGAAGCTCTCAATTATAGCCGGCTGGAATCACCGTCCGACGGTCAGCAGCTCACGAATTTCAAAAAGCTCGCGGCGCAGGTGCAGCAACTGCGATGGATCGACCGTGCGAGGCGCGGTCTTGGGCTCGGTCTCGAGGCTGGCCCTGTCTTCTTCCTGGTGGATGGCCGCCTCGAACTCTTCCTGGTCGATCTCGACGGCTTCCATGCCCTCGAGCGGCACCACGCCGGCCTTGCGCCGCTCGCGCTCGCCCTGCACCAGCTCCTGCAGCTTGTTGCGCGCGCCGCTGATGGTGAAGCCCTGGTCGTAGAGCAGGTCGCGGATGCGGCGGATCATGAGCACCTCGTGGTGCTGGTAGTAGCGCCGGTTGCCGCGCCGCTTCATGGGCCGCAGTTGCGTGAACTCCTGCTCCCAATAGCGAAGCACGTGCGGCTTGACGCCGCAGAGCTCGCCCACCTCACCAATGGTGAAGTAGCGTTTGACGGGAATGGGCGGGAGCGTTTTCTCCATTGAAATCAAGACCGTGCGCGGGAAACCTTAGAGATTACTCTACGCACGCGCCGGGCACCAAGCACTTATTCGGCGCCCAGGCTCCACTCGACCTCGGAACTGCCGCCCTGCTCGATGCTTCCGTGGATTTGTTCCTTGAGCTTGGCGCTCGCATGGAAGGTGGCCACGCGCCGCTCGCCGATCGGAATGGCCTCGCCGGTGCGCGGGTTGCGGCCCGGCCGCGGCGCCTTCACGCGAATCTGGAAGTTGCCGAAGCCGGAGATCTTGACGTCGGTGCCCTCGATCAGGCTGTTGGCGATCAGGTCGAAGAAGGCCTCGACCATGTCCTTGGATTCGCGCTTGTTGAGGCCGATCTGTTCGAACAGCAGATCGGCCAGGTGCGCCTTGGTGAGTGCGGGCGTTTCGAGAGCTTCGAGCGTGAATTCCGCAGCGTTCATTCTCATCAACCTCTCAGGCGTGCGCCGAGTCTGGCGCTCAGTTGTTCGACGATGGCACGCACGGCCGGTTCCACCTGCTCGTCGGTGAGCGTGGCGCTGTCGTCCTGGAAGCTCAGGCGGACCGCCATGCTCTTCTCCCCTTGCGCCAGGCCGCCGGATGCCGGCACCGCACCGTCGCGCGCAGGTTGCGGACGATAGATGTCGAACAGCGTGGCGTCACGCAACAGCCCTTGCGCTGCCGGCGCCGAATGAATGGCCTGCATCAGCGCATTGTGCGTGACGGCTTCGGCCACCACCACGGCAATGTCGCGCTCCACCGCCTGGTGCCTGGGCACCGGCTGGGCCACGGGCACGGGCCGCGCGGCGACGGCATCGAGGTCGAGCTCGAACAGCACCGGCGCCAGCGCGAAGTCCCACTTCTGGCGCCAGCGCGGATGCAGTTCGCCGATGAAGCCGATGGCCCTGCCGTCGACCAGCACGCGCGCCGAGCGGCCGGGGTGCAGGGCCGGATGCTCGGCCGGCTCGAAGCTCGGCACCCGCGGTGCGAGCAGCGCTTCGACGTCGCCCTTGGCATCGTAGAAATCGACGCGCTGCGGCTTGCCGTCCCAGCGCGCTTCCTCCGCGTCGCCCCAGGCGAGGCCGGCCACGCGCATGGGCTGGTCGACGCCGCGCACGGTGCTGTCGGTGGTGGCCACGCTGTCGTCGCGCATGAACACGCGGCCTACTTCGAATACGCGAACGCGCGGCGCCTTGCGGTCGAGGTTGAACTTGAGCACCTGCAGCAGCGAGCCCAGCAGGGACGAACGCATCACGCTCATCTGGCTGGCAATGGGGTTGAGGAGCTTCACCGGATTGGCGTTGCCGGCCAGGTCCTGCTCCCAGTGCGCCTCGACGAAGCTGAAGTTGATGGTTTCCTGGTAGCCGAGCGCGGCCAGGCTGCGGCGCACCGCGAAGCGGCTGCGCCGGGCCTCGGGCCGCACGCGCGCGGTGATGGGCGCGAGCGGCGCGGTGGTCGGCAGGTTGTTGAAGCCGACCAGGCGCGCGACCTCTTCGATCAGGTCTTCCTCGATCAGCAGGTCGAAGCGATGCGGCGGCGGCGTCACGGTCAACGTGCCCTCGCCTTCGCTCAGCGCAAAACCGAGGCGGCGCAGCGCATCGGCGCATTGCGCCTGGGTGAGCGGCATGCCGATGACGCGCGCGGCGCGCGCCACGCGCAGCGTGACGGGCATGGCCTCGGGCACGTTCAGGATCTTGTCGTCCATGGCGCCGGCCTGGCCGCCGCAGATCTCGATGATGAGCTGCGTGATGCGCTCGATGATTTCCACCGTGCGGCTCGGATCGACGCCGCGCTCGTAGCGATGCCCCGCATCGGTCGAGAAGTTGAAGCGGCGCGAGCGGCCCTGCACGGCTTCGGGCCACCAGAACGCGGCCTCGACGTAGATGTTGCGCGTGTCGTCGGACACCGAGGTGGCATCGCCGCCCATGATGCCCGCGAGCGATTCGACGGCCTGGTCGTCGGCGATCACGCCGACCTTGTCGTCGACGCTGATGGTGTTGCCATTGAGCAGCTTGAGCTGCTCGCCCGCCTTGCCCCAGCGCACCGTGAGGCCGCCTTGGATCTTGTCGAGGTCGAAGATGTGGCTGGGCTGGCCGTATTCGAACATGACGTAGTTCGAGATGTCGACCAGCGGCGTCACGCTGCGCTGGCCGCAGCGCGCCAAGCGATCGACCATCCACGCGGGCGTGGCCACCTTGGTGTTCACGCCGCGCACGATGCGGCCCGAAAAACGGCCGCAGAGTTCGGGCGCTTCCACCTTGACCGGCAGCACGTCGGCAAACGAGGTGGCCACCGGCGCGATGGCGGGCGTCTTGAGCGGCGCACCGGTCAGCGCCGCAAGCTCGCGCGCCACGCCGTACACGCTCAGGCCATGCGCGAGGTTGGGCGTGAGCTTGAGCGTGAGCAGTGCGTCGTCGAGCTTGAGCACGTCGCGCACGTTGGCGCCAATGGGCGCGTCGGCGTCGAGTTCGAGCAGGCCGCCGTGGTCTTCGCTGAGCTTCAGTTCGCGCGCC
This sequence comes from Variovorax sp. VRV01, assembly GCF_014852545.1. NCBI lineage: Bacteria > Pseudomonadati > Pseudomonadota > Betaproteobacteria > Burkholderiales > Comamonadaceae > Variovorax > Variovorax sp. VRV01. Next base: position 375,390 of record NZ_JACVBS010000002.1, read on the forward strand.
GAGCACAGCATGCCCTGGCTTTCCACGCCGCGCAGCTTGCCGAGCTTGATGAGGAAGGGCTTGCCGTCTTCACCGGGCGGCAGTTCGGCGCCGACCAGCGCGCAGGGCACCTTGATGCCGACGCGCGCATTGGGCGCGCCGCACACGATGTTGAGCAAGGCGCCCTGCCCCGCGTCGACCTGGCACACGCGCAGGCGGTCGGCGTTGGGGTGCTGCACGGCTTCCTTGATTTCGCCGACCACGATGCGGCTGAAGGGCGGCGCCACGGGGCGGCGCTCCTCGACCTCGAAGCCGCCCATGGTGAGCGTTTCGGCCAGTGCGGCGCTGTCGAGGGGCGGGTTGCAGAACTCGCGCAGCCAGGATTCCGGGAATTGCATCTCTTCGATCTCGTATTCGGTTTCTGTTTCTATGGACGGGTGCTTACTGGAACTGCGAGAGGAAGCGCAGGTCGCCGTCGAAGAAGAGGCGCAGGTCGTTCACGCCATAGCGCAGCATGGTGAGCCGGTCGGGGCCCATGCCAAAGGCAAAGCCGATGTAGCGCTCGGGGTCGAGCCCCATGTTGCGCACCACGTTCGGATGCACCTGGCCCGAACCCGCGACCTCGAGCCAGCGGCCGGCCAGCGGGCCGCTCGCAAACTGGATGTCGATCTCGGCGCTGGGCTCGGTGAACGGGAAGAAGCTCGGACGGAAGCGCAGCACGAGGTCGTCGCTCTCGAAGAAGGTGCGGCAGAAGTCGGTGAACACGACCTTCAGGTCCTTGAAGCTCACGTTCTCGCCGAGCCACAGGCCTTCGCACTGGTGGAACATGGGCGAGTGCGTGGCGTCGCTGTCGACGCGGTAGGTGCGGCCGGGTGCGATCACGCGGATCTCGGGCGCCTTGACGGTGCCGGTGGCGTCGGCGGCCGCGGCTGCAAATTCAGCCGCGTACTTCTTGATGTGCTGATGCGCATAGCGCACCTGCATCGGGCTGGTGTGCGGACGCAGGTTGTAGGGAATGCCGTCGTCGCCGTTCAGGTCGACGTAGAAGGTGTCCTGCATCGAACGCGCAGGATGGTTCGGCGGGTTGTTGAGCGAGGTGAAGCTGTGCCAGTCGCTCTCGATCTCGGGGCCGTCGGCCACGTCGAAGCCCATGCTCGAGAAGATCTCCTCGATGCGCTCCAGCGTGCGGCTCACGGGGTGCAGGCCACCCGGGATGCGGCGGCGGCCGGGCAGGCTCACGTCGAGCGCCTCGGCGCGCAGCTGCAGCGAAAGCTCTTCGTCGGCCAGCTGCTGGCGCCGTTCAGTCAGCGCGGACTCGATGGCCTGCTTGGCCACGTTGATGGCGGCGCCGCGCGACTTCTTCTCGTCGACGCTGAGCGCGGCCATGCCCTTCATCAGCTCGGTGATGCGGCCCGACTTGCCGAGGAACTGGGCCTTGGCGTTTTCGAGCTCGGCGGGCGTTTTCGCTTCGGCGAAGGCGGCGCGGGCGGTGGCGACAAGGGAGTCCAACTCGTTCATAGCAACAAAAATTAGGCGGGAAATAAAAAAAGAGCTGGAGCCTTTTCAAGCGCCAGCCCTTGTGCCGTGGGCGCAGGAAGCCGCCCGAAGGCGGCACCCCTGCTGTGCAGAATCAAGCAGCCAGCTTGGCCTTGACCTGCTCCACGATGCCGGCAAAAGCGGCCTTGTCGTGCACTGCGATGTCCGCAAGCATCTTGCGGTCGATCTCGATCCCGGCCTTGCGGATGCCGTTTGCGAACTGGCTGTAGGTCAGGCCCAGTTCGCGCGAGGCGGCGTTGATACGCGCGATCCACAGTTGACGGAACACGCGCTTCTTGGTGCGGCGGTCACGGTAGGCATATTGCCCAGCCTTCATCACCGCCTGCTTGGCGATGCGGAAGACATTGCCGCGGCGACCGCGGAAACCCTTGGCGAGTGCGAGAACTTTCTTGTGGCGGGCGCGAGCCGTTACACCACGTTTGACGCGAGGCATGTGTGTACTCCTTGTTCGTCTGAGTTAAATGCCACGGCCGGGCAGCATGGCGGCGACAGAAACCATGTTGGTCTCATGCACTGCGACTGCACCACGCAGGTGACGCTTGTTCTTGGTGGTCTTCTTCGTCAAGATGTGACGCTTGAAGGCTTGACCGCGCTTGACGGTGCCACCGGGACGAACGCGGAAACGTTTTTTCGCGCTGCTCTTGGTCTTCATTTTGGGCATGTGAATGCTCCTTTAATTTGTGCTCGTGAGGCGCCGCGGATACTCCACGGACTTGTTGGCCCCGAGACACTTCTTTATCCCGCCCCTGCCTGCCCTTCTTGCGAAGCGCCGGCAGCGGCGAAATTCTTCAAACCCTGCTGACTCTCTTTACCTGCCGCCGTGGCGGCCTTTTCAGGCCGCCGCGGGCGCCGATGCTTCCGAAGAAGCCGGCTTTGCGGCACCACCGCCGCCACCCGGCTTCTTGCGGCCCGGCGCGATCATCATGATCATTTGCCGGCCTTCGAGCTTGGGGAACTGCTCCACGACGATCAGGTCGCCCAGCTCATCACGGATTCGCTGCAGCAGCGCCAGGCCGAGCTCCTGGTGCGTGATCTCGCGGCCGCGGAAGCGCAGCGTGATCTTGCATTTGTCGCCCTCTTCAAGAAAGCGCTTGATGTTGCGCATCTTGATGTTGTAGTCGCCGTCGTCGGTACCGGGGCGGAACTTGATTTCCTTGACCTCGATGACCTTCTGCTTCGACTTGGCCTCGGCCGCCTTCTTCTGCTCGTGGTACTTGAACTTGCCGTACTCGATCAGACGGCACACGGGCGGATTGGCCGCGGCAACGACCTCTACCAGATCCACGTCAGCCTCACCGGCGAGGCGCAAGGCCTCGGAGAGACTCATAACACCCAATGGCTCGTTTTCCGGGCCTACAAGGCGGACTTCCGGGGCCATGATTTCCCGGTTCAGGCGGTGTTGGCGTTCCTCGCGGTGGCGGCGGTCGCGAAATGCAGTAGCGATGGTCAGAATCCTTCAAAAATTGCTACAAAATCTGTAGCGGAAGCCGGGTCAGTCCTCGCGGACAAGCGGCATGATTGGGACGAGAAGCACATATGAGGGTGCTTCCGGGACAAATCAACGCTTGTCAGCAACATCCTGGACGAGCCGTTGCACGAACGATTCGAGGGACATTGCACCGAGGTCTTGATTGCCCCGGGCGCGCACTGCGACGGCACCAGCTTCCTTCTCTTTGTCGCCCACGACAAGGATGTAGGGAAGCTTTTGCAACGAATGCTTGCGTATTTTATACGTAATCTTCTCGTTGTGCAGATCCAGCTGGACCCTAAGCCCTTGATTCTGCAGCGTTTTCGCCACTGAAGCGGCGTAGTCGGCCTGTCCTTCGCTGATGTTGAGCACCGCCACCTGCACCGGAGCGAGCCATGCGGGCAGCGCGCCGGCATGGTGTTCGATCAGCATGCCGATGAAGCGCTCGAGGCTGCCGACGATGGCGCGGTGCAGCATGACGGGGTGGGCGCGGCCGCTCGTTTCCGTCACGTATTCGCCGCCCAGGCGCTCGGCCGTGTTGAAGTCGACCTGCATCGTGCCGCACTGCCACTGGCGGCCCAGCGCGTCCTTCAGCGTGTATTCGATCTTGGGGCCGTAGAAGGCGCCGTCGCCGGGCGAGATGATGAAATCGACGCCCGAGCGGCGCAGCGCCTCCATCACGGCGTGCTCGGCCTTGTCCCAGAGTTCGTCGGAGCCCACGCGGTTGTCGGGGCGCGTGGCCACCTTGTAGAGGATGTCCGTGAAGCCGAAGTCGGCATAGACCTTCTGCAGCTGCGCCGTGTAGGCCACGCACTCTTCGAGGATCTGGTCCTCCGTGCAGAAGATGTGGCCGTCGTCCTGCGTGAAGCCGCGCACGCGCATGATGCCGTGCAGCGCGCCGCTGGGTTCGTTGCGGTGGCACTGGCCGAACTCGCCGTAGCGCAGCGGCAGGTCGCGGTAGCTGCGCAGGTCGCTCTTGAAAATGAGCACGTGGCCCGGGCAGTTCATCGGCTTGAGCGCGTATTCGCGCTTTTCCGACTCCGTCGTGAACATGTTGTCGCGGTAGTTCTGCCAGTGGCCCGTTTTCTCCCACAGGCTCTTGTCGAGGATCTGCGGGCCTTTCACTTCCCAGTAGCCCGTGTCGCGGTAGATGCCGCGCATGTACTGCTCCACCGCCTGCCACACGGCCCAGCCCTTGGGGTGCCAGAACACCACGCCCGGCGCCACTTCGTCGATGTGGAACAGGTCCAGTTCCTTGCCGAGCTTGCGGTGGTCGCGCTTCTCGGCTTCCTCGATGCGCTGGATGTACTGGTCGAGCTGCTTCTTGTCGGCCCAGGCCGTGCCGTAGATGCGCTGCAGCTGCTCGTTCTTGGCGTCGCCGCGCCAGTAGGCGCCGGCGAGCTTCGTGAGCTTGAAGACCTTCAGGAAGCGCGTGTTCGGCACGTGCGGGCCGCGGCACATGTCGACGTATTCCTGGTGGTAGTACAGGCCCATGGCCTGCTCGTCGGGCATGTCCTCGACGAGGCGCAGCTTGTAGTCCTCGCCGCGCGACTTGAAGACCTCGATGACCTCGGCGCGCGGCGTCATCTTCTTGACCACGTCGTAGTCCTGCGCAATGAGCTCGCGCATGCGCGCCTCGATGGCGGCCATGTCCTCGGGCGTGAAGGGGCGCTCGTAGGAGATGTCGTAGTAGAAGCCCTCCTCGATCACCGGACCGATGACCATCTTGGCCGTCGGGTAGAGCTGCTTCACCGCGTGGCCGACCAGGTGGGCCGTCGAGTGGCGGATGATCTCCAGGCCCTCGTCGTCCCTGGGCGTGATGATCTGCAGCCTGGCGTCATGGTCGATGACGTCGCTGGCATCGACGAGCTTGCCGTCGACCTTGCCGGCCACCGTCATCTTGGCGAGCCCGGGTCCGATGGACTGGGCAACTTCGGCCACCGAAACCGGGCCGGGGAACTCGCGGCGCGAGTTGTCGGGAAGCGTGATCTGGATCATGGAAAACCTCGGGCGAAAAAACAAAAAGCGCGGTGACTGGCCGCGCTTTGCTTGGGATGAGAGCTGGAAGAAACCAGCGAGCGCGGGCTACCGGCCCTTTTCTTCGGAGACGAAGAAAAAGCCGCTGAATCCTTGCGGAGTAGTTCGCGGTGTCATAACCAAGGTGCCTTTCTCGCTCTTGTTGGGTGCAGAGACCGCAATTCTATCCGCTGGCCGCCGGGCACAAAAAAAAGCCCGGCGCTCGGCCGGGCTCGAAGGTGACAGCGAAATTGTTGTGATGGCGGATTCAGCGGATCAGTGGAATTGCTCTTCCTCGGTCGAGCCGGTCAGCGCCGTGACGCTGGACTTGCCGCCCTGGATGACCGTGGTCACCTCGTCGAAGTAGCCGGTGCCGACTTCCTGCTGGTGCGAGACGAAGGTGTAACCGCGATCGCGCGCTGCGAACTCGGGCTCCTGCACCTTCTCGACGTAGGCGGACATGCCGCGCTGCACGTAGTCTTGCGCCAGGTCGAACATGTTGAACCACATCGAGTGGATGCCGGCCAGCGTGATGAACTGGTACTTGTAGCCCATGGCGCCGAGTTCCTTCTGGAACTTGGCGATGGTGGCGTCGTCGAGGTTCTTCTTCCAGTTGAACGACGGCGAGCAGTTGTAGGCCAGCATCTTGCCGGGGTGCACCTTGTGGACCGCGTCGGCGAACTTCTTGGCGAACTCGAGGTCGGGCGTGCCGGTTTCGCACCACACCAGGTCGGCGTAGTGGGCGTAGGCAATGGCGCGGCTGATGGCCTGGTCGATGCCCTTCTTGGTCTTGTAGAAGCCTTCGGCGGTGCGTTCGCCGGTGAGGAAGGGCTTGTCGTTCTCGTCGTAGTCGCTGGTGATGAGGTCGGCGGCTTCGGCGTCGGTGCGGGCAATCACGAGCGTCGGCGTGCCGCAGACGTCGGCGGCCATGCGCGCGGCGATGAGCTTCTGCACGGCCTCGGTGGTGGGCACGAGCACCTTGCCGCCCATGTGGCCGCACTTCTTGACCGAGGCGAGCTGGTCTTCGAAGTGCACGCCGCCGGCGCCGGCCTTGATCATGGCCTTCATCAGCTCGAAGCCGTTCAGCACGCCGCCGAAGCCGGCCTCGGCATCAGCGACGATGGGGGCGAAGTAGTCGACATAGCCCTTGTCGCCGGGGTTCACGTTCTTGGACCACTGGATCTCGTCCGCGCGCCGGAAGGTGTTGTTGATGCGCTCGACCACGGTCGGCACCGAGTCCACCGGGTACAGCGACTGGTCCGGGTACATCGACGAGTAAGTGTTGGCGTCCGCGGCAACCTGCCAGCCCGACAGGTAGATGGCCTTCACGCCCGCCTTCACCTGCTGCATGGCCTGGCCGCCCGTGAGCGCGCCGAGGCAGTTGACGTAGGGCTCGTTGTTCACCAGCTCCCAGAGCTTCTCGGCGCCGCGGCGCGCCAGCGTGTGCTCGATGGGGAAGGAACCGCGAAGGCGCACGACGTCGGCGGCGCTGTAGCCGCGCTTGATGCCCTTCCAGCGGGGATTGGTGGCCCATTCTTTCTCGAGGGCGGCAATTTGCTGTTCGCGGCTCAATTGTTCGGTGAGGGTCTGGGGCATGGTCACTCCGTGAGGTTGATTGAAAGGATCGGGCGCTGCGGCCGTGGAGCTACTCTAAACCGAAGCCGGACTCTTATGTCTTATAGAAGACATATTTTTAATCCATGAAAATCAACCACTTACAAAGACATTTCTCAATGCAAAATTATTTTTCTCATATCGAGAAAAAATATTGCGCCGCAGCAGCCGTCTTTTTCGCAATGTGCAATCGATCTTTCAGGCGTGAAAACCGAACGCCGAAAACACCTCAGCTGGCCGCGGCGTGCGCCATCCAGTCGCCGCTGTCGATCACCGCGCGCCCTTCGATGCGCGACGGATGGATCTCGTAGACCAGGCATTCGAAGCGCTGCGCACCCGCTTCCACGATCAGGTGGCGGCGGATGTATTCGCCGGAGCCGTCGTCGGCGACGCCCTCGAGCCGGTCGAGCTCGGCCTCCACCTGTTGCGCGATGCGGTAGATCTCGCCAACCACGCGCCGCTCGCCGCCGAGGACCGCGCCGGGGTAGGCACCCAGGTCGTACAGCGTGGCGGCAATGCACGCGTCGGCCACGTGGACCGGCGCGGGCCGGTAGCGTGCGATGTCGTTGCGCCCGCCGCGGCGCAGGGTGCCGTAGACAAAGACGTGGTGCTGCGCGCTTGCGTCCGGCACGCCATCGGGCTCGGGGGATTGGGGCATCATCGAATCCATCGTTCCAACAAAGCCGTCCAGTCTATTGAACACCACTGCTCCCGCCAGCCGCCTGCTGGCCTATGGCTGCCTGGCCCTGAGCATGTCGCTCGTCGGCGGCTACGTCGCCCTCTCCAAGCCCCTTGTAGCGGCCTTTCCGGTGCTGCTGCTCGCCTGGCTGCGCTTCGGCATCGCGGCGCTGGCCATGCCGCACTGGCTGCGGCGCGCACCGGGCGAGCCGCCGATGAGCGCACGCACGCGCGGGCTGGTCTTTCTCGAATCGTTCCTCGGCAACTTCCTGTTCTCGATCTGCATGCTGTTCGGCGTGAGCCTGACGAGCGCGGTGTCCGCGGGCGTGATCATGGCGTCCATCCCGGCGGCCGTGGCGGTGGCGAGCTGGCTGTTCCTGCGCGAGCGCATCACGTTGCGCATCGGCCTGGCCATCGGCTGCGCTGCCATCGGCATCGGCCTGCTGGCCTTGACGCCAGCGCATGCACCAGCGGCGGGCAACAACGGCGCCGCTGCGCCTTCGATGCCGTGGCTCGGCAACCTGCTCGTGTTCTGCGCGGTGCTCTGCGAAACGGCCTATGCGGTGATCGGCAAGTCGCTCACCGGCCGCCTCGGCCCCAAGCGGATCTCCTCGCTCATCAACCTGTGGGGCTTCGTGCTGTCGATGCCCTTCGGCATCTGGTTGGCGCTGCAGTTCGACTTCACGGCGGTGCGCCTTGGAACCTGGGCGCTGCTCGTGGTCTATGCGCTGGCCGCGAGCATCTGGACCGTGTGGCTCTGGATGACCGGATTGCGCCATGTGCCTGCTGCGCAAGCGGGCGTGTTTGCCGTGATGCTGCCCGTGAGCGCGGCCCTCGTGGGCGTGCTGGTGCTCGGCGAAAGCCTCTCTGCGGCGCAGTTGCTGGCATTCGCTCTTGCACTGGTTGGCGTGGTGCTGGCGACCTGGCCCGCGCCCCGAAGCTGAAAACCGCGGGTTCTCCCCTCTGAAAAAACAACAACTCCCAATGAAAAAACCGCTTTTTCCCTTGGAAACGCGTTTTTTCTCCTTTAGCATCCGCAATGCCACTGGAGACGCAAGTTTTTCATTGGTGACTGTTTAACCAAAAAAGGAAATCAACCATGGCAACTGCAAAGAAGGCTCCGGCCAAGAAAGCTCCGGCAAAGAAGGCCGCTCCCGCAAAGAAGGCTGCGGCTCCTGCGAAGAAGGCCGCACCGGCCAAGAAGGCGGCTCCCGCAAAGAAGGCTGCTGCTCCTGCGAAGAAGGCTGCACCGGCGAAGAAGGCTCCTGCAAAGAAGGCCGCTCCCGCCAAGAAGCGCACGCCCAACGCTGCGTTCATGAAGGCCCTGACCCCCAGCCCGGCACTCGCCGCCGTTGTGGGCTCGACGCCTCTGCCGCGCACCGCAGTCGTGAGCAAGCTGTGGGACTACATCAAGAAGAACAACCTGCAGGACAAGGCCAACAAGCGCAACATCAACGCCGATGCCAAGCTGAAGGAAATCTTCGGCAAGCCGCAAGTGTCGATGTTCGAACTGGCCGCGCTGATCGGCAAGCACGTCAAGTAAGCACCCGGGGGCCCCGCGCTCCCGCATCAGAAAGCCGGCTCATGCCGGCTTTTTTTTCGCCTGCGGCAGCGCCGCATCCTCCTCGAAGAAGCGCGCCGGCGTGCAGCCGAAGTTCTTGCGGAAGGTCTCGATGAACGCGCTCACCGAGCTGTAGCCGACCGTCAATGCCGCGGCCGTGACCGACTCGCCGAGGCTCAGCCGCTCGACGGCCTTCAGCAGGCGCGCCTGCTGCCGCCACTGCGCAAAGCTCAATCCGGTCTCGCGCGCGAAGCGGCGCGTGAGCGTGCGGCGCGCCATGCCGATGCGGTGCGCCCACTGGTCGATGGTGTCGGGCATGGCCGGATCGTTCGCGAGCGCCGCGGCCATCGCCGCCAGGCGCTTGTCCTCGGGCATCGGCAGGTGGAGCGACGGCGTTGTTGCGCTGGCAGCCAGTTCGTCGATCAGCACGGCGGCAAGGCGCAGGCGGCGCTCTTCGAACGCCGCCCGCGGAGCATCGAGCGATGCCAGCCGATCGACCAGCGCCCGGATCAGCGGCGTCGTGGCGAACACATGCGGACCGCCCGGCAGGCCCGCCGCCATCGCCGGTTCGATGTGCAGGCTCCAGCCCACGGTGGCGCCGAAGCTCTGCGCCGCATGCGCGCAGCGCGGTGCGATCCAGCCGATCCACCCCGGAGGCTGCACCCAGCGCCCCGATGGCGTCTCGATGAGCTGCAGCCCCTTGCGCAAGGCGAACAGCTGTCCGGTCTGGTGCGCGTGATAGCCGGTGCCACGCGGCCCCTCGGAGGCGTTGATCCAGAGGCTGACCGGTGCCTCAGCCAACATGCCTGGCCCGCCGGAGGTATCGATTGGCCCCGTGCCGCAAGCCGCAGGGCGCACCGCTGCCTAGCATCGGGTCCATCTTCTCGACGCCTTCAAAGGAACGCACATGCAAGCCCAGGATGTATTGCCCGACGGACAGGATTTCGTGACCAGGAACGGAATCCCCTTGCGCAAGGGTTCGGTCGCCGCCTTTCTCGCGAACGCGCAGTTGCTGCAGGACCCCGGCGCGACCGCCGAGGCAATGCAGGCTGCCGAGCGCGACCTGGTCGCGCTGCTGCCCACGCTCGAAGCACTCGGCCTCTTCGACGTGTTCGAGTTGCGCTCGCCCGCCCTGCGCGACAAGGTGGCGCGCCATCGCGCAACGCTCATCGGTTCTGCGCCTGCTGCTGCGCCGCGCGCCTGATCGAGCCCAGCGTGCCGCGCGTGGTGATCACCTCGGGGTCCAGCGGGATCTCGATCAGCGTGCCGGTGTCGGCCGCCAGCGCGCGCAGCAGCGCGGCCTCGAACTGCGCGGTTTCGCTCACGCGCTCGGCCGCGTAGCCGTAGGCCCGCGCGAGGCCGCAGAAGTCGGGGTTGCGCAGCGCGGTGCCGCTCTCGCGCTCTGGATATTCGCGCTCCTGGTGCATGCGGATGGTGCCGAACATGCCGTTGTTCAGCAGCACGATGATGCTCTTGCCTCCGTGCTGCGCAGCAGTCGCGAGCTCCTGTCCGGTCATCAGGAAATCGCCGTCGCCCGCAATCGTGAAGGCCACCCGGCCCGTCGCCAGGTTGGCGGCGATGCCCGCCGGCACGCCGTAGCCCATCGCGCCGCTGGTGGGCGCCAGCTGCGTCTTGTGGCCCTTTGCCAGGCCGTGGTAGCGGAAGTAGCGGTGCACCCAGCTCGCGAAGTTGCCGGCGCCGTTGGTGACGGCCGCGTCCGGTGGCAGGTGCTTCTGCAGCAGCGCGACGACCGCCGCCATGTCGACCGGGCCGCGCGGGGCTTCGGCCGGCATGCCGGCGAGCGCCTGCGGCTCGAGGTTCGCCTCGTAGTCGGCATGGGCCTGTACCGCCCACTCCTCCCACGGCAGCGTGGGCGGCGCGCTCAGCACTTCGAGGCTGCGCGCAGCGGCGCTCATGCCGGCGTTGATGGCCAGGTCGGCCTGGTAGACGCGGTTGAGCTCCTCGGCGCTGGCATGGATGTGCACCAGCGTCTGCTTCGCCTTGGGTGCCTCGAGCAGCGTGTAGCCGCCGGTGGTCATTTCGCCGAGCCGCGGGCCGATCGCGAGGATGAGGTCCGCATCCTTCACGCGCTGCGCGAGCTTCGGGTTGATGGCGATGCCGACGTCGCCCGCATACAACGGATGGTGGTTGTCGAAAGTGTCCTGGAAGCGGAAGGCATTGGCCACCGGCAGCCGCCAGTTCTCGGCAAAGCGCTGCAGCGCCTGCGCGGCCTGCGCCGTCCAGCCGCCGCCACCCGCGATCACCAATGGCCGCTGCGACTTCAGCAGCAGTTCGCGCAGCGTGCGCAGCGCGCCCGGGTCGCTCCAGGGCTGCACCGCCTCCACGCGCTTCAGCGGCCGCGCCGCGGTCTGGCTGCGCAGCATGTCTTCCGGCAGTACCAGCACCACCGGCCCCGGCCGGCCGTTCATCGCGGTGGCGAAGGCGCGCGCCACGTATTCGGGAATGCGGTTGGCGTCGTCGATGCGCTCCACGCGCTTGGCAAAGCCCTTGGTGCCCGGGCCGAAGAAGCTGCCGTAGTCCACTTCCTGGAAGGCTTCGCGGTCGCGGAAGTCGCTGCCGACGTCGCCGACGAACAGCACCATCGGCGTCGAATCCTGGAAAGCGGTGTGCACGCCGATCGATGCATTGGTGGCGCCGGGTCCGCGCGTCACGAAGCACACGCCCGGGCGGCCCGTGAGCTTGCCGTGCGCCTCGGCCATGAAGGCCGCGCCGCCCTCCTGCCGGTTGACGATGAAGCGGACCCGCCCGCGGTAGGCGTGGAAGCCGTCGAGCACCGCCAGAAAGCTCTCGCCGGGAACGCCGAACGCGATCTCCATGCCCTGCTCGACCAGGCATTCGACGATCAGGTGGCCGGCCGGTTGTGATGTACTCATGGGAAGTCGAACCTCAGCTGCAATGTCTCCGGCAATTATGTGCGCCCGCCCCCAATGCCTTGCGTTAATTCACCAATTGGTTAAATTCGCGCCATGAAGGCCTCCAAGGAATCCCCGTCCGAAGCGGCCGAGCCGCGTTCGCGCGATGCCGACCGCTCGCAACTGGCCATCCTTGCGTCGGCGCGCGACGAGTTCGCCCAGCGCGGCCTGGCCGGCGCACGCATGGACAGCATCGCCGAGCGCGCGGGCCTCAACAAGCGCCTCATCTACTACTACTTCGGCAGCAAGGACGACCTGTTCCTGGCGGTGCTCGAGCGCACCTACGCCGACATCCGCGAGGCCGAGCAGCGGCTGCACCTGGACGAGATCGATCCGGTCGAGGCCATTCGCCAGCTGGTCTCGTTCACCTGGCACTACTATCTCGAGCACCCCGAGTTCATCACGCTGCTGAACAGCGAGAACCTGCATTGCGCGGCGCACCTGAAGCGCTCCGAGCGCATCCAGGAAATGAACTCGCCGCTGGTGCAGATGCTGGACACGGTGCTCGAGCGCGGCCGGCGCGACAAGCTGTTCCGCGCCGGCGTGGACCCGGTGCAGCTCTACATCTCGATCGCCTCGCTGTGCTACTTCTACCTCTCGAACAACCACACGCTCTCGGCCATCTTCGGCCGTGACCTGCGCGCGCCCAAGGCGATGGCCCAGCGCCTTTCGCACATGACCGACCTCGTGCTGGGCTACGTCCTGCACTGAGCCTGCGCCCCCCTCCAGGCCCCGATCCTCCGGGTATTCACTAGGCAGCGGCGGTTGACGCTGCGGCGCAGCCCTTCCTAAAATCGCTAATTCACTTATTGGTGAATTGATCGATTCAAGACAGCGGCACCACCGCGCGGAGACAACCGACCATGAAGCAACTCGTACGCACCACCGCCCTTGCGGCGCTCACCTGCCTGGGCGCCCTGCTGCCCGGCCTCGCCTCCGCGCAGAACGGCTATCCCAGCAAGCCGATCCGCGTGATCGTGCCGTTCGCGGCCGGCAGCACCACCGACATCATTGCCCGCGCGATCGCCGACAAGATGGGCGCGAGCATGGGCCAGCCGCTCGTCATCGACAACCGCGGCGGCGCAAGCGGCACCATCGGCCAGCAGGCGGTGGCCACGGCCGCGCCGGACGGCTACACGATCATGATCCACTCGTCGTCGCACACGGTGAGCCCCTCCACCTTCGCCAAGCTGCCGTTCGACACGGTGGGCGACTTTGCCGGCATCACGCCGATCTCGTCGCTGCCCAACGCGCTGGTGATCTCGCCGGCGAAGAACATCAAGACGCTGCCGCAATTGCTGGCCGCCGCGCGCGCCAAGCCCGGCAGCATGAACTTCGCATCGGCCGGCCAGGGCAGCGCCACGCACCTGAACGCCGAGAAGTTCAAGATGGCCGCGAAGATAGATGCCACCAACATCCCCTTCAAGGGATCGGGCGAGGCCGTCACCGAGGTGCTCTCGGGCCGCGTCGACTACTACTTCTCGCCCATCGCGCCGGTGATCGGCCAGATCAAGGAGGGCCAGCTGCTCGCGCTCGCCGTCGGCTCGCCCAAGCGCGCCGCCGCCCTGCCCGACGTGCCCACCACCAGCGAGGCCGGCGTGCCCGGCTCGGAGTTCAATTTCTGGATCGGGATGATGGCGCCCGCCAAGACGCCGCGCGACATCGTCCACCGCCTGCACGACGAAGTGGCAAAGGCGCTGGCCACGCCCGAGGTGAAGGAGCGCTTCCTCAAGCTGGGCGCCGATGCCTGGACGCTCAAGCCCGAGCAGTTCGACGCCTACATCAAGGACGAGATCGCGAGCAATGCCCAGCTCGTGAAGGCCGCGGGCCTCTCGGTCCAGCAATAGCAAGCCTCCTTCGAAAAGCCCCCGGGTCGTCTTCATGCTCCGCAAGCTGCTGCTTTCTCCGGCCCTGCGCCCGTTCCTCTTGATCCTGTTGCTGCTGGTGCTGTGGGACTTGGCGATCCGGCTCTTCAGGATTCCGGCCTACCTGATTCCGCCGCCGTGGGAGGTGGTGAAGCAGCTCGTGGCCGAATGGCCGCGCCTGCTGGCCGAGAGCTGGAAGACCACGCTCGCCACGCTCGGCGGCTTCGGCCTGACGATCGTCATCGGCATTCCGATTGCGATGGTCATCGCCTACTCGCGGCTGGTCGAGTCGTACGTGTACCCGCTGCTGGTGTTCTCGCAGAGCATTCCCAAGGTGGCGATCGCGCCGCTGTTCGTGGTGTGGTTCGGCTTCGGCATCTTTCCGAAGGTGATCAGCGCGTTCCTGCTGGGCTTCTTTCCGGTGGTGGTGTCGACGGTGATGGGCTTCAAGTCGGTCGAGCCCGACATGCTCGACCTGGCCCGCTCGATGGGCGCGAGCCGGCTGCAGACTTTCTTCAAGATCAGCCTGCCGCAAGCCATGCCCGCGATCTTCAGCGGCCTGAAGGTGTCGGTGACGCTGGCCGTGGTGGGGGCGGTGGTCGGCGAGTTCGTCGGCTCCAACTCGGGCATCGGCTACGTGCTGCAGGTGGCCAACGGCAACTTCGACCTGCCGCTGATGTTCGCCGCGCTGGTGGTGCTGTCGAGCATCGGCGTGATTCTTTTCGTCGCGGTCGACCTCATCGAGCGCGTGATGATTCCGTGGCACGCCTCGCAGCGCCACGCGAACTGAGTTCCTTCGCCATACCCAGAAAACTCCAGGAGACAACGCCATGAAGAAACTGCTTCCCTCGCTGCTCGCCACCGCGGCCCTCGCCAGCTTTGCCATCGCTCCCGCGCATGCGCAGGGCGACAAGCCCAAGGACAAGGTCACGCTGATGCTCAACTGGTACCTGTACAGCGAGCACGCGCCCTTCTTCCTCGGCAGGGAGAAGGGCTTCTACGCCGACGAGGGCATCGACCTGGAGATCCAGGAAGGCCGCGGCTCCGCCGTCACCGCGCAGGCGGTGGCCGCCAAGTCGGCCACCTTCGGCTACATCGATGTCACGACCATGATCAAGGCCGCCGCCAAGGGTGCACCGCTCAAGTCGACCGGCGTGCTGTTCCAGGTGAGCCCGATGTCGGTCATGGGCTTCAGCGAGAAGAACATCAAGACGCCCCAGGACATCATCGGCAAGACCGTGGCCGTCACGCCGGGCGACTCGATGTCGCAGATGTGGCCCCTTTTTCTCAAGGTCAACAACATCAAGCCCGAGCAGGTGAAGATCGTCTCGGGCGACGGCCAGACCAAGCTCAATGCGGTGATCAACGGCCAGGCCGACCTGCTGCTGGGCTATGTGATGGACCAGGCCATCAAGCTGCAGGACGCCACCGGCAAGCCCGTGACGCCGATCCGCTTTGCCGACTCGGGCGTGAACCAGATCAGCTCCGGCATCATCGCCAACAAGAACCTGCTGGCCGAGAACCCAGACCTCGTGAAGCGCTTCATGCGCGCCTCCACCAAAGCGGCCGAAGCCGCAGAGAAGAGCCCTGAAGCCGCCGTCGACGCCATGCTCAAGGCCAACCCCAAGGCCGGCGTGCGCGACACGCTGATCGTGGGCATGAAGCAGAGCGTGGCGCTCTATCACACGAAGGACACGGCCAACCAGCGGCCGTTCCGCGTCGCGATCAAGAACGTGAACGACTCGCTCGATTTGCTGGTGCAGTACGGCGGCATGGATGCGTCCACGCGCGGCAAGCCGGAAGACTACGTGACGCTCGAGTTCTTGCCGAACTGACCTCTCCCGTCCGCGCACCCGCTGTTGCCACCTTTCACGCATTCCATGTCCCAAGTCAACCTGATCGAAGCGCACGGCGTCTCGAAGACCTACCAAAGCAAGGACGGACCGGTCGAGTCGCTGAAGCCGCTGGACTTCGCCATCCAGGAAGGCGAGTTCGTCTCGGTCGTCGGACCTTCGGGCTGCGGCAAGAGCACCCTGCTCAAGATGGTGGCGGGCCTGCTGCCGATCAGCGGCGGCGAACTCACGCTGGCGGGCAAGCCGATCCAGGGCCCTCAGAAGGACGTGGGCATCGTGTTCCAGAGCGCGGTGCTGCTGCCCTGGCGCAGCGTGCAAGACAACATCCTGCTGCAGGCCGAGATGCGCCACCTGCCCAAGGCGGCCTCCGAGGCCCGGGCGCGCGAGCTGATGGAGATGGCGGGCCTCAAGGGCTTCGAGGGCAAGTACCCCTGGCAGCTTTCGGGCGGCATGCAGCAGCGCGCGTCGATCTGCCGTGCGCTGCTGCACGACCCCTCGGTGCTGCTGATGGACGAGCCCTTCGGCGCGCTCGATGCGATGACGCGCGAGAAGATGAACCTCGAGCTGCAGCGCATCTGGATGGCCTCGAAGAAGACCGTGATGCTGATCACGCACAGCATCCCCGAAGCGATCTTTCTCTCGGACCGCGTGATCGTGATGAGCGAGCGCCCCGGCTCGATCGCTGCGGTCTACGACATCGACCTGCCGCGCCCACGCACGCTTGACGTGATGGCCTCGGCCGAATTCGGCGCCTACACCAGGCAGGTGCGCGCGCACTTTTTCTCGCAGGGCATCCTGGACCACTGAGCCGCATCCATGGACGCGCCCCGTTTCCACGTCGAGGAGATCCGGTTTGCCGAGCGCGATGTCGCGCTCAGGCTGCCGTTCCGCTTTGGCGCCGCCACCGTCACGGCCTGCCCCCAGGTGTACGTGCGGGCGCGCATCCGCTTCGAGAACGGCCGCACGGCCGAAGGCTCTGCGGCCGAGATGATGGTGCCGAAGTGGTTCGACAAGAACCCCGCGCTGACCAACGAGCAGAACTTCGAGCAGCTTCGGTTTGCGCTGCGCGATGCGCGCGAAGCCTATCTGGCCGAGGACGAAGCGCAGACCGCCTGGACGCATTTCGCGTCGAACTACGCCGCGCTGCAGGCCCGCGCGAAGGCCAAGGGCCTGCAGGCGCTGGTGGCGGGCTACGGCCCCGCGCTGATCGACCGCGCGCTGATGGATGCGCTGTGCCTGCACACGGGCCAGAGCTTTGCCGCGGCGATGAGCGCCAACCTGTGCGGCATCGACATCGCCGGCAGCGGACTGGCCGAGGACCTCGCCGGTTTCGACATGCCTGGCTTCCTGGCCAGCCGATCGCCGCGCGCCAGCATCGCGGCGCGCCACACGGTCGGCCTGGCCGATGCCATCGACGACAGCGACGCACTGCCCGATGCACCCACCGACGGCCTGCCCACCACGCTTGCCGCGGCGGTGCAACGCTACGGCCTCACGCATTTCAAGCTCAAGCTCTGCGGCCGCACGGCGCAGGACATCGCGCGCCTGGAACGCATCGCCCGCGTGATCGACGGCCACGCGCAGCTCGTGACGCTCGACGGCAACGAGCAGTACGCCGACGCCGGCGACTTCGCCGTCTTCCTCGACCGCATGCTGTCGACGCCCGTGCTGTGGAAGCTCGCGCAGAAGACCGCCTTCGTCGAACAGCCGATCCGCCGCGATGCCGCCCTGCAACGCGACGTGGCAGCGCTGGGCAAGCGCATCCCCCTGCTCATCGACGAATCCGACGCCACGCTCGATGCCTTCGTGCAGGCCCGTGCGCTGGGCTACACCGGCGTGTCGAGCAAGAGCTGCAAGGGCTTCTACAAGTCGGTCGTCAATGCGGCACGCTGCGCGCACTGGAACGCCCTGGAGAAGGCGAGCCGCTATTTCCTGTCCGGCGAAGATCTGACCATGCAGGCCGGCATCGGCGTGCAGCAGGACCTCGCGCTGGTCGGCTGGCTCGGCCTCTCGCATGTCGAGCGCAACGGACACCATTACGTCAACGGCCTTGCGGCCGTGCCCGAGGCGGAGCAGCAGGCCTTGCTGAAGCTGCATCCCGGCCTCTACGAACCGAGCGACGGCGCCGTGCGCCTCGCCATCCGCGGCGGACAGCTCGACCTGTCGCCGCTCGCCACCGCGCCCGGCTTTGCCACCGGCAAGCCCGGCGCCGGCATCTCGTGGGACGCCATGCGTTCCGTCTACTGAAGCACCCCTCTCGCACCCAAGGAAGAAAACGATGGCCACCCAACGACTCGGAATCATCATGCACGGCGTCACCGGCCGCATGGGCATGAACCAGCACCTGATCCGCTCCATCTGCGCGATCCGCGCGCAAGGCGGCGTCACGCTGTCCAACGGCGACAAGGTGATGCCCGACCCGATCCTCATCGGCCGCAACGCCGAGAAGATGGAAGCACTCGCAGCGAAGCACGGCATCGCGCGCTGGGGCACCGACCTCGACGCGGCGCTCGCCAACAAGGACGACACGATCTTCTTCGACGCCGGCACCACGCAGATGCGCCCCACGCTGCTGGCCAAGGCCATCCGCGCCGGCAAGCACGTGTACTGCGAGAAGCCGATCGCCACCAACCTCAACGAGGCTGTCGAGATCGCGCGCCTGGCCGAAGGTTCGGGCCTGAAGCACGGCGCCGTACAGGACAAGCTCTTCCTTCCGGGCCTGCGCAAGCTCGACATGCTGCGCCGCGCCGGCTTCTTCGGCCGCATGCTCAGCGTGCGCCTGGAGTTCGGCTACTGGGTGTTCGAGGGCGACCTGCAGCCCATCCAGCGCCCGAGCTGGAACTACCGCAAGGAAGACGGCGGCGGCATGATCCTGGACATGATGTGCCACTGGCGCTACGTGCTGGACAACCTGTTCGGCGAGGTGAAGTCGGTCTCCTGCATTGGCGCCACCCACATCCCCAAGCGCTGGGACGAGGCCGGCAAGCCCTATGAAGCCACTGCCGACGACGCGGCCTACGCCACCTGCGAGCTCACCGGCCACAACGGCGAGCCCGTCATCGCGCAGATCAACATGAGCTGGGCCACGCGCGTGCGCCGCGACGACCTCGTGACCTTCCACGTCGACGGCACCGACGGCTCGGCCGTGGCGGGCCTGTCGAGTTGCCGCGCCCAGTCGCGCGTGGCCACGCCGCGCCCGGTGTGGAACCCCGACGAGAAGCAGATGATGAATTTCTTCGACCAGTGGCAGGAGATTCCGGATTCGCAGGTCTGCGACAACGGCTTCAAGATCCAGTGGGAGCACTTCATTCGCCATGTGGTCGAGAACGAGCCCTACAAGTGGACCTTGCCCGAAGGCGCCAAGGGCGTGCAGCTGGTCGAGGCCGCGCTCGCGTCGTGGAAGGACCGGCGCTGGATCGACGTGCCGCAGCTGAAGATCTGAGGCGGCGGGCATGGCACTCACCCTGAACCTCCCCACCGCGAGCGGCTCGCTCGCGCCCTACGCCCTGCGCGGCACCGCGCCGGTGAAGCCCGATGCGGGCGTCAAGTTCAACCGCATCGCCTATTCGGCCGCGCACGTGGTGGCCGACCCGCTGGCCGCGATCGACCCATGGCTGCAAAGCGCGGTCGACTGGGACGCGACCATCGCCTACCGCCGCCACCTGTTCTCGCTGGGCCTGGGCGTGGCCGAAGCCATGGACACGGCGCAGCGCGGCATGGGCCTGGACTGGCCGACCTCGCTCGAGCTGATCCGCCGCTCGCTCGACGCGGCCAGGGACGTGCCCGGCGCGCGGGTCGCCTCGGGCTGCGGCACCGACCACCTGAACCTCGACGAGGTGAAGCGCGTCGACGACGTGATCCGCGGCTACGAAGAGCAGATGGCCGCCATCGAAGCGCTGGGCGGCCAACTGATCGTGATGGCGAGCCGTGCGCTGGCGCGCGTGGCGCAGAGCCCCGCCGACTACGAGTGCGTGTACGACCGCCTCCTGTCGCAGGCGAAGCAGCCGGTGGTGCTGCACTGGCTGGGCGACATGTTCGACCCCGCACTGGCGGGCTACTGGGGCACGAAGGACGTCGACGCCGCGATGGACACCGCGATCGGCATCATTGCGGCGCATCCCGACAAGGTCGACGGCATCAAGATCTCGCTGCTCGACAAGGACAAGGAAATCGCGATGCGCCGCCGCCTGCCAAAGGGCGTGCGCATGTACACCGGCGACGACTTCAATTACGCCGAGCTGATTGCCGGCGACGGCTTCGGCAGCGAGCCCACGCACGGAAAGAGCGATGCGCTGCTCGGCATCTTCGACGCCATTGCTCCCGCAGCGAGCGCTGCCCTGGGCGCACTGGCGCAAGGCAACACCGAGAAGTTCGACGCGATCCTCGGCCCCACGGTGCCGCTGTCGCGCCACATCTTTGCGGCGCCCACGCGCTTCTACAAGACGGGCGTGGTGTTCATGGCCTGGCTCAACGGCCACCAGAAGCACTTCACGATGGTGGGCGGCCAGCAGAGCACGCGCTCGCTGCAGCACTTTGCCGAGCTGTTCCGGCTGGCTGATGCGGCCAACCTGCTGGAGCAGCCGGAGCTCGCTGTGCGGCGCATGAAGACGCTGCTGGCGCTGCACGGCGTGGAGAGTTGATCGAAGCCATGCGCGACTTCTCACAGAACCACGACTGGCTGTCGATCAACACCGCCACCGTGCGCAAGCAGCTGGGTGCCGAGGTGCCGCTGGACCGCATCATCGACCAGTGCGCCGAACGCGGCATCCGCGCGATCAGCCCCTGGCGCGACCAGGTGGCGGCGGTCGGGCTCGACAAGGTCGCGAAGCAGCTGAAGGCGCACGGCATCGGCCTCTCGGGCTACTGCCGCGGCGGCTTCTTTCCGGCGGCCGATGCAGCGGGCCTCCAGGCCGCGCTCGACGACAACCGCCGCGCCATCGACGAGGCCAGGACGCTCGATGCGCCCTGCCTCGTGCTGGTGGTCGGTGCCCTGCCCGGCGCGCTCGAGGGCAAGGCCGCCTACAAGGACATTGCCCGCGCCCGCGGCGAGGTGCGCGACGGCATTGCCGCATCGCTCGAATACGCGCGCGAAGTCGGCATGCCGCTGGGCATCGAGCCCTTGCACCCCATGCAGGCGGCCGACCGCGCCTGCATCAACACGCTCGAACATGCGCTGGACATCTGCGACGAACTCGACGCGGGCAGGAGCGGCATGCTGGGCGTGGCGCTGGACATCTATCACGTCTGGTGGGATCCGAAACTGCAGCAGCAGATCGCCCGCGCCGGCCGCGAGCGGCTGCTGGCGTATCACGTCTGCGACTGGCTCACGCCCACGCGCGACCTGCTCTCCGACCGCGGGATGATGGGCGACGGCGTGGTCGAACTGAAGAAGATCCGCGGCTGGGTCGAGGACGCGGGCTTCGCGGGGTTCAGCGAAGTCGAGATCTTCTCGAACCTCGACTGGTGGCAGCGGCCTGGCAGCGAAACGCTCGACGCGTGTATTGAACGGCACAAGCAAGCTGTCTAGCGAAGACATTCGGGGTTGTGCTGCAATTCGCCCATGGCCACCCCGACCCTCGACGACCTGCGCCGCTACGCCATAGCGCGCACCCTCTTCAAGCCGACGACGCTGCCGGGCGCGATCCGGCGACTCGGCTTCGTCCAGGCCGACCCGATCCGCGCACCGGCGCGCGCGCAGGACCTGACCTTGCGCCACCGCGTGAAGGACTACCGCGCCGGCGATCTCGAGAGCCGCTACACCCGCCTGGCCATCGAGGAAGACTGCCTCGTCAACTACGGCTTTTTGCCGCGCGAGCACCTGGCGCTGATGCATCCGCGCGAAGCCCGGCGCGCCTGGGATGCCGATACGCAGCGCAAGGCCGCCGACGTGCTGGCCTTCGTGCGCGAGCACGGGCCGGTGCATCCGCGTGAAGTCGAACAGCACTTTGCGCATGGCAGCGTCAAGAACTACTGGGGCGGCTCGAGCAATGCGACGACGCGCCTGCTCGACGGCCTGCACTACCGCGGCATGCTGCGCGTGGTGCGGCGCGACAGCGGCACGCGCGTCTACGAGGCCGTGACGCATGTGCCGGCCGACGACAGCCCCGCCGGCCGCGCACAACGCGCCGCCGCGCTGATCGACCTGGTGGTGCGCAAATACGCGCCGCTTCCGGCCGCGAGCCTCACGTACCTCGTGCGGCTGCTCGGCTACGGCGCGCCGCATCTGTCGGCCCAGACGCAGGCCGCGCTGCGCCTGGCGCGCGACGAACGGCTCGCGAGCTGCCGCATCGATGGCACCACCTGGTACTGGCCCGTCGATGAAAACCCGGCTTCGCGGCGCCATGCGCCCGACGAGGAAGTGCGCCTGCTCGCGCCCTTCGATCCCGTGGTGTGGGACCGCCGCCGCTTCGAGCTGCTGTGGGGCTGGACGTACAAGTTCGAAGCCTACATGCCGGCGCCGAAGCGGCAGTTCGGCTACTACGCGCTGCCGATGCTCTGGCACGAGCGCGTGATCGGCTGGGCCAACGTCACGGCGCCCGAAGGCGGGCTGCAGCCCGCCTTCGGCTACGCCGACCGCAGACCGCGCGATGCACTGTTCCGCGCGGCGCTCGACGACGAGCTGCACCGCATGACGCAATTCCTCGCGAAGCGCTGAGCCGTACCGCGCGTGCAGAGAAAATCCCCGCGCCGCCGAAGGTCTGGCGCACGGGCGACAACCCGGGCGGCCGACCGCTCCTAGAATCGCACCGTCGTCCGGCATGCCGGACGGCAAGCGTTCTCAGGGCGGGGCGAAACTCCCCACCGGCGGTCATGGCGGTTTCTTCGAGAGAAGGGCCGCACGAGCCCGCGAGCGCCCAAGGCCTGCAACAGGCGGCGGGGTCAGCAGATTTCGGTGCGATTCCGAAGCCGACGGTCACAGTCCGGATGAAAGAGAGCGCGAAATGCGGGCCGGCCCGCGCGCCTTGCAATTCCTTTTTGCAACGGCACGTGTGCTGCCCTGCGGTTTCGTGCGCCCTGATTCAGGAAACCTGCTTTCAAGAGGCACACCATGAGTCAGATCAACGACCTTCCCCTTTCCGCCGTCGACGCGACGGCCACGCCGCGCGGCGAGCGCATTGCCTTTGTCGAGGCGCAATGGCATTCCGACATCGTCCACCAGGCGCGCGACGCCTTCCTTGCCGAGATGGAGCGGCTCGGCGTGGCGCGCGAGCTGATCGACATCTTCGACGTGCCCGGCGCCTTCGAGATTCCGCTGCATGCCAAGCGGCTCGCCAACTCGGGCAAGTACGCGGCCATCGTGGGCTGCGCGCTGGTGGTCGACGGCGGCATCTACCGCCACGAGTTCGTGGCCGGCACCGTGGTCAGCACGCTGATGTCGCTGCAGCTCGAGACCGACGTGCCGATCTTCTCGGCCGTGCTCACGCCGCACCACTTCCACGAGCATGTGGAGCACCGCAAGTACTTCCACCGCCACTTCGCCGTCAAGGGCACCGAGGTGGCCGAGGCCTGCGTGAAGACGCTCGAGGGCCTGAAGAAGGTCGACGCCGTGCTGGCCGCGTGACAACCGGCACGCAGCTGAAGTAATCTGGGCGGATGGCTTCTTCATCCGCTTCGAACGACCGCTACACCCTCTACGGCGCGCCCGGCTCGGGCGCCACGCCGGTCCATGCCGCGCTGACGCTGATCGGCGCGCAGGTCGACACCGTCGATGTCTCACCCTGGGAGAACGACTCCGAGCGCGAGCGCATGTCGGGCATCAACCCGATGCAGCAGGTGCCCGCGCTCGTGCTGCCGTCGGGCGAGGTGATGACCGAGAGCGCCGCCATGCTGATCTGGCTTGGCGACCGCTATCCGGAGGCCGGGCTCTGCCCCGCGCCCGGCGATCCGCTGCGTGCGCGCTACCTGCGATGGATGGTCTACCTGCCGGCGGCCATCTACTCGCTGTTCTGGGTGCGCGACGAACCCACGCGCCTCACGCCCGACCCGGCCGCGCAGGCCGTGATGCTCGAACGCACGGCCGAGCGCATCGCGCACTGCTGGCACCTGATGGACACGCAGATCGACGAGCCCGCGCCCTACCTGCTCGGCGAGAAGATCAGCATGCTCGACCTCTACGTGACCGTGCTGTCGCGCTGGACGCCGCGGCGCAGGCGCTTCTACCGCGTGGCGCCGCGCATGGCGCAGGTGGTGCGGCGCGTGGATGCCGATCCGCGCCTGGCCGATTTCTGGGCGGCGCGCTTTCCGTTCTCGATGGACCAGGAAACACAGAAAGACTGACGACGACACCATGGCCGCACGCACCCCGACCACCGATTACCCGATGACCATTTTCCACAAGCCCAACTGCAGCACTTCGCGCAACGTGCTGGGCCTGATCCGCGAGAGCGGCGTGGAACCCGAGATCGTCCTGTACCTGGAAACGCCGCCTTCGAAGAAGAAGCTGCGCGAGCTGGCCAAGGCCATGGGCCTGGGCGCGCGCGACCTGCTGCGCACGAAGGAAGCGCCCTACGAAGCGCTGGGGCTGGCCGATCCGAAGTGGAGCGACGACCAGCTGTTCGACTTCATCATCGCGAACCCGATCCTGCTGCAGCGGCCCATCGTCGTCTCGCCGCGCGGCACGCTGATGTGCCGCCCCTGGGAGCGGGTGCGCGAGATCCTGTCCACGGCTTGAGCCGAAATCCGCGGGAGATCAGGCCGAGGCCGGCATCAGCGCCGTGCGGCGCACCCGCGTCACGTTGAAGGCGCTGGCAATGAGCACCGCCTGCACCAGCGCCAGGCCGGCGATCACGCTGGTGTACTGGCCATGGTCCATCAAGCGGCCGAACACCAGCGGCGCCAGCGCCTGGCCGATGTCCAGGCCCGCATACACCACGCCGTAGACGCGGCCGGTGGCGTTGGGCGGCGTCGAGCGCTTGACCAGCAGGTCGCGCGAGGGCCCCGCGACACCCGACACGAATCCCATGGCACCGAACAGCACCGGCACCATCACCGGCGGAAACTGCGCAAAGGCCAGCACCAGCGCCAGTGCGGCCGCCACCCCGAAGCCGATGCCCACGATGCGTTCGCAGCGCGACGGGTCCGAGGCCAGGAAGCCGCCCGCCACCATGCCGGCCGCGCTCGCCACCATGTAGACCGTGAGGCACACCGCCACCAGCGCCACCGGCACCGCATGCAGGTGGCCTGCCGCAGCCGGCGCGAAGGTCTGCACCACGCTGATCACGACGGCGTAGAAGAAAAAGAAGCCGAAGCACATCCACACGGCCGGAATGCGCAAAAAGTCGAACTCGCCGCCGATGGGCGCCGGTTCGCCGTGCCCGGTGGCCTTGTGCACCGCCTTCACGTCCAGCGCCAGCACGCTGCGGTAGGCCCAGAGCACCAGCAGCACCACGATGGCCAGCGCACCGGCCGAGGCCAGCGCCACGCGCCATGAGAAGGCAATGGCGATCGGCACCACGAAGGCCGGCGCCAGCGCCCAGCCCAGGCTGCCGGTGATGCCGTGCACGCTGTAGGCGTGGCCCAGGCGCGTCGGTGCCACCTTGCGGTTGAAGAGCGTGTAGTCGACCGGGTGGAACACGCCATTGCCGATGCCGCCCACGATGGCGCACAGCAGCAGCATCCAGTAGCTCTGGGCCAGCGCATAGCCGAAGGCCGCCAGGCCCAGCGCGCCCAGCCCGACGAACAGCACCGGCCGCGGCCCCAGCTTGTCGACGATGAAGCCCGAGGCCGCCTGCACGATGCACGAGACCACGAAGAACACCGTCAGCACCGCGCCCAGCTCGGTGTAGCTCACGTTGAACGCGTCCTTGAGCCAGGGAAACAGCGGCGCCAGAATCAGCTGGCTGAAATGGCTGATGGCATGGGCCAGGCCGACCAGGCCGATGAGCTGGGCGTCGCCGCGCAAGCTGGTGGAAGAAGAGGCTGTCGGGGAGGGAGAGGAAGACATGGATTGCTACAAAAAACCGCGCAGGCACCGATGCTATGCCCGCTGGCCGCGGCAGAATGGCGATACAGCGACAACATTTGTCGAAACCATGCCAAGCGCCGTTTCACCCCCTTCCCCGGTCACCAGCGTCGCGTCGCTCACGCCGCATCTCTACGCACCCGACGCGGTCAGGCCGCTGCGCGCCAAGGAACACTTCCTGAGCGCGGACACCTTCGTCGAGCTGCACCAGCACCCCTGGCCGCAGCTCACTTTCTCGACCCGCGGCGTGATCCGGCTCAGCACGCAGGACGGCAGTTACATCGTGCCGCCCTCGCGCGCGGTCTGGGTGCCGGCCAACATGCCGCACAGCATCATGCTGATCGAGGACGCCGAGCTGCGCACCGTGTACCTGCATGCCTGGCTCGGCCCGCCCTGGGAAAAATGCGAGGTGCTCGAGATCAGCCCGCTGCTGCGCGCGCTGATGCTCGCGCTCGACACCACGCCCGACGGCTTGCCGCCGGCCGACCCGCACGCGCCGCAGCGCGAACGCATGATCGCCCCGCTGCTGGTGGACGAGCTCGAACGCGCCACGCAGATCCGCATCGACGTGCCGCTGCCGTCGGACAAGCGGCTGCGCCAGCTGTGCGAAACGCTGCTGCGCAACCCGGCCGACCGCGCGACGCTGGCCGAACGCGCCGCCGCCATCGGCGCCAGCGAGCGCACCGTGGCGCGGCTCTTCCGGGACCAGCTCGGCATGAGCTGGCAGCAGTGGCGCCAGCAAGCCGTGATGGCGCATGCACTGCCGCTGCTGGCGCGCGGCATGGCCGTGAGCCAGGTGGCGGCGGCCAGCGGCTACGCCACCGACAGCGCGTTCTGCGCCATGTTCAAGGCCGCCACCGGACGTTCGCCCACGTCCTTCCAGCACAAGAAGCGATCCGCCGCGCTGGCCTGAATGGCGCCATGCCGTCACGGCGCTCTGGCAAGATCGGCCGGCCGACAAAACCACGGACCACCCGACCTCCTGCCCATGGCGCCCCTTCCGCGAACGCACAGCCCCCAGACCTGGACCGCAGACATCGGCGCGCGCATTCGCCGCCTCTTCTGGCTCAAGGCGATCGGCACCACGGTCTTCACCTGGCTGTTCTTCATCGGCTACTTCCACATGCTGCGCAACCCGGCCTACCCGGTCGTGGTGATGCCGCTCACGGCGCTGGACCATCTGATTCCGTTCCAGCCCTACACGCTGGGCGCCTACCTCTCGCTGTGGGTCTACGTGGGCGTCGCGCCCGGCCTGCAGCCCAACTTTCGCGAGCTGGTGGTCTACGGCCTGTGGATCGGCGCGCTGTGCCTGACGGGCCTGGGCCTCTTCTACTTCTGGCCGACGCAGATACCGCCGCTGGCCATCGACGTGTCGGGCTATCCCGGCTTCGCGATGCTGCAGGGCGTGGATGCCGCGGGCAACGCCTGCCCCTCGATGCACGTGGCGGTGGCCATCTTCACGGCCATCCGGCTGGACCACGTGCTGCGCGAGGCGCGCACGCCGGTCTTGCTGCGCCTTGCCAACTGGCTGTGGTTTGCCGCCATCGCGTATTCGACATTGGCCGTCAAGCAGCACGTGGTGCTCGACGCGCTGGCCGGCGCGCTGCTGGGAATGGCCTTCGCACTTCCTTCGCTGCGCTGGCGGCCGAAGGGCGCAAGCCGAAGCAATACCCTGGTGGGAGCGGATATCATTGGCCATCACTGACCCACAAGCCGAGCGAGGAAGGGGTCGATCCCACGCAGCGCCCCCAGGGCGGCGATCGATCAGCGGCTGGCACACGACAACAGGCATCGCACGATGAGTTCGCTGAAGGAATTGCAGGACCTGATCCACGAGAAGTACGGTATCGAACCGTCCAAGCTCGACCCCAACGCATCGATGCGCGAAACCGGCGGGCTCGACTCGCTGGCATTGGCCGAGTTCCTGTTTGCCATCGAGGACCACTTCGGCATCACCATGCCCGATGAAGACGCCAACATCGACACCCTGAACGAACTCGCGGTGCTGGTCGACAAGGTCAGGGCCGCGAAGACAGCGTGAAGCACGAGGTCTGCGTCACCGGACTGGGCGTCGTGGCGCCGCACGGCGACGAGCCCGGCGCGCTGTTCCAGGCCCTGCTCGACGGCCAGTCGGCCATCCAGCCGATCTTCCCCGAACTGCCCAAGCCCGCCGCCGCGGCCACGGTGGCCTTCGACGAAACACGCTGGTTCACCAAGCTGCAGCTCGCCGGGGTCGACCGCGTAAGCCAGCTCGCGGTGGCCGCCGCCGACCTCGCGCTGCGCGATGCCGGCCTTGCACCGAACAACGACGCCGATCCCGAACGCGTCGGCATCTATGCCGGCTGCGGCATGGGCGGCGCCGCGGCACTCGAGGCCGCCTACCGCGGCAACGGGCGGGTGTCTCCGCTCACCATTCCGGCCTTCATGCCCAACGCGCCCGCGGCCCACGTGGCCATGCGCCAGGGCGTGCAGGGACCGGTGCTGACCTATTCGGTCGCCTGCGCCTCGTCGTCGGTGGCGATTGCCGAAGCGGCCAAGGCCATCGAACGCGGCGAAGTCGACATGGCCATTGCCGGCGGCAGCGAAGCGCTGATCGTGCCGGGTGTGGTGCTGGCCTGGCAGGCGATGCAGACCTTGGCCAGCTTCCAGCCCGGCGAAGCGGCCGGCGCGGTACGGCCCTTCGCGAGCGACCGCAGCGGCTTCGCACTGGGCGAAGGCGCGGCCTTCCTGGTGCTCGAATCGGCCGAACGCGCGCGCGGCCGCGGCGCCCGCAGCTATGCCACGCTGGCCGGCTGGGGCCTCGGCAGCGACGCCACCCATCTCACCAAGCCCGACGCGCCCGGCCAGGCGCGCGCGCTGCGCCAGGCGCTGCGCCAGGCCGGCCTCCAGCCGCGCGACGTGGGCTACTGCAATGCGCACGGCACGGCCACGCGCATCGGCGACGTGGTCGAGCGCAACGCGCTGGCCGATGTGTGGGGCGATGACCTGGGCAACCTGCGCGTCAGCTCCACCAAGGCGCTGCACGGCCACATGCTCGGCGCCGCGGGCGCCATCGAGGCGCTCGTCACGGTGCTGGCGCTGCACCGCCGCCAGTTGCCGCCGAATGCGAACTGCAGCGAGGTCGATCCGGCCTGCAGCCTGAACCTCGTCACGCCGCACGACACCAGCGCGCCCAACATCGAGGCGGCCATGAGCAACTCCTTCGCATTCGGCGGCACGAATTCCGTGCTGCTCTTCCGCCGCCCGTGAAACCGGGGTTCCGTCGGGGGTATGCTGACGATGGAATCTTCAATCAATCGATCACCTCGACAAACGGGAGTTCATCATCATGCGTTTTCGCACCGCAATGATTTCCATCGCGCTGGTTGCGGCCAGTGTTTCAGCCTCGGCCCAGTCGGACCTGCTCGGCAGGCTCAAGGACCAGATGGGCTCCTCGGGCGGCGGCGCTGCCCTCGGCGAGAACCTCGGCTTCAAGATGCCCGCGATCGGCTCCAGCACCATGGGCAATGCGGCCGGCGTGCTGCAGTACTGCGTCAAGAACAACTACCTGGGCGGCGATGCGGCCTCGGTGAAGGACAAGCTGCTGGCCAGGATCACCGGTCAGAAGCAGCAGGAAACCGGCTTCGCGAGCGGCGCCAAGGGGCTGCTCAAGGGCGGCGACGGCAAGACGCTGAACTTCAAGATGCTCTCGTCGAAGGTGAAGGAAAAAGCCTGCGACTACGTGCTCAAGAACGCGAGCTCGCTGGTCTAGCCACTCTCCCACGCGCGCGGCCCGAGCGGCCGCCCCAGTTTCCGCCTGCGGTGGCGCAGGACAATCGCCAGCAAGCCACCCACCATCCATGAATCCGGCAGCCACCCCCTCCTCCGCTTCTTCCTCCCTGCGCCAGCGCATCGCGCGCTGGGCTCCCTGCCTGGCCTGGCCCCGTCCTTCCGCGGCGCTGCTGCGCAACGAGGCCATGGCGGGCATCACGGTGGCGCTGATGGTGCTTCCCCAGGGCGTGGCCTATGCCGCGCTGGCGGGCATGCCGCTGGTCACCGGCGTGTATGCGGCGCTGTTCCCGGCGCTCATCGCGGTGATCTTCAGTTCGTCGCAGCGGCTGTCGGTCGGGCCCACGGCGCTCACCAGCCTGCTGGTGGGCGCATCGCTCGCGCCGCTGGCGGTACCCGGCAGCGCCGAATGGGTGGAAATGGCGGTGTGGCTCACGCTGATGTCGGGCGCGATCCAGATCGTGCTGGGCATCGGGCGCTTCGGCTGGCTGCTGCGGCTGGTCAACTCGCCGGTGCTGATCGGCTTCACGCAGGGCGCGGCGGTGCTGATCGCCATTTCGCAGCTGCCGGCGTTGCTCGGATTCACCGGGCGCACCCTTCCCCAGGTGCTGCAGGGCGGGCCGCCGCCCGACCTGGTCGCCATTGCCTTCGGGCTCGGCAGCATCGCCGTGCTGTGGCTCGGCAAGCGGCTTGCGCCGCGCTTCCCGACCACCATGGCGTTGGTGGCGGGCGCCGCGGCCATCAGCTGGAGCATCGGCTACGCACTGCGGGGCGGCGCCGTGGTGGGCAGCCTGCCTTCGGGCCTGCCTTCCTTCTACTGGCCGGGCCTGCTGCCGCTGAACACGCTCAGCGCGCTGGTGCTGCCTGCGTTGATGATCACGCTCGTGAGCTTTCTCGAAACCGCGTCGAGCGCCAAGGTCGACAACGCGCGCGCCGGCACGCTCTGGAACGAGAACCAGGACCTGATCGGCCAGGGCCTGGCCAAGCTGGCCTCTGGCTTCACGGGCGCCTTTCCCACCAGTTCGTCGTTCTCGCGCTCGGCCATCACGCTGTATGCAGGCGCCCAGACCGGCTGGGCCACGCTGTTCAGCGTGGTGGTGGTGGCCGGTGCGCTGCTGTGGCTGATGCCGCTGCTCTATCACGTACCGCAGGCGGTGCTGGCGGCGGTGGTGGTCACGGCCATCCTGGGGCTGGTCAAGCCGGCGAGCTTCGTCGCGCTCTGGCGCGTGTCGCGCATCGAGGCGGGCATTTCGTTCGGCACCTTCGTGCTGACCATCGCCACGGCGCCGAGCATCTACTGGGGCGTGCTGGGCGGCCTGCTCGCGAGCCTGGCGCACTACATGTACCGCCACCTGCACCCGCGCATCATCGAGGTGGGCCTGCATCCCGACGGCAGCCTGCGCGACCGCAAGCTCTGGAAACTGCCGCCGCTGGCGCCGCAGCTCTATGCGCTGCGCATGGATGCCGAGCTCGACTTCGCCTCGGCCTCCACGCTCGAGCGCGCACTCACGACCGCGCTGGCCGAGCGCCCCGAACTCACCGACGTGTGCCTCTTTGCGCAGCCCATCAACCGCATCGACATCACCGGCGCCGAAGTGTTCGGTTCGATCCGCCGGATGATGGAGGCCAAGGGCGTGCGCCTGCACCTGAGCGGCCTGAAGCTGCCGGCCATGCAGGTGCTGGAGCGCGCCGGCCTGCTCGCGCCGGGGCCGATGCTGTTCAGCTACCGCACCGACGGCGAGGCGCTGGCGGCGCTGACCCAGCAGCGGGCCGACGTTCCGCCGCTGCCGGTGCCGGAGGACGACGACGGCCGCTGAACGAAGGGCCCGGCGGCCGCGCCATGAAGACCACGTCAGCGCGCCGCGACGAAAGGCTCCACCGAGGCCGACTTGATCTCGTAGCCGCTCACGCCCATGTCCACGGAGGAATAGCGCGCCGCCTTCAGCAGGCCGCTCACGCGCACCGTGTCCATGGCATGCAGGCCCTTCACGGTGTCGGCCGCGACCACGTGCACGATCTGGTTGGCCGGCGGCGGCGGCGTGTGGATGCAGGCACCGAAGTACGGCACCAGCAGGAACTCGCGGATGCCGGCCTGCGTGTTGTCCAGCGGGACGACGAAGCCCGACAGCCGCGCCGCCGTGCCGTCGAGCGCCACGTTGACCGGCGCGTTGTCCCAGACGGCGCGCATCTCGTCGAGCATCTGAATCGCGCGCGGGTCGTTGTCGCGCAGCGACTCCAGGCTGAGGTTGCGGTAGCGCTTGGTCGGGTCCCAGTTCTTGGGAACGAGCTCTTCCCATTTGAGTTCCTGCGCGGCAGCCGCCGGCACCGCGCCGGTGCCGGCGGCCGGCCCGCAGCCCGCCAGGGCAGCGGCGCCCAGCGCCAGCAGGAAGGCCGGCAAAGTGCGGCGGAAGAAGGCTCTCATGGCGCCTATTGTGCTTGCGGCCCGTGTCCGCCAGCTTAGCGGGGGCTTAACGGTGAGGACAAATTGCCCGCGCCCGGCCAGAATCGCGCCACCACGACTCCGAGGAGATCCGCATGGCTGCAACAGGATGGCTGGGACTCACGTCCCTTGGCATTGTTCACACCGCGATCAGCCTGATCGCCGTGATCGCGGGGCTGGTCGCCCTGTTCCGCTACAGGGAAATCACGCTGCGCACCGGCTGGGGCCGGGTCTTCGTGTGGACCACCGTGCTGACCTGCCTGACCGGCTTCGGCATCTTCCAGCACGGCGGCTTCGGCAAGCCGCATGCGCTGGGGATCCTGACGCTCGCGGCACTGGCCGTGGGTGCAGCCGCCGGCCGCGGCGCCCTCTTCGGCCAGGCCTCGCGCTACGTCGAAGCCGCGGCCTTCTCGGCCAGCTTCCTGTTCCACTGGATTCCGGCCTTCACCGAAACCCTGACCCGCCTGCCGCTGGGCGCGCCGCTGCTGCCCAATGCCGATGCGCCCGAACTCAAGGCGATCACCGCGGGGCTCGGCGTGCTGTACCTGGTCGGCGTGACGCTGCAGATCAAGCGGCTGCGCGGCGGCAAGCCGGTCAGTCCCGCACCGGTCCGCGCAGGTTCTTGATCTGCGAGCGCTGGCTCTTGCCTTCGAGCCGCCGCTGCTTCGAACCGTAGGTAGGCTTGGTGGCGCGCCGCACGCGCGGCGGCGTGGCCACGCTGTCGACCACCTCCTGCAGGCGCACGAGCGCGTCGGCGCGGTTCATTTCCTGCGTGCGGTGCTGCTGTGCCTTGAGAACGAAAACGCCTTCCTGCGTGATGCGGCTGTCGCGCAGGGCGAGCATCCGCTCCTTCACGTCGGCAGGCAGCGAGCTCGCGTGGATGTCGTAGCGCAGGTGCACCGCGCTCGACACCTTGTTGACGTTCTGGCCACCCGCGCCCTGCGCGCGGATGGCGCTGAACTCGACCTCGTCGGGGTCGATCAGGATGGGTGGGCGGAGCATGTCCGCAAGTGTGCCTTCAAACGCGTTCGAACACGGCCGCAATGCCCTGCCCGCCGCCGATGCACATCGTGACCAGCGCATAGCGCCCGCCGGTGCGGTGCAGCTCTGCGATCGCCTTCGTCGTGATGATCGCGCCGGTCGCGCCTACCGGATGGCCGAGCGAAATGCCCGAACCGTTCGGGTTCACCTTGGCCGGATCGAAGCCCAGCTCCTTGATCACCGCGCAGGCCTGCGCCGCGAAGGCTTCGTTCGATTCGATCACGTCGAAGTCGGCGACCTTCAGGCCCGTGCGCTCCAGCACCTTGCGCGTGGCCGGCACCGGGCCGATGCCCATGTACGCGGGCTCCACGCCGGCATGCGCATAGCCGACCAGGCGCGCCAGCGGCTTCAGGCCCAGCGCCTTGGCGCGCCCGCCCTCGGCCAGCACCACGGCGGCCGCGCCGTCGTTGATGCCCGAGGCATTGCCGGCGGTCACGAGGCCGTCCTTCTTGAACGCGGGTTTCATCTTCGAGAGCGTCTCCGCGGTGGTGTCGGCACGCACATGCTCGTCGGTGTCGAACAGCACGACGCCCTTGCGCGTCTTCACCTCGACCGGAACGATCTGTTCCTTGAAGCGCCCGGCAGCGATGGCCGCCGCCGCACGCTGCTGGCTGGCCACGGCCAGTTCGTCCATCTGCTCGCGCGTGATGCCGTAGCGCGCCGCCACGTTCTCGGCCGTGATGCCCATGTGGATCTTCTCCCACGGGTCGTGCAGGATGCCAAGCATATAGTCGACCAGCACCGCATCGCCCATGCGTGCGCCGTAGCGCGCCGAGGTGTCGAAGTAAGGCCCGCGGCTCATCGATTCCGAGCCGCCGCCGATGGCGATGTCGCAGTCGCCCAGCGCAATGGCCTGGGCCGCCGACACGATCGCCTGCAGGCCCGAACCGCAGAGGCGGTTGACGTTGAAGGCCGGCGTCTCGATCGGGCAGCCCGCGTCGATGGCGGCCACGCGGCTCAGGTACGCGTCCTTCACGTCGGTGGGAATCACGTTGCCCATGACCACGTGGCCGATGGCATCGGCGGCCACGCCGCTGCGCTCGATGGCGGCCTTGACGGCGGTGGTGGCCAGTTGCGTGTTGGGCACGTCCTTCAGCGCGCCGCCGAAGGTGCCGATGGCGGTGCGGGCGGTGCCGACCACGAAGATGTCGCGCGTTGTCATGGTGTGGTTCTCCTGGATTGAAAAATGGATTCGATGGCCGCTCATCTGGCCTTCGCCGCCGCGGGCTTGCGGCGCGCCGCGGCGGGGCGATGCAGCACGCCATTCAACAGCAGATCGATGCCCTGGTCGGCAATCTGGTCGGGCGTGAGCTCGCCATCGGGGCGGTACCAGCGGCCGATCCAGCTCAGCGCGCCGGCCAGCATGAAGGCGGCCATCTTGGGATCGCAGGGCGCGATCGAGCCTTCGGCGACGCCGTTTTCGATGAGCCGGCGAAACTGCCCGTCAATGCCGGCCTTGAGGCGACGCAGTTCCTTCTTGAGCGGAGCGGGCAGTGGGTCTTCGCCAATGCGGATCACGCACATGCCGAAGTCCTGCGTGACCACGCCCGAATAGATGCGCATGCAGGCCTTGAGCTGGTCGATGGCGCTGCCCCCCGCGGCACGCACCTCGCCGATGCCGGCCTGCATCAGGTCGAGCGCGGTCTTCACGCACTCCAGCAGGATCTGGTCCTTGCTCTCGACGTAGTAGTAGAGCGTGGGCTTGCTGACGTTGAGCCGCTCGGCGATGTCGTCGAGCGACGTGGCATGGAAGCCGCGCTCGTTGAAAAGCTGGGCCGCCGTCTGCAGCACGGCGTTGCGCTTGACCTCGCGCTGCTGCGCGCGCTTGCCGGCGGGCGCCCAGGGAGAAAGCGCTGCGGGGGACGCGGAGGGAGAGGATGCGACGAGGGCAGGACGGGCCATGGGGTTTGTGCGGGCGGGGAAAGTCCTGATGCCGCGGCCTGCGGCGAACCGTGACATTACCCACCAGTAGTAATTTTACGGGCCAGTAGCTTTTTTGGTCCTGGACACAAACCCTGACGCTAGCGCCTCCTCCTTAGCCATGCCTGACGAGCCCCACCGGGACGACTTCTGCGCCCCTGCCGCATCCGTGCTCCAGGTCGACGCGCTGACGCTCGCGTTCGGTGGCGTCAAGGCGCTGACGAACGTGGGTTTCGGCGTGGCGCCCGGCTCGATCACCGCGGTGATCGGCCCCAATGGTGCGGGCAAGACATCACTGTTCAACACGATCTCGGGCTTCTACAAGCCCGCGCAGGGCCGCGTGCTGTTCGAGGGCGAGGACATCACGCGCCTGCCCGCGCCGAAGCGCGCCGCGCTGGGCCTGGCGCGCAGCTTCCAGAACATCGCGCTGTTCCGCGGCATGACGGTGCTCGACAACATCAAGCTCGGCCGCCACACGCATCTGAAGACCAATGTGTTCGACGCGCTGTTCTACCTGGGCCGTGCGCGCCGCGAAGAAGCCGAGCTGCGGCGCGACGTGGAAGAACGCATCATCGATTTCCTCGAGATCGACCACATCCGCCACGCCTCGGTGGCCGCCCTGCCCTACGGCCTGCAGAAGCGCGTGGAAATGGCGCGCGCGCTGGCCATGCAGCCCAAGGTGCTGATGCTCGACGAACCCGTGGCCGGCATGAACCGCGAGGAGACCGAGGACATGGCGCGTTTCATTCTCGATGTGCGGCGCGAATGGGGCATCACGGTGCTGATGGTGGAGCACGACATGGGCATGGTGATGGAGCTGTCGGACCACGTCGTGGTGCTCAACTTCGGCCAGGTGATCGCGCAGGGCACGCCGGCGCAGGTGCAGGCCGACCCCGAGGTAGTCCGCGCCTACCTCGGCGCGGGCGACGTCGGCGAGCTGCGGCGGCGGCTGCGCGGCGAACCCATGGCAGGAGCAGCCTGATGGATTGGGCCTACCTGTTCGAGATTGCGCTCACCGGCATTGCCGGCGGCGGGATCTATGCATTGGCCGCGCTGGCATTCGTGCTGGTCTACAAGGCCACGCGCGTGGTCAACATCGCCATCGGCGAGATGCTGATGGCCGGTGCCTACCTGTTCTTCACCTTTGCTGCGAGCTTTTCGCTGCCGATCTGGCTTGCGGCGCTGGGCTCGGTGATCGGCACCGGCCTGCTGGGCGCGGTGATCGAGCGCACGATGATCCGGCCATTGCTGGGCGAGCCGCCGATCTCGGTGTTCATGGTGACGGTCGGCCTTGCATCGATCCTCGTCGGGCTGGTCGAGATCATCTGGACCGCAGACCAGCGCCGGCTGCCCGAATTCCTGCCGAACGCGCCGGTGATGATCGGCGACGCATTCCTCGCGCCGAAGATCGCCTACGGCGCGTCGATTGCGGTCGTGCTGATCGGCATGGTGCTGCTGCTGTTCCGATTTTGGCGTGGCGGCGTGGCGCTGCGGGCCACCGCCTCCGACCAGGCGGCGGCCTATTCGATGGGCATCAACGTGCCGCGCGTGTTCTCGCTCGCGTGGGTGGCCTCGGCCATGATCGCGGCGGTGGCCGGCGTCATCGTCGGCGCCATCGGCGGCATCTCGTCGTCGATGGGGGTATTCGGGCTGTCGGTGCTGGTGGTGGTGATCGTCGGCGGGCTCGACAGCGTTCTGGGTGCGCTGGTCGGCGGCCTCTTCATCGGGCTGGTCGAGGCCCTCGCGGGGGCCTATCTCGGCGGCGAGTACAAGCTGCTTGCGACCTTCATCGTGCTGGTGCTCGTGCTGATGGTGCGGCCATACGGCCTCTTCGGCACACACGAAATCGAGAGGCTCTAGCCATGCGCATCGGCACCCTCAAGCAAAGCTACACAGCCGACGCAGCGCTGTTCGACTCGCGCACCCAGAAGGTGTGGCTTGTGGTCGGCGCCGCGCTGCTCGTGCTGTTCCCATTCATCGCCAGCGACTACTGGCTCTACCTGGCGTG
Organism: Variovorax sp. VRV01; assembly: GCF_014852545.1. NCBI lineage: Bacteria > Pseudomonadati > Pseudomonadota > Betaproteobacteria > Burkholderiales > Comamonadaceae > Variovorax > Variovorax sp. VRV01. Next base: position 412,052 of record NZ_JACVBS010000002.1, read on the forward strand.
CCTGGTCGCCATCAACGTGGCGAGCGCGACGGGCCTCAACATCCTTACCGGCTACACGGGTCTGGTGAGCCTGGGGCAGGCAGCGTTCATGGGACTGGGCGCATACACCGTCGCGATCATGCAGACGCGGCTCGGCACGCCCTTCCTGCTCAACATCGCCGCGGGCGGCATCGTCGCCATGCTCGGCGGACTGGTCGTCGGCATCCCCTCGCTGCGCGTGAAGGGCCTGTACCTCGCCATCGCCACCATCGCCGCGTCGTTCATCGCGCACTTCCTGTTCGCCAACCTCAAGCTCACGGGCGGCACTTCGGGCCTCTCGCTGCCGCCGGCGCAGTTCTTCGGACTGCCGCTGGATACCTCGTTCCGGCTCTACTGGGTGATCGTGCCCGTGATGCTGCTGATGGTGCTCGGCGCGGCCAACCTGTTCCGAACGCGTGTGGGCCGGGCCTTCATCGCGATCCGCGACCGCGACATCTCGGCCGAGGTGCTGGGCATTCCGCTGCTGCGCTACAAGCTGCTGTCGTTCGGGCTCTCGTCGTTCTATGCGGGCGTGGCGGGTGGCCTCTGGGCCTACTTCTTCCGCGTGGTCACGCCGGAGAGCTTTCCGCTCCTGATGTCGATCTTCTTCCTGGCCGCGATCATCGTCGGCGGCATGGGCACGATCCTCGGCGGCATCTTCGGCGCGGTGTTCATGACCATGGTGCCCGAGCTGCTCAAGCTGGTGGTCGACCTGCTGCCAGGCGGCGTCGAGATGACCGTATTCCTGTCGCCCGTGCGCACCGTCGTGTTCGGGCTGCTGATCGTCGGATTTCTGGTGTTCGAGCCGCACGGGCTCGCAGAAGTGTGGCGGCGCATCCGCCGCTTCTTCCATCTATGGCCGTTTCGCAACTAGAACCAGGAGACAAGCATGCCCAAGACACCGAAGCTTTCCCACCATCGCCGCGCTTTGCTGATCGCGGCCGGCCTTGCAGTCACTGCCGTGCCGCTCGCGAACGCACAGGGCAACGAGGACATCGTCATCGGCGGCTCGATCCCGATGACCGGCGTGTTCGCCTTCGCAGGCGTCGGCATCAACGCCGGCATCGCCGACTACGTGAAGATCGTCAACGACGCGGGCGGCATCAAGGGGCGCAAGCTGCGCTATGTGCCGGAAGACACGGGCTACAAGGTCGATGTGTCGGTGGCTGCCTTCAAGAAGATCACGAGCCAGAACAAGGTCAACCTCTACTACGGCGACTCGACCGGCTTCTCCAAGACCATCAACCCCGAGCTCGAACGCAACGGCCAGATCCTCATGGCCGGCGCTTCGTTTGCCACCGAACTCAACGACTCGGCCAAGTACCCGAACCAGTTCCTGGTCGGTCCCGACTACACCGAGCAGATCGGCATCCTGCTGCGCCACATCGCCAAGGAAAAGCCGGGTGCAAAGGTGGCCTTCGTGTATTCCGATTCCGAATTCGGCCGCGATCCGATCGAAGCCAGCGAAGCCGCCGCCAAGAAGCTGGGCCTCACCGTGCCGGTCAAGCTCATGACGCCGCCGGGCAGCGTGGACGTGTCGACCGAAGTCATCAAGCTGCGCCGCGCTGCGCCCGACTACACCATCTTCCACGGCTACATCCTCGCGCCCATTCCGGAGTTCGTGCAGCAGGGCAAGCAGATGGGCATGACCAGCAAGTGGATGGGCACCTTCTGGACCATGGACAGCTCCACCGTCATGAAGATGGGCGAAGGCGCCGACGGCTTCATGGGCGTGATGCCCTACCGCTACTACTACGACACCTCGGCCAAGGCGCCGATGCTCGACAAGATCCGTGCGCTGCGTCCCGAGTACCAGAGCACGGCCTACACGCAGGGCTTTCTCACCGCGATGCTGTTCACCGAAGCGGTCAGGCGCACGCTGGATGCGGGCAAGCCGCTGGACGGCAAGAACCTGAAGGCCTCGCTCAACACCATCAAGGATTTCGACACGGGCGGGCTCATTGGCATGCCGATCACGGTCAAGGGCAACTCGATTCCGGTGGGCCGCGTCTACAAGGCCGACATGAAGGCGCAGAAGATGGTGCCGGCATCGGACTGGATCTCGCTGAACTGATGGACGCGCGCACGGCACCCGACCTCGTGCTCGAGGTCAACAACCTCGAGGTGGTCTACAACAAGGTCGTGCAGGTGCTGCGCGGCCTGTCGCTGGCCGTGCCGCGCGGGCAGATCGTGGCGCTGCTCGGCAGCAACGGGGCGGGCAAGTCGACCACGCTGAAGGCAGTGTCGGGCCTGCTCGCGCTGGAAGACGGCGAGGTGGAGGCGGGCCGCATCGTGTTCGACGGCGCGCCGACCGCTCAGCTGGCGCCGCAGCAACTCGTGCGGCGCGGCCTGAGCCATGTGATGGAAGGCCGGCGCGTGTTCGAGGACCTGACGGTCGAGGAGAATCTGATCGCCGCGACCTACGCGCTCACTGGGCGCGACGGCCCCGCGCCGCCGCGCAACTTCGACGACGTCTACGCGTACTTCCCGCGCCTGCACGAACGCCGCAAGGGCCTCGCGGGCTATCTCTCGGGCGGCGAGCAGCAGATGCTGGCCATCGGCCGCGCGCTGGTCGCGCAGCCCAAGCTCATCCTGCTCGACGAACCCTCCCTGGGCCTCTCGCCCAGGCTGGTGGAAGACATCTTCACGATCATCGCGCGCATCAACGCCGAGCGCGGGACCTCGATGCTGCTGGTGGAGCAGAACGCGAGCGTGGCACTGGCCATTGCCCATACCGGCTACATCATGGAAAGCGGCAAGGTCGTGATCGACGGCAGCGCCGAGCGGCTCGCGGCCGACCCCGACGTGCGCGAGTTCTACCTGGGCGTGGGCGGCAGCGGCGAGTCGCGCAGCTTTCGCGCGCTCAAGCACTACAAGCGCCGCAAGCGCTGGCTCTCATGACCGATGCTGCGCTTCCCTCGCTGACATTGCCGCAGATGCTGCGCGAGCAGGCGCGCTTGCGGCCCCAACGCATCGCGATCCGCCAGAAGGACTTCGGCATCTGGCATCCGCTGGACTGGGCCGGCTACCTGCGCCGCGCATCCCGCTTCGGCCTCGGCCTGCGTGCGATGGGCCTGGCGCCGGGCGGGCATCTCGGCGTGGTCTCCGAGAACCGCGTCGAGTGGTTGCTCGCGCAGATGGGCGCCGGCCTGATCGGCGCCGTGACCGTCGGCGTCTACCCGACCAGCCCGAGCAACGAAGTGGCCTACGTGGTCGGCCATGCAGACATCGAGGTGATCGTCTGCGAAGACCAGGAGCAGACCGACAAGGTGCTCGAGGCCATCGGCCAGCTGCCGCGCCTGCGCAAGATCGTCGTGATCGAGACCAAGGGCCTGGCGAGCTATCCGCCCGAAGTGCGCGGACTCATCGCAACCTTTGCCGAAGTGGAACAGGCCGGCGCCGAGGTGCACGCACGCGAGGGCGACGCGCTGATCGAAGCCGCCCTGCAACGCCAGACGCTCGCCGACATCGGCCTGATGATCTACACCTCGGGTTCCACCGGCAAGCCCAAGGGCGCGATGATCTCGTACCGCAACATCCGCGGCGTGGTGCCCGGCATCGTCGAGCGGCTGTCGCTCGACGGCGACACCACGCATCTTTCGTACCTGCCGCTGTGCCACGTGGCCGAGCAGATGCTCACGGCCTTCGTGCCGGTCTACCTGGGCTCGCAGGTGAACTTCGGCGAATCGATCCGCACCGTGCAGGAAGACCTGCGCGAAGTGGCGCCCACCATGTTCCTTGGCGTGCCGCGCATCTGGGAGAAGCTGCATGCGGGCATCAGCATCAAGATGCAGGAGGCGGGCCGGCTGCAGCGCGCGCTGTTCCACCGCGCGCTCGCGGCTTGCGCGCCGCTGGCCGAGAAGCCGCGCAGCGCCTGGACACTGGCCGAGCGCGGCCGTTTCTCCCTGTACTACTGGACGGTGCTGCGCGCGCTGCAGAACTTCATCGGCCTGCGGCGCGCGCGCGTCGCACTCACCGGCGCGGCGCCGATTCCGGCCGACGTGGTGCGCTTCTTCCGCACGCTGGGCGTGCCGCTGGTGGAGGTGTACGGCCTCACCGAATCGACCGGCATGATCGCCGGCCACCGCAGCGATGCCGTGAGGATCGGCACGGTCGGCCCGCCGACGCTGGGCACCGAGCACCGCATCGGCGAAGCGGGCGAACTGCTGGTGCGCGGCGAGATGGTGTTCGAGGGGTACTACAAGAACCCCGAGGCCACGGCCGCGTCGATCCGCGAAGGCTGGCTCTACACCGGCGACGTGGTGCGCGAAGAGGATGGCCAGCTGCGCATCATCGACCGCCTGAAGGACATCATGATCACGGCCGGCGGCAAGAACCTCACGCCCTCGGAGATCGAGAACACCATGAAGGGCAGTCCCTTCATCAAGGAATGCATCGTGGTGGCGGACGGACGCAAGTTCGTCGGCGCGCTGCTGCAGATCGACTACGAAACGGTGGGCAAGTGGGCTGAGGCCGAGCGCATTCCGTTCACGCACTTCCGCTCTCTGGTGGAAGAGCCGCGGGTGCGCGCGCTGATCGAATCGGAAATTTCACGCGGCAACGACAGGCTCGCGCAGGTGTCGCAGATCCGGCGTTTTCACCTGCTCACAAAAGAGTTGGACCACGACGACGGCGAAGTCACCGCAACCATGAAGGTGCGGCGCTCCAGCATCTACAAGGCTTACGCCGAAGAGATCGAGGCGCTGTACCGCGCCTGACCCGCAGCGCGTTTTACTCGCCGCGCGCAGGCCGGGCCCGCACGTCGGTCACGTCGCCTGCGGTGCGCAGCGACAGCGGGCTGCGCACCGACTCGCCGCGCGCACGCGCATTGGCCACATCGGCGGCGCTCGGCCCGGCCGGCTGTGCCGCATTGCGAAAACGCTCGAAGCCCGAACGCGGGTTGAAGCGCCCGCCCATCGAGGCCATCCAGGGCGTCACGGGCTTGCCCGTGATCCGCCCCCAGGCGTAGCGAACGCCCCACACGGCCGCCAGCAACATGACCGCCACCGCCAGGCTGGCCGCGAAGACCAGCCCCAGGAGCAGAAGAATGACGCGAAAAATGAAGTTCATCATCCGACTTTAGGCCGCAACGGCCTCCGATGGTTCCCCGGCCCTGGTGAACGAGAACTGGCCGGGGGTCCGGATCGGGTCGGTATTCACCTCGATGGTGTCCTTCGGCCCGAAGCTGCCGTCGAGCAGCAGCTTCGAGAGCGGATTCTCGATGCGCTGCTGGATCGCGCGCTTGAGCGGCCGCGCGCCGAACACCGGGTCGAAGCCGACCTTGGCAATCTCGGCCAGCGCCGCGGGCGACACTTCCAGGCCCAGGTCCATCTTCGCGAGCCGCGCCTGCAGCACCTTGAGCTGGATCGCGGCGATCGATTCGATGTTCTTCGCGTCGAGCGCATGGAACACCACGGTCTCGTCGATGCGGTTCAGGAACTCGGGGCGGAAGTAGTTCTTGAGCTCGTCCCACACCGCTTCCTTGATCTCCTCGGCGGGCCGGCCCACCATCGACTGGATGATCGGCGAGCCGATGTTGCTGGTCATCACGATCACGGTGTTCTTGAAGTCCACGGTGCGGCCCTGGCCGTCCGTGAGGCGGCCATCGTCGAGCACCTGCAGCAGCACGTTGAACACGTCGTGGTGGGCCTTCTCGACCTCGTCGAGCAGCACCACGCTGTAGGGCTTGCGGCGCACGGCTTCGGTCAGGTAGCCGCCCTCCTCGTAGCCCACGTAGCCCGGCGGCGCGCCGATCAGGCGGGCGACCGAGTGCTTCTCCATGAACTCGCTCATGTCGATGCGGATCAGGTGGTCTTCGCTGTCGAACAGGAAGCCCGCGAGCGCCTTGCACAGCTCGGTCTTGCCCACGCCCGTCGGGCCGAGGAACAGGAACGAGCCGGTCGGGCGGTTCGGATCACTCAGGCCCGAGCGCGAGCGGCGGATCGCATTGGCGACCGCACCGATGGCCTCGTCCTGGCCCACGACGCGCTCGTGCAGCTTGTCTTCCATCACCAGCAGCTTGTCGCGCTCGCCCTGCATCAGCTTGGCGACCGGAATGCCGGTGGCGCGCGCCACGACCTCGGCAATTTCCTCGGAGCCCACTTGCGTGCGCAGCAGCGTGGGCGCGCTGGACTTGCCCTTGCTCGCCTCGCTTTCCTCGGCCTCGCGCAGGCGCTTCTCCAGCGCCGGCAGCTGGCCGTACTGCAGCTCGGCGAGCTTGTTGAAGTCGCCCTTGCGCTTCCATTCCTCGATCTCGAACTTGATCTTGTCGATGTCCTCGCGGATCTTCGCGCTGCCCTGCGCCTGCGCCTTCTCGGCCTGCCAGATTTCGTCGTAGTCGGCGATCTCCTTCTGCAGGCGCCCGATCTCGTCCTCGATCAGGCCGAAGCGCTTCTGCGAGGCTTCGTCCTTTTCGCGGCGCACGGCTTCGCGCTCGATCTGCAGCTGGATCAGGCGGCGGTCGAGCCGGTCCATGACCTCGGGCTTGGAGTCCATCTCGATCTTGATCTTGGCCGCGGCCTCGTCGATCAGGTCGATGGCCTTGTCGGGCAGGAAGCGGTCGGTGATGTAGCGGTCGCTCAGTTCGGCCGCGGCCACGATGGCCGGGTCGGTGATCTGCACGCCGTGGTGCACCTCGTACTTCTCCTGCAGGCCGCGCAGGATGGCGATGGTGGCCTCCACGCTGGGCTCGCCCACGAGGATCTTCTGGAAGCGGCGCTCCAGCGCGGCGTCCTTCTCGATGTACTTGCGGTATTCGTCGAGCGTGGTGGCGCCCACGCAGTGCAGCTCGCCGCGCGCGAGCGCGGGCTTGAGCATGTTGCCCGCGTCCATGGCGCCCTCGGCCTTGCCGGCGCCCACCATGGTGTGAAGCTCGTCGATGAAGACGATGGTCTGGCCTTCGTCCTTGGCCAGTTCGTTCAGCACGGTCTTCAGGCGCTCTTCGAACTCGCCGCGGTACTTGGCGCCCGCCAGCAGCGCGGCCATGTCGAGCGACAGCACCCGCTTGCCCTTGAGCGAGTCGGGCACTTCGCCCGCGACGATGCGCTGCGCCAGGCCCTCGACGATGGCGGTCTTGCCCACGCCGGGTTCGCCGATGAGCACCGGGTTGTTCTTGGTGCGGCGCTGCAGCACCTGGATGGCGCGGCGGATTTCCTCGTCGCGGCCGATGACGGGGTCGAGCTTGCCGAGGCGGGCCCGCTCGGTGAGGTCGATGCAGTATTTCTTGAGGGCTTCGCGCTGGCCCTCGGCGTCGGCGCTGTTCACGCCCTGACCGCCGCGCACGGCGTCGATGGCAGCTTCGAGCGACTTGCGGCCGAGGCCGTTTTCCTTGGCGATCCTGCCGATGTCCGACTTGCTGTCGGCCACGGCCAGCAGGAAGAGTTCGCCCGCAATGAACTGGTCGTTGCGCTTGATGGCTTCTTTTTCCGTGGCCTGCAGCAGCTTGCCGAGTTCGGGGCCGACCTGGACGATGTCGTGCCCCTGTACCTGCGGCAGCTTCTTGATGGCCGCCTCGGCCGCCTTCGCGAGGCCCGGCACGTTGACGCCGGCGCGCTCCAGCAGGGCGCGCGGGCCGTCCTCCTGGCGCAGCATCGCGGCCAGCAGGTGGGCCGGCTCGATGTAGGCGTTGTCGTTGCCGAGCGCGAGCGTCTGGGCGTCGCTCAGTGCTTCCTGGAACTTGGTGGTGAGTTTGTCTTGTCGCATGGTGGTATTCCTGCACTCAAAATAGGACTGTTCGGGCGCGATTCAAGGCGTCCGGCGCTTCGGGCACGGCTATTGCACCGTGCCCGCTCATTTTTCGAATGGAGTCGATCATGGTTTTTTCAATGCAGCGCGCCCATCCGGTTCGCCGGGCGCTCGGCGTCGGTCTCTTTTTAGCGGCCATGGGCCTCTCGGGTCTTGCGCAGGCGCAAGGCACGCCCATCCGCCTGCTGGTCGGTTTTCCGGCCGGTGCCGGCACGGACGCCATTGCACGCACATTGGGCGAAAAACTCAAGGACGTGCTGGGCGTGCCGGTGGTGGTGGAAAACCGCGCCGGCGCCGGCGGACAGATCGCGGCGCAGGCGCTCAAGGCGGCCCCGGCCGACGGCCATACGCTGTTCATCTCCCATGACCATTCGATCTCCATCCTGCCGCAGGTGGTGAAGAACCCGGGCTTCAACCCCGCGACCGACTTCGTGCCCGTGGCCGGATTCGCCACCTTTGCCAACGTGCTGGCGGTCTCGGGCGGCACGCCGGCCAAGAGCATCGACGAATACGTGAAGTGGGTTCGCACCCAGCGCGGCGGCAAGGAAACCATCGGCATTCCAGCGCCCGCCTCTATCCCTGAGTTCCTGGTGAAGATGATCTCGGAAAAATACAAGATCGACGTGCAGCCCGCGCCCTACCGCGGCAGCGCGCCGATGACGGCGGACATGCTGGGCAACCAGATCACGGCCGGCATCGCCTCGGTGCCCGACTTCATCGAGAACCACAAGGCCGGCAAGGTGCGCATCGTCGCCTCCATCGGCGCCAAGCGCCAGGCCGTGCTGCCGAACGTGCCCACCTTCACCGAGCTGGGCTTCTCGAACCTGGAAGACCTGCCCTACTACGGCATCTTCGCGCCCGTGGGCACACCGCAGCCGATCATCGACAAGTACGGCGAGGCGCTGCAAAAGGTGCTGGCCATGCCCGACGTGAAGCAGAAGCTCACGACCATGGGACTGACGGTCGGCTACGAGCCGCAGGGCCAGTTCGCAGGCCGCGTGCGCAGCTATACGCAGACCTGGGAACGCATCATCCAGTCGAGCGGCTTCAAGCCCCTCTGATCAGGCGTTGGGGGCGGTGATGCCCCAGCGCGCCAGTGCGGCGTCGTCGCTGACGCGCGCATCCACCCAGCGGGCGCCTTCGGGCGTCTGTTCCTTTTTCCAGAATGGCGCCTGGGTCTTGAGGTAGTCCATCAGGAACTCACAGGCCTCGAAGCTCTGGCCGCGGTGGGCAGAGACCACCGCCACCATCATGATCTGGTCGAGCGGCTGCAGCAGGCCCACGCGGTGGATCACGCGCGCACCCAGGATGTCGAAGCGCTTGTGCGCCTCGTCGATCATGGCCTCGATGGCCTTCTCGGTCATGCCGGGGTAGTGCTCGAGCTCCATCGAGGCGATGGTGCTGCCGTCGTTGCGATCCCTCACGGTGCCGACGAAGCTGCAGACTGCGCCCACGCGCTTGTCGCCGGCACGCAACGCGGCGACCTCCTGTCCCAGGTCGAAATCGGCTGTCTGGATCGAAACGCGTGAACCACTCATGCCGGGATTGTGGCATCGCGCTAGACTTCGGCAATGCCCCGCCCCGCCATGCTCTTCACAGTGCCCTCGCACACCGAAGGCACCCGTGCGCGCCAGGGCAGCAAAGCCAAAAAACCAAAGCTCGTCTGACCGGAGCTGCGGTTCCGTCGTCGGATGAGCGACGGAACCTGCCAAGGCCTTGGCCCCCACTGGGTTGCGCGCGCATCGGACGATGGTTCTTTTCCATCGGTCGATTCCCGCAAGGAAGCCTGCGTGCCGCAACCATCCATCCCCTCCTCTTCCAGCCCTGATTTCTCGGGCCTCTGGATTCCCCTTGTCACGCCGTTCCGGGGCGGCGCGGTCGACCATGCCGCACTCTCGGCGCTGACCCGCCGGCTCGCCGGCGACGGCGTGGCCGGCTTCGTGGTCTGCGGCTCGACCGGCGAGGCCGCCGCGCTCGACGAAACCGAACAGCTCGCCGCGTTCGATACGGTTCAGGCCACCGCCGAAGGGCGGCCGATCGTCATGGGCCTGTCCGGTTACCACCTGGGCAAGACCACGGCCTGGGTGCGCCGGCTCGCCGAACGGCCGCTGGCGGGGCTGCTGGTGCCCGCGCCGCACTACATCCGGCCCTCGCAGGCCGGCTTGCTCGAATGGTTCCGCGCCATTGCCGACGCCAGCGCCGCACCGGTGCTGGTCTACGACATTCCCTACCGCACCGGCGCAACGCTCACGCGCGAAACGCTGCTGGCGCTGGCCGAACACCCGCGCATCCGCGGCATCAAGGACTGCGGCGGCGACATGACCAAGACGCGCGCCGTGATTGCCGACGGCCGGCTCCAGGTGCTCTCGGGCGAAGACCACCAGATCTTCGGCACGGTGGCCGAGGGCGGCGTGGGCGCCATCGCGGCGAGCGGGCATGTGCAGACGCGGCGCTTCGTGCAGGTGCTGCGCCTCCTGGCCGAGAACCGGCTGGCACAGGCGCGCGCCGAATGGCAGCCGCTGCAGCCGCTGATCGAAATGCTGTTTGCCGAACCGAACCCCGGGCCGCTCAAGGCGCTGCTGGCGCACGATGGATCGATGCGCGACGAGTTGCGCTCGCCGATGACCCGCGCGTCCGACGCCTTGCGCGAGCGCCTGGTGGCGCTGGACGCGCGGCTCAGCCGCCCGTAACGGGGGGGAAGAAGGCGACCTCGCAGCCTTCGCGCAGCGCGGCCGCCTCGTCGCTCATGGCCTGGTCGAGCGCCATGCGCACGGCCTTGCCGCGCGCCAGCGCCGTGGCATATGCACCGCCGCGTGCGATGAGTTCGTCGCGCAGCGCGGCCAGCGTGGCGGCACCGGTGTCGACGGTTTCGCCGCCGGTGTCGAGTGCCTCGCGCACGGAGGCGAAGTAACGGATCTGGACCTTCATGGGCAGCTTCGGTCAGGCCAGCAGCGAGGCCAGAGGGATGAAATTCACCATATCGCCGGCCTGGATGATCTGGCTGGGCGGGTTGTCGACGACGCCGTCGCCCCAGACCATCGAGGTCAGCACCCCCGAGCTCTGGTTGGCGAACAGGTCGAGCCCGCCGGCGGCGTTGCGGCGCGCGCGCAGGAACTCGCGGCGGCGGTCGGCGCGCGGCCAGTCGAAATCGGCGCGCATCTGCACGGGCTCGGGCGCCACGCGCGTGGCACCCTGCAGCGTCAGCAGGAACGGTCGCACGAGCAACAGAAAGGTCAGAAAGCTGGACACGGGGTTGCCGGGCAGTCCCGTGATGTGGCAGCGCCCTTGCGCTTCGCCTCCGGACCTTGGGATCGACCCGTAGGCAAAGGGCTTGCCGGGCTTCATCGAGAGCGACCACAGCTGCAGCTCGCCGAGCGCCTGCACCGCGGCCTTGATGTGGTCTTCCTCGCCCACCGACACGCCGCCGGTGGTGATGATCAGGTCGCTGGTCTCGGCCGCACCGCGCAGCGCCTCGATGGTGGCTTCGCGCCTGTCGGGCACGATGCCCAGGTCGTTCACCTCGCAGCCGAGCCGGTGCAGCAAGGCGCGCATGAAGAAGCGGTTGGAGTTGTAGATCGCGCCGGGCTTCATGGCTTCGGGCGCAACCTCGCCGGGCATCACCAGTTCGTCGCCGGTGGACAGCAGTGCGACGCGCGGCCGCCGGGCCACCTGGAGCCGGTCGAAACCCACGCTGGCGGCGAGCCCGAGCGCGGCGGGCGTCAGGCGCTCGCCCTGGCGCAGCACCACGTCGCCGGCGGCCACGTCTTCTCCGGCCCGGCGAATCCATTGGCCGGCCGCGGGAACGATGCCGATGCGCACCGCGCCGAGCGTGCCCTCCTGCGGCACGGCCTGGGTGTCTTCCTGCATCACGATGGCGTCGGCGCCCTCGGGAATCTGGGCGCCGGTGAAGATGCGCGCCGCGGTGCCGGCCGCCAGCGGCGTGCCCACGGTGCCCGCGGGAATGCGCTGCGCGACCTGCAGCACGGCGCCCGGCGCGGCGCAGTCGGCCACGCGCACCGCATAGCCGTCCATCGAGCTGTTGTCGCGCGGCGGCACGGTGAGCGCGGAGACGATGTCCTGCGCGAGCACGCGGCCGTCCGCATCGAAGGTCGCAATGCTTTCGGCGGGCAGCTTCGGCAGCGCCTTGGCGAGCAGGCTCGCAAGGGCTTCGTCGAGCGCCATCAGCGGCGGGCGCGAGGAGGGCACGGAATCAGCCATGGTGTTCGGGGTTGTATTCGAAGCGGCTTGCGCTGTCGATCAACCACTGCGCGATGCCCTCGATGTCGTCGAGGTCGAACAGCGGCAGGCTGGTGGGCACCGGCAGGCTCGCGGGCGCGTCGGTGGCAATGGCGGTCACGAAGGCGTCCTCGATGTACTGCGAGGGCCGGGGCGGCTTGCCGTCCTCGGGGGCGCGCCAGACCTCGATCTTGAGCAGGTCGCTGTGCTTGAAGCCCTCGACCAGCACCCAGTCGACGCCGTCATGTAGCTCGGCGATGAGGTCGTGCACCGACAGCTGTGCGGGCTGCTCGAATTCGCGGATCAGTGCGAGCCGCTTGTCCGACGCCACCACCACCTCGAAGGCCCCCGCTTCGCGATGGCGGTAGGTGTCCTTGCCCGGATGGTCGATGTCGAACTTGTGGTGCGCATGCTTGACCACCGACACGCGCTGGCCATGGAGCTTGAGCACGGGAATCAGGCGCTCGACCAGCGTGGTCTTGCCCGAACCCGAATACCCGGAAAAGCCGATCACCTTCATGTCGAGTTCCTGTGGCGCCCGTCTATGCGGCCGCCGAATGCATGTGCGGGGCAGCCGCTGCAGGGCGCGGCATGCGGCAAGGGTCGTCAGTCACAGTTCTGCGCGATGTAGGCCTTCACGGCCTCGGCATCGGCCGGCAGCTTGACGACCCGCTTGGGCAGCGCCTCGATGCCTTCGAACCTGGCCGGGCGCGCGGGCTCGTGGCCCAGCGCTTCCACCAGCGTGGCGGCAAACTTGATCGGCAGCGCGGTCTCGAGCACCACCATCGGCACGCCGGGCGCGAGGTGTTCGCGCGCGGCCTTGAGGCCGTCGGCCGTGTGCGGATCGACCAGCGTGGCAAAGCGCTTGTCGGTGTCGCGGATGGTGGCCAGGCGGTCGGCGTGCGTGCTGCGGCTGCTCTTGAAGCCGAAGCGCTCCGCGGCCTGCCGGAACGCGGGATCGGCGCTCAGGTCGAAACGGCCGTGGCGCCCCAGTTCGTCCACGAACAGCGAGCGCAGCTTGCCGGCATCGCGACCCACCAGGTCGAACACGAAGCGCTCGAAGTTGCTGGCCTTGCTGATGTCCATCGAGGGGCTCGAGGTCTCGTGCGTATCGGCCGCCGCGCGCACGCGGTAGATGCCGGTGCGAAAGAACTCGTCGAGCACGTCGTTCTCGTTGGTGGCGACCACCAGCGTCTGGATCGGCAGGCCCATCATGCGCGCCACATGGCCCGCGCAGACGTTGCCGAAGTTGCCCGACGGGACGGTGAAGCTCACGGGCTTGTCGTTGCTGGCCGTGGCCTGGAAGTAGCCGGCGAAGTAGTAGACGACTTGCGCGAGCAGCCGCGCCCAGTTGATCGAGTTGACCGTGCCGATGCGGTACTTGCGCTTGAAGCCCAGGTCGTTCGACACCGCCTTGACGATGTCCTGGCAGTCGTCGAACACGCCGCTGATGGCGATGTTGTGGATGTTCTGGTCCTGCAGGCTGAACATCTGCGCCTGCTGGAAAGGGCTCATGCGGCCATCGGGCGAGGTCATGAAGACGCGCACGCCCTTCTTGCCGCGCATGGCGTACTCGGCCGCGCTGCCGGTGTCGCCGCTGGTGGCGCCCAGGATGTTGAGCTCGGCGCCGCGGCGGGCCAGTTCGTACTCGAACAGGTTGCCCAGCAGCTGCATCGCCATGTCCTTGAAGGCCAGCGTGGGCCCGTTGGACAGGGCCTCGAGGTACACGCCGTCTTCCAGCTCGCGCAGCGGCACGATCTCGTCGCTGCCGAACACTTCGGCCGTGTAGGTCTTGGCGCAGATCGCCTTCAGGTCGGCCGGCGGAATGTCGTCGATGTAGAGCGAGAGGATCTCGAACGCCAGTTCCGCATACGGCAGCTCGCGCCATCTGGCGAGCGTGGCGGTGTCGATCTGCGGATAGTGCTCGGGCAGGTACAGGCCACCATCGGGCGCGAGGCCTTCAAGCAGGATTTCGCAGAAACGCTTGCGGTCGGGGTGGCCGCGGGTGCTCAGGTAGTTCACGTTGTGTCTCTTGCGCCGTCTCAGGACAGCTCTTCCTTGCGGATGCGCACGATCGGCTGCAGCACCGTGGGCAGTGCCTGCAGTTCGGCGAGCACGTCATTCACCGTGCCCTCGCGAGCATCGTGCGTGAGGATGATCAGGTCGGTCTGGGTCGAGCCTTCCCCGCCCACTTCGTCGGCTTCGCGCTGCAGCACGGCGTCGATGCTGATGCCCGCGGTGGCCAGCAGGCCTGTGACCTTGGCGAGCACGCCGGCCTGGTCGGCCACGCGCAGGCGCAGGTAGTAGCTGGTGACCACCTCGGCCATCGGCAGCACCTTCAGGTCGCTCATGGCATCAGGGTGGAAGGCCAGGTGCGGCACGCGGTGCGCAGCGTCGGCCGTGTGCAGGCGCGTGATGTCGACGAGGTCGGCAATCACCGCGCTGGCGGTCGGCTCGCTGCCCGCGCCCTTGCCGTAGTACAGCGTGGTGCCCACGGCATCGCCATGCACCACGACGGCGTTCATGGCGCCTTCGACGTTCGCAAGCAGCCGCTTCGACGGCACGAGCGAGGGGTGCACGCGCAGCTCGATGCCCTGCGCAGTGCGCTTGGTGATGCCGAGCAGCTTGATGCGGTAGCCGAGCTGTTCGGCGTACTTGATGTCCTGCGCCGCCAGCTTGGTGATGCCCTCGATGTGCGCCTTGTCGAACTGCACCGGAATGCCGAAGGCAATGGCGCTCATCAGCGTGACCTTGTGACCGGCATCGACGCCCTCGATGTCGAAGGTGGGGTCGGCCTCGGCATAGCCCAGGCGCTGGGCCTCCTTGAGCACGGTGGCGAAGTCGAGCCCCTTGTCGCGCATCTCGGACAGGATGAAATTGGTGGTGCCGTTGATGATGCCGGCCAGCCACTGGATGCTGTTGGCCGTGAGGCCCTCGCGCAGCGCCTTGATGATCGGGATGCCGCCGGCCACCGCGGCCTCGAAAGCCACCATCACGCCCTTGGCATGTGCAGCCGCGAAGATCTCGGTGCCATGCACCGCAAGCAGCGCCTTGTTGGCCGTGACCACGTGCTTGCCGGCCGCAATGGCCTCGAGCACCAGCTGCCTCGCAACGCCGTAGCCGCCGATGAGCTCGATGACGATGTCGATGTCCGGGTTGGCGATGACTTCGCGTGCGTCGGCAACCACCTTCACGCCTTCTCCGGCCACTTCGCGCGCACGCGCCGCGTCTAGGTCGGCCACCATCGTGATCTCGATGCCCCGGCCTGCGCGGCGCTTGATTTCTTCCTGATTGCGCAGCAGCACCTTGAAGGTGCCGCTGCCGACCGTGCCTGCGCCGAGCAGGCCTACTTGGATGGGTTTCATTGGGAGAGTCGCGTTCATGGTTTGGATGGGGTGGCGGACGGCTCGGAAAGCTCCACGCGGGTGACATAGCGCGGCAGGCTCCAGGCACCGCCTGCGAAGCCGCGGCACATGCCGTCGCCCGCGGCGGCGGTGCGCACGAAGTCCCTGCCGTCGAAGCGCCAGGTCTCGCTCGACCAGCAGTCGCCGATGCCCCTGCCTTTCATGGAGGAAGTGACGCTGCCGTCCTTCTCGTCGAAGTCGCCGTTGGCCCCGATGGCAACGGGCGCATAGGGCGGCTTGTCGTTCGCGATCCAGAGCAGGCTGGAGTAGTTGTAGGCGCCCATTCCGCAACCGAAGGACAGCAGCACCTTGCGGTCGGTCAGGCGCGAGACGGCCAGCGACTTGGCGTTGAAGTCGTCGTGGTTGTTGCAAGCGTCCTTGGCGCCGTCCTGCTTCAGCGACGGGAAGATGCGCACGGCCAGAGCGTCGTCGCCGGGGCGGGCCTTCGGCGGCACGACCACTTTCACGACGGGAGCCGGCGCAGGCGGCAGCACCGAGGATTCAGGCTTGCCGCCGCGGCGCACCAGTGCGCCCGGGGTGCCGACACGGCCCTGCACCTCGTCCATCTTCAGCAGCACAGCATTGAGACCGGCGAGCGAGAGGACCCACTTCTGTCCGCTGCGGTCCGTGAGCGTGGCATCGTCGCTCTTGAGCAGTTCGGGAAGCACGGTGCGGACCTGGCCCTGGTCGAGGCTAACGGAGCCGTCCTTGAGTCCGGACAAGGTGGCCTTGCCGACCTTGAACCGCACCGGCCCCTTGGCGGCCGTCTCGCCGCCGGTCTGCAGGTCGATTTCGATCGGGGTGCCCGGACCCGCTTTGCGGGTGATGAGCATCGACACCGGGTCCGAGCCCTCGCCGCCTTCCACCTGGTAGCCGGCGGCGCGACAGGTGCGGGTGTTGTCGCAGGCCAGTTCCCAGTCGTTGTGCGAGAACGAGGCGCCCTCCTGGCCGGCAGCACCGGCCGCACCTGCGGAAAACGCGGCGAACAACAGCGCCGCGGCGGCAGCGATGCGGGCAGGGTTCATGAGTGCGACTTGCTGCGCAGGCGGTACAGCTCCAGGAACCTGGCGATGCGGTTGATCGCTTCGCGCAGGTCGTCCTCGTGGGGCAGGAACACGATGCGAAAGTGATCCGGCGTGGCCCAGTTGAAGCCCGTGCCCTGCACCAGCATCACCTTGGTTTCCCTCAGAAGCTCGAGGAAGAACTGGCGGTCGTCCTCGATGGGATAGACCTTGGGATCGAGCTTGGGGAACATGTAGAGCGCGGCGCTCGGCTTGACGCAGCTCACGCCCGGAATGGCCGTGATGAGCTCGTAGGCCAGGTCGCGCTGGCGCCGCAGGCGGCCGCCGTCGCCGACCAGGTCGTTGATGCTCTGGTAGCCGCCGAGCGCGGTCTGGATGGCCCACTGTCCGGGCACGTTGGCGCACAGGCGCATGTTCGAGAGCATGTTCAGGCCCTCGATGTAGTCCTGCGCCCGCGCCTTGTCGCCCGAAACCACCAGCCAGCCCGCGCGGTAGCCGCACGAGCGGTAGCTCTTGGACAGCGAGTTGAAGGTCAGCGTGAGCACGTCGGTCGACAGGCTCGCGATCGCGGTGTGCCTGACGCCGTCGTACAGCACCTTGTCGTAGACCTCGTCGGCGAAGATCACCAGGTGGTGCTCGCGCGCAATGGCAACGATGCTCTTGAGCAGTTCGTCGGAATAGAGCGCACCGGTCGGGTTGTTGGGGTTGATGACCACGATGCCCTTGGTGCGGGGCGTGATCTTGGCGCGGATGTCGTCCAGGTCGGGCATCCAGCCGTTGGCTTCGTCGCAGAGGTAGTGCACCGGCTTGCCGCCCGAGAGGCTCGAGGCGGCCGTCCACAGCGGATAGTCGGGGGCCGGCAGCAGCATTTCGTCGCCGTCGTTCAGCAGCGCGTTGGTGGCCATGGCGATCAGTTCGCTCGCGCCGTTGCCCAGGTAGATGTCCTCGAGCGTGACCCCTGCAACACCCTGCTTCTGGGTCTCGTGCATCACCGCCTTGCGGGCCGCGAAGATGCCCTTGCTGTCCGAATAACCCGCCGACCCCGGCAGGTTGCGGATCATGTCCTGCTGGACTTCTTCCGGCGCGTCGAAGCCGAACACGGCCAGGTTGCCGATGTTGAGCCTGATGATCTTCTGGCCCTCTTCCTCCATCTGCTTCGCGGCGTCCATGATCGGGCCGCGGATGTCGTAGAGCACGTTGGCCAGCTTGGCCGATTTCTTGAACTGCTTCAAAGGGCCCTCCCGGGCGCGGGTTACTACTCGAGGTCGAAAGGCCCTGGAAGGCCTCGTGTCACTGGGAAAACCTATAATTTGACCACAGTTCCCAGTGCCCCGATGAAGCTCCAGCCCGACAAATCCGACGCCCAGTCCCTTACCGCGCACGGCCCCGGGTGGGTCGCAATCAACAATGAAAAGGTCGAGGGCAGCGTGGTGGTGGGCTCCCGCGGCGAGCGCTTCGAATGGAACTGCACCCGTTTCGACCAGCTCGGGCCCGAGCATTTCGCCCAGCTTGCGTCGCTTGGCGCGGAATTGGTCATTTTTGGAAGCGGATCACGCATCCGGTTCCCGCAGCCCGCCTGGCTCCAGCCCCTGATGGCCAGGCGCACCGGCGTGGAGACCATGGACACCCCCGCCGCCTGCCGCACCTACAACATCCTGGCCGGCGAAGGCCGCCACGTGATAGCCGCCCTCCTCGTGGAACCGCCCGAGCGGTGAGAGAAGGCTTTTCGGGGTAAAATACCGGGTTGCGAACAGGCCTGCTGCTCCAGTTAGCAACGACCAATCCTCCATTCGTCGAGTGTGCTGAAAAGCGCCCCGGTCAATGGAAACCAACGGAGAAAACAAGTTTCATGGCGATCGTTGTCAACAAACCCATTCCTGAATTCGACGCCAACGCCACGGGCGGACTGAAAGTCTCGAATACCTCTCACCTCGGCCACGTGCTGGTCATGTATTTTTACCCGAAAGATAACACTCCGGGTTGCACGACCGAAGCCATGCAGTTTCGCGACCGTTACAAGGACTTCGAAAAGGCTGGCGCCACCGTGTTCGGCGTGTCCCGCGACAACATGAAGTCGCACGACGAGTTCAAGGCCAAGCTCGAACTCCCGTTCGAACTCATCGCCGATACCGAAGAAAAGATGTGCCACATGTTCGGCGTGGTCAAGAACAAGATCATGTACGGCAAGAAGGTCAAGGGCATCGAGCGCAGCACCTTCCTGATCGGTGCCGACGGCATCCTCAAGGCCGAATGGCGCGGCCTCAAGGTCCCGGGCCACGTCGACGACGTGCTCAAGGCCGTCAAGGCCCTCAAGAAGGCCGCCTGAGCGTTACAAGAAGCGCCGTCTGTGCGCTTTTGCATCCCGCCGTGGGAAATGTCCAACGGACTTTGCAAAGAGCGCGAGACGCGTCACCGCCGGTGTGCATAATGGCCTCATGCCGTTGAGCTCCACGACCGCATCCCCCGAACAAAGCCGCCTTGGTCTACAGGCGGCTTTTTCGTTTTCTGGTTTCCACTTCCTGCGAGCGACCTGACACATGCCATTGCCTCCCGCCCCCACGAAACGCGCCGCATTGCTCTCGCCGGATGCGCACGATGCACCCGCCCGCTCCTCGCACAGGGGATCGCGCCGCTCGGGCGAATCGCGTACCGATTCGGCATCGTCGAGCGGCTCCTCCCAGCCGCTGGAATTGTTCGACCGCCATGCCGCCGATGCGGTAGGCGGCGGCGTCGAGGCGCAGCCGATCCGCGCGAAAGCCAAACCCGCACCTTCCCGCGGACAGCGGCAGCAGCCCGCCGCACGCCGGGAGTCCGAGGCGCCGGCACCCGCCATCCATGCGCCTGCACCGCAGCAGCAGCAAGTTGCAGCGCCGCAGGCTCCGGCGCGGCCCAAGCGCAGCAAATCCAACGGCCCGGCCAAGCTCTTCGTGCTCGACACCAATGTGCTGCTGCACGATCCGATGTGCCTGTTCCGCTTCGAGGAGCACGACATCTTCCTGCCGATGATCGTGCTCGAGGAACTGGACGGCCACAAGAAGGGCACCACGGAAGTGGCCCGCAACGGCCGCCAGACCAGCCGCACGCTCGATGCGCTGGCCGCCGCCCAGGACGCCGACATCGCCAAGGGCCTGAAGCTCGACACCACCGGCCATCGCGAGGCCGGCGGCAAGCTGTTCTTCCAGACCGCGCCGCTCGACTATGCGCTGCCGATCAGCCTGCCCCAGGGCAAGGCCGACAACCAGATCCTCGGCGTGGTGCAGGCCTTGCGCGACCTCTACGCCAATGACCAGCCCGGCCGCCCGAAGCAGGAAGTGGTGCTGGTGTCCAAGGACATCAACATGCGCGTCAAGGCGCGCGCCCTGGGCCTGGCCGCCGACGACTACCAGAACGACAAGACGCTGGAAGACGGCGACCTGCTCTATGCGGGCTCGCTCGCGCTGCCGGCCGACTTCTGGACGCGCCAGAGCAAGACGGTCGAGAGCTGGCAAAGCGGCAGCAACACTTTCTACCGGGTCAGCGGTCCGCTGGTGCCCAACCTCTACATCAACCAGTTCGTCTATTTCGAAGCGCCGGGCGAGCCGAGCATGTACGCGCGCGTCACCGAGATCCGCGACAAGACCGCGGTGTTCAAGACCCTCAAGGACTACAGCTCGGGCAAGAATGCGGTCTGGGGCGTGAACACCCGCAACCGCGAGCAGAACTTCGCGATGAACCTGCTCATGGACCCGGAAGTCGACTTCGTCACGCTCACCGGCACCGCAGGCACCGGCAAGACGCTGATGGCGCTCGCCTCGGGCCTCACGCAGGTGCTCGACGACCGGCGCTACACCGAGATCATCATGACTCGCGCCACGGTGAGCGTGGGCGAGGACATCGGCTTCCTGCCCGGCACCGAGGAAGAGAAGATGGGCCCGTGGATGGGCGCGCTCGACGACAACCTCGAGTTCCTCGCCAAGGGCGACGGCGGCGGCGCCGGCGAATGGGGCCGCGCGGCCACCAACGAGCTGATCCGAAGCCGCATCAAGGTCAAAAGCATGAACTTCATGCGCGGCCGCACCTTCCTGAACAAGTACGTGATCATCGACGAGGCGCAGAACCTGACGCCCAAGCAGATGAAGACGCTGATCACCCGGGCCGGTCCGGGCACCAAGATCATCTGCATGGGCAACCTGGCGCAGATCGATACGCCGTACCTGACGGAAGGCTCCTCGGGGCTCACCTTCGCGGTCGACAAGTTCAAGGGCTGGCCGCACGGCGGACACATCACGCTGGCGCGCGGCGAGCGCTCGCGGCTGGCCGATTTCGCGAGCGACGTGCTCTAGAAGCCACCGGCTCACGGCTGGCCAAAGGCCCGCGCATGCTCTCTCGAGCCGCGCGGGCTTTTTTTCGCCCGCGGTGACAGGCTCCTGACAAGACGTTGTCAGGAGGCGGGCCGCACCATCGAGGCTCCTCTTCAACACAACGAAAGCGAGTCCTTCATGCAAAACGCCATCAGCTGGTTCGAGATTCCGGTCACCGACATCGACCGCGCCCAGGCCTTCTACGAAACCGTGCTCGGCCGCAAGCTGCGTCGCGAAGACTTCGGCGGGCAGACGCTGGCCGTGTTCCCGTACGACAAACCTGGCGTCGGCGGCGCCCTGCAGGCCGGCGCGAACGCCAGCGCACGCGCAGGCAGCGGCATCCGCATCTATCTTGACTGCATGCCGAGCATCGACGCCGTGCTGGCGCGCATCGAAAAGGCCGGCGGCCAGATCGTCGCGCCCAAGTCCGCGCTGCCGCCAGGCATGGGCTTCATCGCCCATCTGCGCGACACCGAAGGCAACGAAGTCGGCCTTCACGCGCTCGACTGAACCGCACCATGGCACCACGCAACTGGATTGCCGTGGCCAGCGCCGAGCACGCCCGGCGCGGGCGCGACCACAAACCGCTCGGCTTCATGCAGGTCGGCCACGGCAAGCTCGGCCCGCTCAAGCGGGTTGCAGCGGGCGACCGCGTCGCCTACTATGCGCCGGCCGCGGTCTTCGGCGGCACCGACAAGCTGCAGAGCTTCGTCTCGATCGGCATCGTGCAGCCGGGCGTGCCTTACGAAGCGGACATGGGCAACGGCTTTGTTCCATGCCGGCTCGACGTGGCCTACGCTGCCTCCCGCGAAACGCCGATCGCGCCCCTGCTGGAACAGCTGGCATTCATCGAGAACCCGAAGCAGTGGGGCTACAAGTTCCGCTTCGGGCTGTTCGATGTCTCCGACGCCGACATGATGCTGATCGCACGTGCCATGGAAGCCGACCTGAAGGCGCTCGCGCTCTGAGCGCCACAATCCTCACATCATCCATGCAGAAGACAACCCCGATGGAACCCGTGCGCCGGCACCACGACGCCTTCCAGGTCGCGGGCCTCACGGTCCGCACCACCAACCGCGAAGAGAACGATCCCGCGACCGCCCGCATCGGCGCCCTGTGGGATCTCTTCTTCAGCGAAGAGACATACCGTACGACACCCGGCCGCACCGGCGATGCCCGCCTGTTCGGCGTCTACTCCGGCTACGAATCCGATGCGCACGGGGCCTTCGACCTGACCGTGGGCGTGGCCGTCTCGGGCGCGGCGGACGGCGTGGCCCTCGAGGCCGGCAACTACCTCGTCTTTTCGGGCCAGGGAGAAATGCCGCAGATGCTGATCGCCACCTGGCAGCGCATCTGGCAGTATTTCGAGGCACACCCGGAAATCGTGCGCCGCTACCGCAGCGATTTCGAAGCCTACGAGGGGCCGGACAAGGTGGCGATCCACATCGGAGTTTCATGAGCACACGCCAGGGCCGGCCCGACGGCTTCGCCCGAACATCCCAGGGAGCGCGCTGATGCGCCGCGCCGACCGCCTGTTCCAGCTCGTGCAGATCATCCGCGGGCGCCGGCTCACCACGGCCGCGTTCCTGGCGCAGCGCCTCGAGGTGTCGGAGCGGACCGTCTACCGCGACGTGGCCGACCTGCAGCACCAGGGCGTACCCATCGAGGGCGAGGCCGGCGTGGGCTACAGGCTCGGTGCGGGCTTCGAGCTGCCGCCGCTGATGTTCACGCAGGACGAGGCTTCGGCGCTCGTGGCCGCGGCCCGCCTGGCGCAGAGCTGGGTCGATCCGGCACTCGCGCGCGACATCGAAACCGGGCTCGGCAAGATCCTTTCGGTGCTGCCGCCGGCGGCCCGCGTCTCGGCCGAGGCGCTGGCACTCTACGCCCCCGCGCTGGGGCTGGGCGATGCCCTGCGCACGCGGCTGCAGACCCTGCGCGAAGCCGTGCAGGCGCGCCAGAAACTGCGCCTTCACTATCGCGACGTTTCGGGTGATGCCAGCGAACGCACCGTGCGTCCGCTCGGCTGCTTCTACTGGGGCAAGGTCTGGACGCTTTCGACCTGGTGCGAACTGCGCAACGACTTCCGCGGTTTTCGCATCGATCGCATGGATGCCGTCGACGTGCTGCCCGAACGCTTTCGCGACGAAGCAGGCAAGACGCTGGCCGACATGCTGCGCCAGGTGAAGGCGCGAACGGCCGAAGCGAAGCTGCTGGAGCAGCAGAAATGAAGTCGCGACGACGTCAGTAGTCGTCGCTGCTGCCGTAGCTGGCCAGGTTCTCGAACTTGGTGAGCGGCTTGAGGAAGGTCAGCTTGACGGTGCCCGTGGGTCCGTTGCGGTGCTTGCTGATGATCACCTCGGCCACGCCCGGCTCCTTGCTGTTCTTGTCGTAGTAGTCGTCGCGGTAGATGAACATGATGATGTCCGCGTCCTGCTCGATGGCGCCGGATTCGCGCAGGTCGCTCATCATGGGACGCTTGTCGGTGCGGCTTTCGACACCGCGGCTCAACTGCGACAGCGCGATCACCGGGCACTTGAGCTCCTTGGCGAGCATCTTCAGGCCACGCGAGATTTCGCCCACGGCCGTGGCGCGGTTCTCGTCGTTCATGCTGGTCGACACGCTCATGAGCTGAAGGTAGTCGACCACGATCAGGCCGAGCCGCCCGTACTGGCGCGCCAGGCGGCGCGCGTTGGCACGCAGCTCGCTGGTGGTCAGGCCAGGGGTCTCGTCGATGTGCAGCGACACGTTGCGCAGCTTCTCGATCGCCTCCGTGAGCCGCGGCCACTCTTCATCGCTGAGCTTGCCGGTGCGCAGATGTCCCTGGTCGATGCGCCCGATCGAGCCGACAATACGCACCGCCAGCTGCGACGCACCCATTTCCATCGAGAAGACCGCCACCGGCAGCCCTTCGTTGAGCGCCACGTGCTCGGCGATATTGATGGCCAGCGAGGTCTTGCCCATGGAGGGACGCGCGGCCAGCACGATCATGTCGCCCGGCTGCAGGCCCGAGGTCATCTTGTCGAACTCGTAGAAGCCGGTGCGCACGCCGGTGATGTCGTTCGGGTTCTCCGCCATCTCGGTCACGCGGTCGAGCAGTTCGACGACCAGGGCATCCATGCTCTGGAAGCCCTGCTTCATCCGCGTGCCTTCTTCGCCGATGTTGAAGATCTTCTGCTCGGCCTCGTCCAGGATCTTGTCGACCGACTTGCCCTGCGTGTTGAAGGCGTTGGTCGCGATCTCGTCGCTTGCGGAGACGAGTTTTCGCAGGATCGAGCGTTCGCGCACGATCTCCGCGTAGCGGCGGATGTTGCTCGCGCTCGGCACATACTGCGCGAGCGAATTGAGGTAGACCAGGCCGCCGATTTCATCGGCCTTGCCCAAGCTCTGGAGCTGCTCGTAGACCGTGATGACGTCGGCCGGCTTGCTGGCGTTGATCAATCCGCCGATCGCGGCATAGATCAGCTTGTGCTCGTGGCGGTAGAAGTCGCCATCCACCAGCAGGTCGCCCATGCGGTCCCAGGCACCGTTGTCGAGCAGCAGGCCACCGAGCACGCTCGACTCGGCCTCGATCGAATGAGGCGGAATGCGAAGCTGGGCAACTTGGCGATCGGCCGACGGGTCATTGTCGGCATAGGAAAAAACGGCGGACATGGACTTCCCTTGCAACCCTGCATGCTAAGCCGCGCACGCGCTGGCGTGTGTGGACAAGGTTGTGAATAAACAGTGATCTTTCGGTGCATCGCGCTGGAAAACCGGTGCGCAGAAAGACAAAAGCCGCCCGGAGGCGGCTTTTGCAACAGCGCACGGGCGCTGTGGACGATCAGGCGGTTTCGCCGTAGACCGTCACGGTGATGTCGACCACCACGTCGGTGTGCAGCGCAACGCTCACGGTGCTGTCGCCGACGACCTTGATCGGGCCGTTGGGCAGGCGCACTTGCGACTTTGCAACCTTGTAGCCTTGCTTGCCCAGTTCTTCGGCGATGTCGCCGTTGGTGACCGAGCCGAACAGGCGGCCGTCGACGCCGGCCTTCTGGGTCAGCTTGACGGTCGTGCCGCCGAGCTTCTCGCCCTGGGCTTGCGATTCGGCCAGCTTGGCGGCCGCAGCCTTTTCGAGTTCGGCGCGCTTGGCTTCGAATTCGGCCTTGTTGGCAGCGGTGGCGCGGCGGGCGCGGCCCGTCGGGATCAGGAAGTTGCGTGCATAGCCGTCCTTGACCTTGACGATGTCGCCGAGGCCGCCGACGTTCAGGACCTTGTCCAGAAGAATGATTTGCATGGTGTGTGCTCCTTCTTAGACGCGGTGCTGGTCGCTGTACGGCACCATGGCCAGGAAGCGCGCGCGCTTGATGGCGGTGTTCAGCTGGCGCTGGTAGATCGCGCGCGTGCCGGTCAGGCGTGCGGGGATGATCTTGCCGTTTTCGCTGATGAAATCACGCAGCGTGTCGATGTCCTTGTAGTCGATTTCCTCGACGCCCGCGACGGTGAAGCGGCAGAAGCGCTTGCGCTTGAACAGCAGCGACTGGGTGTTGCGCTTCGGGCGCTTGTCTTTGTTGAATTTCTTGAACGTGGCCATTTGGGGACCTCTTGTCGAAAATTAATCTTGCTGAAAATCCTGGATGTGCAGGACCGGATGCTTGCCATTGCCCGGTGTCGCGAGGAAGCCCTGAAAACGCCAGAGACTTCCCATCGACTGCATTGCGAGCCGTTCGGCGATGGCGCCGAAGGCAACGGCCCTGAGGGCCGCTTTCACCTGCCTGGCTTTTCCTGCCTCCTGGAGCGTCGACTCGTGTTCGAGCTTCAGATCGATGGCGGGAAGGCCGGCGGGCGTGTATCGCAAGGCTCCGAGTTCGGCAACCGAGGCGGTCAGCACCAGCTGATTGACACCGGTTGCCGCAGCAGCGGCAGCGGTCACGCCATCAGCTGTTGTTGGCGGCGTATTCGGCCTGCTGAGCCTTGCGGGCTTCTTCGCGCTCGACCGTCTTCATCATCGACGAAGGACCGGTTTCGGCCTTCTTCTTCTGAACGGTGAGGTGGCGCAGCACGGCATCGTTGAACTTGAACGCGTGTTCCAGTTCGCCCATCACGGTTTGCTCGGCTTCGATGTTGACGCACAGGTAGTGCGCCTTGCTGAGCTTGTTGATCTGGTAGGCCAGCTGGCGGCGGCCCCAGTCTTCAACGCGGTGGACCTTGCCGCCGCCGGCCGTGATGAGGCCCTTGTAACGCTCCAGCATGGCCGGAACTTGTTCGCTCTGATCCGGGTGGATCAGCAAAATGATTTCGTAGTGACGCATGGCACTCCTTGTGGATTCTTCCGTGGAAGAGGAAAAGCCACCTGCAGCGTCGGGCGCAGTGTGGCAAGGCAAAGCCGGCTATTGTAGCACTGCTTGCACCACGCGTGTCCAGCGTCAGTCTTTCAGGGCCCTGTCCAGTGCCGCGGCCTTCTCCGCGCCCACTGCGGCGCGTATCTTGGGCGCCAGGGCGACCAGGTCTTCGTAGCTCGTCGTGCCTTCGACCTGCAGGTTGAGCCTGAAGCCCATCAGGCCCAGTGCGCCAGTCAATTGGGTGGCGATGGGATAGGCATCCTTGTAGCGCTGCTGCCTGCTGCGCCCGGAAGGCGGCGCGGGTTCGGCCGGCTTGGGTGCTGCCGGCGCCTTGCTTGCAGCTGCCGGCGCAGGCGCTTCGGGTACGGACGCCCTGGCTGGTGCCGGCGCAGCCGGCTTGCTCCCCGCCACGGGGCCGAGCAGCCCCAGTTCGACCATCTGGTCAATTTCTTCTCGCCCGATGCCCGTTCCGGAGGCAAGCACCTCGTCGACCGAGCGCTTGCCGTCGAACAGGATGAACGCGGTGCGCTGGCGCGGCGAAAGCGGCACCGAGCGATCCTTGAGAACCTGCTGTCCAGCTTCTGTCTTGACAAGAATCATGATGGTTTCTTCCGCGAAAAACCGGCGGGTGCGGCGACGAGCGGCTTCGCCATGCAATCCGCAAGCAACCCGCCAGCTTGCGAATGTCGCAAGTCTGACATAAGTAACACATTCTGATTCAATTAGGCAGCGCGCCGAAGCGGGAATTCCCGGTGAGGGACTCCCCGCGAGGGCCATCGCGCGGCGAGGGTGCCTCGCCTCTCTTCAGTTGTCAGCGCTTGGCGAGCTGCTGCCAGGTGTCGATGACGCTGTCAGGATTGAGGGAGATCGACTCGATTCCCTGCTCCGCCAGCCAGAGCGCAAAGTCCGGGTGGTCGCTGGGGCCCTGGCCGCAGATACCGACGTACTTGCCCTCGGCCTTGCAGGCCTTGATGACGCGGCTCAGCAGCGCCTTGACGGCCGGATCGCGCTCGTCGAAATCGGCGGCCAGCAGTTCGAGCCCCGAGTCGCGGTCCAGGCCGAGCGTCAGCTGGGTCAGGTCGTTCGAGCCGATCGAGAAGCCGTCGAAGTACTTCAGGAACTCTTCGGGCAGCACGGCATTGCTCGGCACCTCGCACATCATGATCAGCTTGAGCTCGTTCTCGCCGCGCTTCAGGCCATGTTCGCCGAGCAGCGTGGTCACGCGTTCGGCCTGGCCCAGCGTGCGCACGAAGGGCACCATGATCTGCACGTTGGTCAGGCCCATGTCGTTGCGCACGCGCTTGAGCGCCTCGCATTCCATGGCAAAGGCCTCGCCGAAATCCTTGCTCAGGTAGCGCGCGGCGCCGCGGAAGCCGAGCATCGGGTTTTCTTCTTCCGGCTCGTAGCGGCTGCCGCCGATCAGCTTGCGGTACTCGTTCGACTTGAAGTCCGAGAGGCGAACGATCACCTTCTTGGGCCAGAAGGCGGCAGCGATGGTCGCGATGCCTTCGGCCACCTTGTCGACATAGAAGGCGCGCGGCGAGGCATGGCCGCGGGCCACGGATTCAACGGCCTTCTTCAGGTCGTTGTCGACGTTCGGATAGTCGAGGATCGCCTTCGGATGCACGCCGATGTTGTTGTTGATGATGAACTCGAGGCGGGCCAGGCCCACGCCGTGGTTCGGCAGCTGCGCGAAGTCGAAGGCCAACTGCGGATTGCCGACGTTCATCATCAGCTGGATGTCGATTTCGGGCATCACGCCGCGCTGCACTTCGGTCACTTCGGTTTCGAGCAGCCCGTCGTAGATGAAGCCGGTGTCACCCTCGGCGCAGCTCACGGTCACCAGCGTGCCGTCCTTCAGCAGGTCGGTGGCGTCGCCGCAGCCGACCACGGCCGGAATGCCGAGCTCGCGCGCAATGATGGCCGCGTGGCAGGTGCGCCCGCCGCGGTTGGTGACGATGGCGGCGGCGCGCTTCATCACCGGCTCCCAGTTGGGGTCGGTCATGTCGGTGACCAGCACGTCGCCGGCCTGGACCTTGTCCATTTCGCTGATGTTGTGCACGAGCCGCACGGGGCCGGTGCCGATCTTCTGGCCGATGGCACGGCCTTCGGCGAGCACGGCGCCCTTGCCCAGCAGCTTGTAGCGCTGCTCGGCCTTGCCCTGCTGCTGGCTCTTCACGGTTTCAGGGCGCGCCTGCAGGATGTAGAGCTGGCCGTCGGTGCCGTCCTTGCCCCACTCGATGTCCATCGGGCGGCCATAGTGTTCTTCGATGACGAGCGCGTACCTGGCAAGCTGCTCGACGTCCGCGTCGCTCAGCGAATAGCGATTGCGCTGCTCGGTCTTGACGTCGGTGGTCTTCACCAGCTTGCCGGTGGCCTTTTTCTCCTCGGGCGACGCGAACTCCATCTGGATCAGCTTGGAGCCCAGGTTGCGGCGGATCACGGCCTTCTTGCCGGCACGCAGCGTGGGCTTGTGGACGTAGAACTCGTCGGGGTTCACGGCGCCCTGCACCACCGTTTCGCCGAGGCCGTAGCTGGAGGTGATGAACACCACGTCCTGGAAGCCCGACTCGGTGTCGATGGTGAACATCACGCCGGCCGCGCCGAGGTCCGAGCGGACCATGCGCTGCACGCCCGCCGAGAGCGCCACCACGTCGTGCGCGAAGCCCTTGTGCACGCGGTAGCTGATGGCGCGGTCGTTGTAGAGGGAAGCAAAGACTTCCTTCATCTTGTGCAGCACGTCGTCGATGCCAACCACGTTCAGGAAGGTTTCCTGCTGGCCCGCGAACGAGGCGTCGGGCAGGTCTTCGGCCGTGGCCGAGGAACGCACGGCAAACGAGGCGGCGGGGTTGCCTTCGCTCAGCTTCGCGAACGCCTCGGTGATGGCTTTCTGCAGGTCGGCCGGAAAGGGCTGGGCCTCGACCATGGCGCGGATCTCGGCGCCGGCCGCGGCCAGCGCCCGCACGTCTTCGGTGTCCAGTGCGGCGAGCCGCTTGCTGATCTTGTCGGCCAGGCCGTCGTGGGCCAGGAACTGGCGGAACGCGTGCGCCGTGGTCGCGAAACCCGTGGGCACCCGCACGCCCTGCGGCAATTGCGAGATCATTTCGCCGAGGCTGGCGTTCTTGCCGCCGACCGACTCGACGTCGGTCATCCTCAGGTTTTCAAACGGTACGACCAGGGCGGTCGCGTCGAAAAGTGCAGACATGGGAAAGCTCCAGAAGTTGAAACCGGTGCTGCATGCAGACGGCGCAGCACGATCGTTGTCGTTGCTTGGGGTGCTGGCGCGGTGTGCATGGAAAGAATTGGGAGTGGGAAGCAGATTCCCGATAATGGCCCGGATTGTAGGCGTGACGAGATTGCACGCGCCGCAGGACAAGGCCGCAACACATGACCACACGCACCGTCTTCTTCATTTCCGATGGCACCGGCATCACCGCCGAAACATTTGGTAACGCGGTGCTGGCCCAGTTCGAAATGAAGCCGCGCCATGTGCGGCTGCCGTTCACCGACACGGTCGACAAGGCGCACCAGGCGGTGCGGCAGATCAACCACACGGCCGAACTGGAAGGCGTGCGCCCCATCGTTTTCACGACGCTCGCGAACATGGAGGTGCTGGAGGTGATCGAAACCGGCTGCAAGGGCATGCTGCTCGACATGTTCGGCACCTTCGTGCGGCCGCTGGAGATCGAGCTGGCGGTGAAGTCGAACCACCGCATCGGCCGCTTCAGCGACGTCAGCAAGAGCAAGGAATACGACGCCCGCATCGCGGCCATCGACTTCAGCCTGGCCCACGACGACGGCCAGAGCAACCGGGACCTCGAAGGCGCCGACGTGATCCTGGTGGGCGTGAGCCGCAGCGGCAAGACGCCGACCTCTCTTTATCTGGCGATGCAGCACGGCCTGAAGGCGGCCAACTATCCGCTGATCCCGGAAGATTTCGAGCGCCGCCAGCTGCCGCCGGCCCTGATGCCGCACCGCAAGAAGATCTTCGGGCTCACGATCCAGCCCGAGCGCCTGAGCCAGATCCGCAACGAGCGCCGGCCAGATTCGCGCTACGCCAGCCTCGAGAACTGCCGCAACGAGGTGAGCGAAGCCGAGGCCATGATGCGCCGCGCCGGCATCCGGTGGCTTTCGACGACGACCAAGTCGATCGAGGAGATTGCCACCACCATCCTGCAGGAACTGAAGCCCGAGCGGCTGGTTTACTGAGCCAGCCGCTCGGCCAGGCTGCCGCAGGCGCCGTTTTTAGGCAGCCGCCTGCTCGGCCGGGGCCGAGGTCCGGATCAGGTGGTCGAAAGCGCCGAGCGCCGCCTTCGCGCCGTCCCCGGCCGCGATGATGATCTGCTTGAACGGCACGGTCGTCACGTCGCCCGCGGCAAACACGCCCGGCACCGAGGTCTGCCCCCTGGCGTCGACCACGATCTCGCCGTGCTTGGTCAGTTCGACCACGCCCTTGAGCCAGTCGGTGTTGGGCACCAGGCCGATCTGGATGAACACGCCTTCGAGTTCGACCTTCTTCAGCTCGCCGGTCGCGCGGTCCTTGTAGACCAGGCCGTTGACCTTCTGGTCGCCGGTGATCTCGGTGGTCTGCGCATTGGTGAACACGTCCACGTTCTTCAGGCTCTTGAGCTTGCGCTGCAGCACGGCGTCGGCGCGCAGGGCCGTGTCGAATTCGATCAGCGTGACATGGCCGACGATGCCGGCCAGGTCGATGGCCGCCTCGACGCCCGAATTGCCGCCGCCGATCACCGCCACGCGCTTGCCCTTGAACAGCGGGCCGTCGCAGTGCGGGCAGTAGGCCACGCCCTTGTTCTTGAACTCGTGCTCGCCGGGCACGTTGATGTTGCGCCAGCGCGCGCCTGTCGAGATGATGATCGACTTGCTCTTGAGCGAGGCGCCGCTTTCGAGCTGCACCTCGATCAGGTCCTTGCCCGGAACCAGCGCCTTGGCACGCTGCAGGTTCATGATGTCGACGTCGTAGTCGCGCACATGCTCTTCGAGGGCGTGGGCGAACTTCGGTCCTTCGGTTTCCTTGATCGAGATGAAGTTCTCGATGCCCAGCGTGTCGAGCACTTGGCCGCCGAAGCGCTCCGAAGCCACGCCGGTGCGGATGCCCTTGCGCGCCGCATACACGGCCGCCGCGGCGCCGGCCGGGCCGCCGCCGACGATCAGCACGTCGAACGGGTCCTTGGCGGCGATCTTCCTGGCCTCGCGCTCGACGCCGCTGGTGTCGATCTTCGCGAGGATTTCTTCGAGACTCATGCGGCCCTGGCCGAACTCGGTGCCGTTCAGGAACACGGTGGGCACCGCCATCACCTGGCGTTCCTTGACCTCTTCCTGGAAGGTGCCGCCCTCAATCATCGTGGTGCGGATGCGCGGGTTCTGGATGGCCATCAGGTTCAGCGCCTGGACCACGTCGGGGCAGTTGTGGCAGGTGAGCGAGACATAGATCTCGAACTCGAAGTCGCCGTCAAGTGCGCGGATCTGGTCGAGCACCGCCTGCTCGACCTTCGGGGGATAGCCGCCGATCTGCAGCAGCGCAAGGATCAGCGACGTGAATTCATGGCCCATCGGCAGGCCGGCAAAACGCGGGCCGTGATTCTCGCTCGGACGATTGACCGAGAAAGAAGGCTTGCGATGGTTGTCGTCGCGGCTTTCGGTCAGCTTGACCAGCGGCGACGCTTCGGCGACGTCCTTCAGCAGCGACAGCATTTCGCCCGAGGCCTTGCTGTCGTCGAGCGAGGCGACGATCTCGATCGGCTGCGTGGCGCGCTCGAGGTAACTCTTCAATTGGGCTTTGGTGCTGGCGTCGAGCATGACGGACTCTCTTTCGATAACTGAAAACTATCAACTGGGGACAAAAAAGCCCGGGGCCTCGTGAGCGCCCGGGCTTTCGCGCGGGACGCTCAGATCTTGCCGACGAGGTCGAACGAGGGCTTCAGCGTTTCAGCGCCTTCGGTCCACTTGGCGGGGCAGACTTCACCGGGGTGGGCAGCCACGTACTGGGCAGCCTTCACGCGGCGCAGCAGTTCGGCGGCGTCGCGGCCGATGCCGTTGTCGTGCACTTCGATGGTCTTGATCTTGCCTTCGGGATCGATCACGAAGGTGCCGCGGTAGGCGAGGCCGGCGTCTTCGCCTTCTTCGATCAGCACCTGGAAGGCGCGGGCCAGTTGCTGGCTCGGGTCGCCAATCAGCGGGTACTTGACCTTGCCGATGGTGTCCGAGGTGTCGTGCCATGCCTTGTGGGTGAAGTGGGTGTCGGTCGACACGCCATACACCTCGACGCCGAGTTTCTGGAATTCGGCGTAGTGGTCGGCGAGGTCGCCGAGTTCGGTGGGACACACGAACGTAAAGTCAGCCGGGTAGAACACCACGACCGACCATTTGCCCTTGAAGTTGTCGTTGCTGACCGGCACGAACTTGCCGTTGTGGTACGCGGTGGCCTTGAAGGGAATGATTTCGGTGTTGATCAGGGACATTGCTGTTTCCTTGGTGGTGGCTAATGAAAAGAACGAGACATGAGTATAGCTACCAATCTCATGATTTCAATAGTTATCAGCTATTAAAAGTATTGCAGCTTGCTATGTTTGCGATGGGCGCTGCCACGATCGAATACGAACGTGTATCACCATCAAACGCATGCAGACCGGCACAGCATGGGATTGCTTGCAAGGGCTCGCCCACCCCTCTCACAATCGGTGCTTTCAGAACAAGGAAAAAGAACATGAAGGGCGACCCCAAGGTCATCGAACATCTGCAGGCGCAGCTCAAGAACGAGCTCACTGCCATCAACCAGTACTTCCTGCACTACCGCATGCTCAAGCACTGGGGTCTGGACAAGCTGGCCAAGAAGGAATACGAGGAATCGATCGGCGAAATGAAGCACGCCGACAAGCTGATGGACCGCATCTTCATGCTCGACGGCCTGCCGAACCTGCAGGATCTGGGCAAGCTGAATATCGGCGAGGACGTGCCCGAACTGCTGAGTTGCGACCTCGGCGCCGAAACCGGCGCGCAAGCCACCATCAAGGACGGCATCGCCTACTGCGAGACGGTGCGCGACTACGTTTCGCGCGACCTGCTGCAGGAGATCCTGGACGACACGGAGGAGCACATCGACTTCCTCGAAACCCAGATCGACCTGATCGACAAGGTCGGCGTGCAGAACTATCTGCAGTCGCAGATGGGTGAAGTCAGCTGATCCTCCAAGGCCGGAGCGACGTTCTCAGTCGACATCGCCCGGCTCCTGCGGGCGCTTGTACCCGCTGAGCATGGCGGCAACCAGGTTTTCCCGGTGCCGCCAACTTGTGAAGGCGACACCGGCCAGGTGCAGGGCGATCAGCGCCACCAGTGTCCAGGCCAGGCTGCGGTGGAGCCATTCCACCCACGCCAATCCCCAGAACATGTCGAGCGAGTACATCCAGCCCGTGACGCCCGCCGCCGTCACCGTGGCAAGCAGCGCGACGACCATCCAGCCGCCCAGCGGGTTGTGGCCCAGATAGCGCTTTTCGCGTCGGGCCAGCACTTCGCACATGTAGTGCTGCACCTGCGCGGGAGACCGGACGAACTGCCGGAATCTCGCGTAGCGCCCTCCCCACCAGCCGCCGATGCAGCGCCCGGCAATCAGGGCCAGCGTGGCGTAGCCCGCGAGTTGGTGCTGCCGCAACAACGCCTCGCCACTGAACCATGCCACGGCAATGGCCGCGACCAGCGCCCAGTGCGTGGCGCGCAGCCAAAGTGCCCAGACCTGCACCGGCGGACGCCCGGGAGCCGCACGCACCGCGCGGCTCCTCAGGACGGCTGCTTCACCTGTCCGACTTTCTCGAAGGTCTTGGGATCGAAGAACGCCTCGGTGCGCTGGCCCTTCTCGTCGAAGCCGTAGACCTCGTAGCAGCCATTGAAGTCCTTGATCTGGCGTACCTTCCAGCCTTCGCCGGTCAGCTTGCGCTGCAGCTCCATCTGCGGGCGCATCTCTGCCTTGGGAACCGGCGCGCACTTGACCGCGTCGTGCTCGACGAACTGGGCGGAGACCGACGCAGACCAAAGGACGGCGGTTGCGGCGGCAGCACTGAAAAGAAGCGACTTGTTCATGAATGGTCTCCCGGCGGTGCAGGCGCCACGCAACGGCTCAGACGTCGAGCCACATGCGCAGCAGGTTGTGGTAAGTGCTCGTGAGGCCGATCACTCCGGAATCGGTCTCGCCATATTGGCTGCGGAGATGGCGCAAATGGTTGTCCATCTCGAACAGCAGCCGGCGCTGCTCGTCGCTGCGCACCATGCTCTGGATCCAGAAATAGCTCGCGGTCCGGTAGCCACGCGTCACCGGCAGCACCCGGTGGACGCTCGTGCCCGGATAGAGCACCATATCGCCGGCCGGCAGCTTGACGCGCTGCACACCGAAGGTGTCCTCGATCACGAGTTCGCCGCCGTCGTATTCGTCGGGCTCGGCCAGGAACAGGGTGCACGAGATGTCGGTGCGCACCCGGCCCGAGCCGTCGCGCAGGAAGCGGACGGCACTGTCCACATGGTTGCCGAAGCTGTTGGACGCACCGCCGTAGCGGTTGAACAGCGGCGGCGAAATCTGCTTGGGCAGCGCGGCCGAGAAGAAAAGCTGGTGCCGCTCCAGGCCGCGCAGCAGCAGTTGCTGCAGCGCGCGGGTTTCTTCGCAGTCTTCCCTCAATTGCTCGTTGTTCTTCGCCTGCGCCGACTGGCTGCCGGCGGTGATCCGGCCGTCGCCCCAGGGTGCATCGGCGAGGATCCCGCGGGCCTCGCGCAGCTCCTCGGAAGTGAGCACCTGTTTGATGTGCAGCAGCATGGCCCCGAGGATAGTCCGATCAGAAGCGCACGCCGACCGTGCCGAGCACCTGCCGCTTGGCGCCCAGGATGGCAAAGCCCGGATACAGCTGATCGCCGTAGGCCTTGTTGCTGAGGTTGTTGATGTTGATCTGCGCGTACACGTCCGGCGTGAACTTGTATTCGAGCATTGCATCGGCTACCACATAGCCCGGGACGCGGGCGGTCGCCGAGGCGGCACCGGTGGTGCCTGTCAACGGCCGGTTCTCGGTCGCGCCATGTGCGCCCAGTGCGACGCGCAGCTTCGGCGTTGCCTGGTAGCTGACCCAGACCGCACCCGACTGCTTGGGCGTGAGACCCACGCGCTGGCCGACCGAGGCCTGCGCTGCAGCTGCGCTGCCGGCCTGGTCGATCTTGGCGACCGGCATCCAGGTATACGAAGCGTAGATCTCCCACTGCCGGCCCAGGCGGCCGACGACGTCGAGTTCGACACCCGCGGTGTGCCGCTTGCCCGAGAGCGTGTAGGCCGAGCCGGCAAAATCGGCATCGGTAGTGCGCTCGTTGTACTTCTCGGTGCGGAAAATCGCGCCGCGCGTGGAGAGCGCGCCGTTCAGCCAGTCGAGCTTGGCACCCACCTCGAGGTTGCGGCTCTTCTCGGGCGGCGTGTTGGCGTTCTGCGGCGTGACGTACTGGTAGGTGTCGGCCGAGGTGTTGAACGAGGTGCCGTACGACACGTAGTACGACTGGGAATCGGAAGGCTGGTACATCACGCCGCCGCGATAGCTCCACGGCGAGTTCGACAGATGCGTGCTGGTGACGCTCAGCGGCGTGCTGCTCACTGCCCCGGCGCGATAGTTCAGTTGCTCGAAGTCGCCCTTGAAGCTGTCGTAGCGAATGCCGCCAAGCACCTTCCAGTGCGGCGCAACCTGGATCAGGTCCTGTACATAAAGGCCATACGCTTTCGCATCGTAGTTGCTCGAATTGCGCCATTGCGGCGACAGGCCGGTGCCGACCAGGCCAGCCCCATCGTCTGGCGTGCCGACGCGCGTGGGCGGGCGGATACCGAGCGTGCTGCCATTGTTCTGGAAGCGAATGGCCTCTTCCTTCGAGGCATCGATGCCGGCCAGCAGCTCATGCTTCATGCCGAGCGCATCGAACGCCAGGCTGTAGTCGCTCTGCGCATAGGTTCCCTTGTAGCGGTCCTTGCGCGGCGTGAGACCGCTGCGCGTGAGGAAGGTCGACGGGTCGAGCGAGGTGACCGCCCGGGTACCGGCCGGACAGGTTCCTGCCGCCGTGGGGAGTGCGCCACAGGCACCCACCGCCGTGCTCCATTGCGCCCGCTCGAACACGCCGCTGCGCACCTGCGTACGCAACTCGCCGCCATTGGCGAACCTGTGCTTCCACGCGCCGTGCACGTAATTCGCCTCGCCATCGACGAAGTCCGCCGAGGTGCCATAGAAGTCTCCGGGCTTGACCGGCGCCAGGCTGCCGTTGACGTAGCGCACGGCCGACATCGGCACGTTGTTGTTCTTGAGGTGGAACAGGCCGACGGTGAATTCGTCCGCTGTGCCGAGGCCCCAGCTGTACGAGGGTGCGATGCCGTACTTGTCGATCTTCGCGCCGCCGTTGTCGGCCTTGTTGTACATCGCGTTGATGCGCAGCGCCGAGTTCTCGCCGGTGCGTACGTTGAAATCGGCGGTGGTGCGAAAGTAGCCGCCGCTGCCCAGGGTGCCCACGACGTCGGTCTGGTCGGCCAGCAAAGGCTTCTTGCTCACCTGGTTCACGACGCCGCCCGTGGAGCCGCGGCCGAAGAGCATTGAGGCCGAGCCGCGCATCACTTCGACGCGGTCGAGGTTGAAGGTGTCGCGGTCGTACTGCGAGGGGTCGCGCATGCCGTCGATCATCAGGTCGCCGGTGCTGGCGATCGGGAAGCCGCGCAGCCGGATGTCCTGGTCGGTGCCGTTCTCGGTCGCGGCGAAAGTGATGCCCGCCGAATAGTGCAAGGCATCCTTCAACGTGTCGAGCTTGACGTCATCGATCAGCTTTTCGGTGATGACGTTGATCGACTGCGGAATATCGCGAATCTCCTGCGTTCCCTTGCCGATATTGGTTTTCTTGGTCTGGACCTGATCCTTGCCTTGCGCTTCGGCCTGCTCCGTCACCGTAATGGTTCCAAGGGTGCCGCCCTGCACCGTGGTCGCCGGCGTCTGCGCCCAGCTACTGACCGAGGCGGCCAGCATGAGTGCGCCAAACGGCAGCATCGCCGCTTCGCGCGGCGCGCCAGGCGCTGCAGTACGCGCCGCAGGAGCCGAGGAGGACAGGGGACGCGACGCACGAGCGCGCCGGCGGGCAGTATTGGACAAGAGAACCTCCAGGAAAGCCAAACGGCTGGTTTGAATGGCTGGCTGGGACCGGTGCTTCACCGGTGGTGGCTTGCCGAAATTTGGCTGGAGTGTAGTGCGAACGTAGTCTGAATCATTCGCACTTAGATTCTCCTGTTGCTAAAATGCTACCTTTTCCCATCCGAGTACCAAAGACCGCTTTCCGGGATAGTTATTGAAAATGCGAGGGATTCGTATTTATAATCGCCTCGAACCCAACCAGCCAGCCAACTGCCGCTTTCACCACCATGATCGTTTGCGTCTGCCGCCGAGTCTCCGACCGTGAAATCGCACGTCATGTGCGGGCCGGCATGACTTTCGACGAAGTCCAGTTCGAGCTTGGCGTGGCCACCCAATGTGGCCAGTGTGAAGGCTGTGCGCGCGATATCGTTGCGCAGTGCAGCGCCTCTCACCCGGTCGCCGCGTTGAACCGCGAATCGGGAACGAGTGCGATCCAGCTTGCCACCTCCATCTCGGAAAGCAAGGCATGGAACTCTTCTCGGCACTCGGCGGCAGCCTGATACTCGTTGCAGGCTCGGTCTGGTGGATCTTTCGTAAGTAAACAGTAGTCGTAGCGGTTTTGCTGCAATCGAGGCACCCTCCATGGGTGCCCGCATTCGAATTGGTTGATCGTGTCTGACCGCTTTGCCCCTCCCCCCTCCGTACTGGGCCTCTCGCGCAATGCACTCATTGCCGGGGGCGTGATCCTGTTTCATGCAGCGGCGCTGTGGGCGCTGCAAAGCGGCCTGCTGCGCCGCGCTGCTGAAGTGGTGATTCCTGTCGAAATCCTGAGCCAGTTCGTCGAGCCGCCCAAGCCGGCCGAACCGCCGCCGCCTCCCCCACCGCCGCCTCCGCAGCGCAAGCCCGAAGCCGTCAAGCCGCCGCCTCGCCCGGTGGCCATCCGCGAGCCGAAGCCGACACCCGCGCCCAGCGCGCCGGTCGGCGTGCCCGAGCCTCCCCCCCCCGCGCCCGTTGCGGAGGCTCCCGCCCCCACGCCGCCCGCGCCGCCGGCCCCGCCACCGGCGCCGCCCGCACCACGGACGATCGAAATCTCGGAAGGCCAGACGCGCTACGTCAGGGAACCCAAGCTCGTGTATCCCAGCATGAGCCGGCGCCTGGGCGAGTCGGGCACCACCGTCGTCTCGATCTATTTCGACAGCGAAGGCTTCGCCAAGCGCGTCGAACTCTTCAAATCCAGCGGATTCGAGCGCCTCGACGAAGCGGCGCTCAGCGCCGCCCGCACCGCCCAGGTCACGCCCTTCAGGCAAACGGGAGGCAACGCACAGACCACCTACCTGCTGCGAGCCCCCTTCTCATTCAAACTGAACTAATCTTTCTCTGGAGCAATTTCGTATGGATTCCCAATTCGGCTTGATGAACGTCTGGAACCAGGGCGATTTCGTCACCAAGGCCGTCGCGCTGCTGTTGATCGGCATGTCGCTAGCGTCGTGGATCGTGATCATCATCAAGGCACTCGACGTCATCAAATACAAGCGCCTTGCCAAGCATTCGCAGGACTTCTGGCACAGCGAAGACTTCGCCACCGCGCTCAACAAGCTCGGCAAGGACGACAGCAACCCGTTCCGCGCCCTGGCACTCGAAGGCCGCGAAGCGGCTGCGCACCATCGCAACACGAAGGCCCATCTGCACGATGCACTGGACGTGAGCGACTGGATCACGCGTTCGCTGCGCAACGGCATCGATGCCTTCACCGCGCGCCTTCAGACCGGCCTCGCCATCCTGGCATCGGTCGGTTCGACGGCGCCGTTCATCGGCCTCTTCGGCACCGTCTGGGGCATCTACCATGCGCTCATGAGCATCGGTTCGGCCGGCCAGGCCACCATCGACAAGGTGGCGGGCCCGATCGGCGAAGCACTGATCATGACGGCGCTGGGCCTCGCGGTGGCCATTCCAGCGGTGCTGGGCTACAACGCACTGGTGCGCGGCAACAAGTTTGTTCTCACCAAGCTCAACAGCTTTGCCCATGACCTGCACGCCTACTTCGTGACGGGCGCACGCGTGCAAAGCGGCGGCGGCGACGCCATCGTGGTTCCGCTCAAGAAGGGCTGAGATCATGGCTTTCGGAACCCAGGACGAACCCGACGAGGTGATGAACGAGATCAACATGACGCCGCTGGTCGACGTCATGCTGGTGCTGCTGATCATCTTCATCATCACGGTGCCGGTGATGAAGCACGCAGTCAACATCGACCTGCCCCGCGCCACCAGCGAACCTGAGCAACCCAAGCCGCAGAACATCCTGTTCAGCATCACGGCCGACGGCAGCTACTACTGGAACGAGCAGAAGATCGACGACGCCGAACTGCCCGCCCGCCTCGCCGCTGAGGCCGCCAAGGATCCGCAGCCCGAACTGCACATCCGCGGCGACAAGGATGTGCGCTACGAACGCGTGGCCAAGGCGATGTCGAAGGCGCGGGAAGCCGGCGTGCGCAAGATCGGCTTCGTGACCGAGCCCGACACGAAATAAGTCACTGAACGTCCTTAAAAAAATCGATCGCGGCGATTGACTTTTTATTGCGAATCATTATCATTCACTCATCGCTTCGATAAGGGAATTTCAGATGCAAGCCAAACCGAACGCCTTTTCTGTTCTGAGCCATCCTTCGCTCGACCAATCGGGTGGCGGACATGCGTCCATCCAGGCACCGCGCCCGGCGCCCATGGTCGAAAGCACGGAGCTTCTGAAAGGAAGCAAGACCGTGGGCATCATGCACAACGGTTCCCTCTACAGGCTCCAGGCCACCAAACTCGGCAAGCTGATCCTGACCAAGTAAGCCGTCAGCCCGCCCTTCGCGCAAGTTTCATCGTGGGGCGACTTGAGGAGATTCATCTCCGAGGGTCGTTTTTTGCTAGCCAACGGTTCGCCG
This sequence comes from Variovorax sp. VRV01, assembly GCF_014852545.1. Taxonomy (NCBI): domain Bacteria; kingdom Pseudomonadati; phylum Pseudomonadota; class Betaproteobacteria; order Burkholderiales; family Comamonadaceae; genus Variovorax; species Variovorax sp. VRV01. The sequence continues at coordinate 452,195 of NZ_JACVBS010000002.1, forward strand.
ACTAGCCAAGCTTTTTTTCACGCTGGATATCCAACAAAAACGCCGACTCGAAGTCGGCGTTTTGCTTTGGTGCGTCGAATGCTCAAAGACCGAGGGCTGCGATGCCGGCCTTGGCAATCTGGGCGTCTTCGTTCGACTTCACACCGCTCACGCCGACGGCGCCGATCACCTGGCCGTCCTTCACGATGGGGACGCCGCCCTCCAGCAGGCCCTGTACGGCGGGTGCCGTGAGAAACGCGCTGCGGCCGCCGTTGATGATGTCTTCGTAGACCTTGCTCTCGCGGCGCCCCATGGCTGCCGTGTGCGCCTTGGCGGGCGCAATGTGGGACGACAGCGCCGCGGCGCCATCGAGGCGCTGGAGCCACAGCAGGTTGCCGGCATCGTCGGAGATGGCGATGGTCACGGCCCAGTTGTTCTTGAGGGCCTCGGCTTCGGCAGCTGCGGCAATGGCCTTGACATCGGCGAGTTCGAGGAAGGACTTGGTCTTCATGTTGAGAATCAGGTTGCGTAAAACTCGACAGCATAACGGCCAACGGCTCCCTGGGCGCCCTGGTGCTTAGGACCATCGTCCATACGGTCTTTGTGCCGCCCCCCTCTTGCAGACCCCTAGAATGCGCCCAACTGCGTGATTGCAGCAACCCAAGGAGCTACGGCCATGAACGACCGCGTTACCACCCTCGACACTTCCGCCGGCTACGGCCAGGCGCTGCCGCAGGCTGAGCGCCAACGCGTCCTGCGCAACACCTACTGGCTGCTGGCGCTGAGCATGCTGCCCACCGTGCTGGGCGCCTGGGTCGGCGTCGCCACCGGCATCACCAGCTCGCTCACGGGCGGGTTGGGCCTCATGGTTTTCCTCGGCGGTGCCTTCGGCTTCATGTTCGCGATCGAGAAAACCAAGAACTCGGCCGCCGGCGTGCCGGTGCTGCTGGCCTTCACCTTCTTCATGGGCCTGATGCTGTCGCGGCTGATCGCGATGGTGCTGGGCTTCAAGAACGGTTCCGAGCTCATCATGACCGCGTTCGGCGGCACTGCCGGCGTTTTCTTCGTGATGGCATCGCTCGCCACCGTGATCAAGCGCGACCTGTCCGGCATGGGCAAATGGCTCTTCGTCGGCGCCATGGTGCTGATGGTGGGCGCCATCATCAACGTCTTCGTGGGCTCGAGCGCCGGCATGATGGCCATTTCGGTGGCCGCGATCGGCATCTTCTCGGCCTTCATGCTCTATGACCTGAAGCAGATCATGGACGGCGGCGAAACCAACTACATCAGCGCCACGCTCGCGCTCTACCTGGACCTGTTCAACGTATTCCAGAGCCTGCTGGCCCTGCTGGGCATTGCCGGCGGCGAACGCGACTGAGCGAACGAACGAGCGAGGCGCCGCAAGCGCCAACGAGAAAAGGGCCCGGCGGGCCCTTTTTTCATGCCAGGTCGAACACCGCAATCGACTCGACGTGCGCCGTGTGCGGGAACATGTTGATCACCCCCGCGAACGTGCAGCGATAGCCGGCCTGGTGCACCAGCAGGCCGGCGTCCCGCGCCAGGGTGGAGGGGTTGCAGCTCACGTAGACGATGCGCTTGGGCGGCGCCCAGCCATCGGTTCGCAGTTCGGGCTGCAGGTGCAGGTCGGCCATGGCCTTGGCCAGCGCGAAGGCGCCCTCTCGCGGCGGGTCAACCAGCCACTTGTCGGCACGGCCATCGGCCACCAGCATGGCGGGGGTCATTTCGAAGAGGTTGCGCGCCACGAATCGCGTCGCCGACAGCGCCCGCCGGGCGGCGGTGGCAGGCTGGTTCTTCCTGAAGTTGTCGCTCGCGCGCGCGACCAGGGTGTCGCTGCCCTCGATGCCCAGGACTTCGCGTGCACGGCTGGCCAGCGGCAGGGTGAAGTTGCCCAGGCCGCAGAACCAGTCGATCACGCGCTCGTCGGCCTGCACGTCGAGCAGGCGCAGCGCCTTTCCCACCAGGGCACGGTTGATGTGCGGATTGACCTGCGTGAAATCGGTGGGCTTGAACGGCATCGTCACACCGAACTGGGGCAGTTCGTAGGACAGCGGCATACCGCCTTCTTCCAGCAGCTTCACCGTGTCCGGCCCCTTGGCCTGCAGCCACCATTGGACGCCGGCGTTCTGCGCCGCAAAGTCCTTCAGGCGGCCGATGTCCGCATTGGAGAGCGGCTCCAGGTGCCTCAGCACCAAGGCGATCGTGCCGAGCGAGGTGGTACCGGGCGCATCGCCGCAGGCGAGCTCGATCTGCGGGCAGGTTTCTCGGGCGTCCAGCGAACCGATCAATGCGCGCAAGGGCATCAGCATGTCGCTGACCTGCTTGGGCAGCACCGGGCATACCTGCATGTCGGCGAGATACCGGCTCTTGCGCTCATGGAAGCCGATCAGCACGGTGCCCTTCTTGACCACATGGCGCACCGAAAGCCGCGCACGGTAGCGGTAGTGCCAGGCCGGGCCTTCCAGCGGCCGCAGCACGTTGTCGGGCCGCACCTTGCCGAGGTGCCACAGGTTGTCCTCGAGGGCGCGCTGCTTCACCGCAACCTGCGCCGCCTCGTCCAGATGCTGCATCTTGCAGCCGCCGCACGCACCGGTATGCAAACCGAAATGCGGGCAGCCAGGCCGAACCCGCTGCGACGATTCGCGCCGGATGGCCGTGACCGTGCCCTGCTCCCAGTTGTTCTTGCGGCGATGAACGTTGAACTGCACTTCTTCGAAAGGTAGAGCGCCTTCGATGAACACGACCATGCCTTCGGCGTTGTGCGCCACGCCTTGCGCGTCGAGGTCGAGCGACTCGACCTTGAGCCATTCGCCCGCCGCGGTTGCCGGGGTTTTCGCGGGGACTTTCTTTTCTTCGATGGATTCCGTCATCCCCCGATTGTCTCAGCGCCGGCCCGGCCCTCCGCGGCCACGGCAAACCCCCGCTAGAACAAGGCGTCGCGCCCCACGCCGGAACGGGTCAGCTGGCGCCGCATCTTGGCCAGCGCCTCGTTCTGGATCTGCCTCACGCGCTCGCGCGTCAGCCCGAGGCGCACGCTCAGCACTTCGAGCGTCTCGGGCTCGCGGTCGTGCAGGCCGTAGCGGCCCTCCAGCACCTCGCGCTCGCGCGCGTCGAGGGCGTGGACCCATTGATCGAGCAGGCGCGCGACCTCGTGAGTGTGCGTGACATCGGTCGGATCACCCTGCCCGTCGTCGGACGCCACGGTGTCGGCCAGGGTGAAGCCTTCGTCTCCGTGCGCATCGCCGGCATCCAGCGAACGCGGCGCCTCAGCCAGCGCCAGCAGTTCCGCAACCGCCTGCACGTCCAGTCCCAGAAATGCGGCGACATCCTCCACGCGCACGCCGTCGGGCCGATGCGCCAGGAACTCGGCATCGCCTTCGAGCGTGCGGCGGGCCCGCAGCACCTGCTGCAGTTCACGCACCACATGCACCGGCAGGCGGATGGCACGCGCCTGGGTCAACACGGCGCGCTCGACCGACTGGCGGATCCACCAGGTCGCATAGGTGGAAAAGCGAAAGCCCCGTTCGGGTTCGAACTTGGTGATGGCGTGCATCAGGCCGAGATTGCCTTCCTCGATGAGGTCGGAAAGCGGTACGCCCCGGCCCAGATAGGCCTTGGCGATGTTCACAACCAGCCTCAGGTTGTGCTCGATCATCGATTGCCGCGCTGCAAAGTCGCCGGCGCGCGCGGCACATGCGGCCTGGTATTCCTCTTCGGGCGTGAAGAGCTCGCTACGCCGCACCTGGCGCAGGTAAATCGTCAGGGCATCGGCGCCTTCGCCGCCGGGCGAATCGGTTGCGGCAATCAGGTCTGCAGCAAGTGCAGCAGGCTTCGCAGGCGAGCCCTGCGGGCCGCTCTCTACAGCCCTGCCCCGGCCCACCAGCCGACGCACGGGTAGTGCGCGACGGGGGCTGGAAGCGGCCATGGCATCACCGGCTCGGCAAGTAGCGCGCCGGGTCGACGGGCTTGCCCTGGCGGCGGATTTCGAAATGCAGCTTGACGCGGTCGGCGTCGCTGTTGCCCATCTCGGCGATCTTCTGGCCCTTTTGCACCGACTGGTCCTCCTTCACGAGCAGCGTCTGGTTGTGCGCATAGGCCGTGAGGTAGGTGTTGTTGTGCTTCAGGATGATCAGGTTGCCATAGCCGCGCAAACCTGCACCGGCGTAGACCACGCGGCCGTCGGCAGCCGCGAGGACGGCATCGCCCGCCTTGCCGCCGATGTCGAAGCCCTTGTTCTTGGCGTCGTCGAACCCCGCGAGCAGCGTGCCGTGCGCCGGCCAGATCCAGCCGAGGTCCTCGTCGCCCGAGCTTGCTGCGGGCGCCGATGGCGACGCCGTGACCGGCGGCTTGCCGACCGCGGCACTGGCGGGCGCTGCAGGCACCACCGCCGACGGCGGCGTGACCGGCTTGGTCACCACGCCCTCGGAAGAAGGAGCAGGCGCGGTTGCGACAGAGGCAGCCGGTCCCACCGGCGGCACCACGCGCAGCACCTGTCCGACTTCGATCAGGTCGGGATTTTCAAGATTGTTCCAGCGAACGATGTTCTGCCAGCTCTGGCCGGTTTCGTTTCCGATGCGGCGAATCGTGTCGCCGGGCCGTACTGCGTAATAGCCGGGCTTGCCATAGTTCTCGATGCCTGGAAGCGGCTTGCCCGAAGCGTCGGTGGTGATGAGCGGGCCACCGGGTGCCGCATTGGGCGCACGCGTCATCGTGCCCCGGTCTTCGACCGGTGCCGGCCCTCGCGGTGCGGCGCAGCCCGCGATCACGAGCACAACTGCCAACGTGATACCAGCGCACCAACTCCGATTGCCAAAACCCTGCATTTGTTGTTCCTTCAAGCGATGCCCGATTTTAGGGGGACAAAGTGAACCGCCTCAAGAATGCGGCGCTCGAGTCCACGGGCGGTTTTGTCAATGACGACGAGCGCCTGCCCGCCGCCCGCCGAGTGCGTGGGCGCCACGATGCGTCCGCCGACGGCGAGTTGCTCGATCCAGGCCTGCGGCACCGCCTCGCCGCCTGCCGCGGCGATGATGCCGGCGTAAGGCGCACCCTTGGCATAGCCGACCATGCCGTCGCCCAGCATCAGATGAACCGTGGCCAGCCGGAAGTGCCGCAGGTTGGCGCGCGCGCGTTCGTGCAGTCCGCGCAGGCGCTCGATGCTGTAGACCTCCGTGGCCACGTGGTTCAGCACCGCGGCCTGGTAGCCGCAGCCGGTGCCGATTTCCAGCACGCGGCCGAGACGGTCCTGCGGCTTGCCGGCCAATGCGGGCGCCCCCAGCAGGAGCTCGATCATGCGGGCCACCACGCTCGGCTTGGAGATGGTCTGGCCCAGCCCGATCGGCAGGCTCGTGTCTTCATAGGCCTGGTTGACGAGCGCGCTGTCGACGAAGAGATGCCGCTCGACCGCGCTCAGCGCGCGCAGCACGCGCGCATCGGCAATGCCTTGGGCAGCGAGCTTCTGCACCATGCGCGCGCGCACGGCGTCGGAGGCCATCGAAGGCGTGGCCGGCACCATCGGCTTGGCAGGCACGGCGGGCAGGCGCCCGCGCGTGGCGGCCGAGGCGGTGGGTGTCAGGCGAACCGGGAATCCAGGCCGTTGCGTGGCCATGCTCAATTACCGAGACGGGCAACCGTCTCGCGCCACTGGCCCAGGTTGGCATGGTCGGTCAGGTCGATCTGCAGCGGCGTCAGCGCAATGTGGCCGGCGGCGGTGGCATGGAAGTCGGTGCCTTCGCCGCTGTCCTTGGCGCCTCCGGCACCTGCAATCCAGTACATCGTCTCGCCCCGCGGGCTTTCCTGAGTGATGACTTTCTCCGCCGAATGGCGCCGGCCCAGCCGGCAAACCTGGATCGGCTTGAGCTCGTCGAGCGGCCGGTTCGGAACGTTCACGTTGAGCAGGAAGGCGCCGCCGTCCAGCATGCGCTCGCGCTCGATCTGCTGCACCAGGCGCCGGGCCACCTGCGCGGCCGCGTCGACATGCGCCCAGCCCTTCTCGATCTGCGAGAACGCGATGGCGGGGATGCCGAACAGATAGGCCTCCATGGCCGCACCCACGGTGCCGGAGTAGATGGTGTCGTCGCCCATGTTGGCGCCGTTGTTGATGCCGGAGACCACCAGGTCGGGCCGGTAGCCGAGCAGCCCCTTGAGCGCGATGTGAACGCAATCGGCCGGCGTGCCTGTCACGTAGCGAAAACCGTTGTGCGCCTTGTGCACGTAGAGCGGCGCCGCCAGCGTGAGGGCATTCGACTTGGCGCTGTTGTTGTGCTCGGGTGCAACCACCTCGACGTCCGCGATGTCTTTCAATGCGTCGTGCAATGCGACGATGCCCGGCGCCTGAAAACCATCGTCGTTGGAAATAAGTATCTTCATGGTGCTTTTCAGTGCCCGGATTGTAGGCGCCGCGTGCGTCGCAGCAGGGACAACGGCGCCCTGCCGCGCCCCCTATCATCGCCTCGCATTCATTGCCCACACACGACTGATTCAAAGGAGACCCGAGCATGCACGCATGGCTTTGCGAAAACCCCACCGGCGTCGATGCGCTGACCTGGAAGGAACTGCCGACGCCGGCGCCGGGTCCGGGCCAGGTGCTGATCGAAATCAGGGCCGCCAGCCTCAACTTCCCCGATCTGCTGATCGTGCAGAACAAATACCAGATCAAGCCGCCGCTGCCGTTCGTGCCCGGTTCGGAATACGCCGGCGTCGTCCAGGCGGTGGGCGAAGGCGTCACCCACCTGAAGGTCGGCCAGAACGTGGCGTGTCTCTCGGGCACGGGCGGCTTCGCAACCCACACGCTGGCGCCGGCGGCGCTGTGCATGCCGCTGCCCGAAGGCTTCGGCCATGTCGACGCGGCGGCGTTCATCATGATCTATGCCACCTCGTGGCATGCGCTGATGGACCGCGCACAACTCAAGGCCGGTGAAACCGTGCTCGTGCTCGGTGCAGCAGGCGGCGTGGGCACCGCCGCCATTCAAATCGCAAAGGCGGCAGGCGCCAAAGTGATTGCGGCGGCTTCTACCGACGAGAAATGCGAACTCTGCCGCTCCATTGGCGCCGACGCCACGATCAACTACACCACGCATGCGCTTCCAGGCGGCTTTCGCGATGCCATCAAGGCCGCGACCGACGGCAAAGGCCCCGATGTCATTTACGACCCGGTGGGCGGTGATTTCGCCGAGCCTGCATTTCGCTCGATTGCATGGCGCGGACGCTATTTGGTGGTCGGCTTTGCCTCCGGGCCGATTCCCTCGCTGCCATTGAACCTCACGCTGTTGAAAGGCGCTTCCCTGGTCGGCGTGTTCTGGGGCGATTTCGCCAAGCGCGAGCCCAAGGCCAATGCACAAATGATGGCCGAATTGGCGCACTGGTACGGGCAGGGAAAGATCAAGCCCGTGATCGACAGCACGATGCAGATGTCACAATTGAAAGCCGCCTATGCCCACATGGGATCGCGCGGCGTCAAAGGAAAACTCGTGATGGTGAACTGAGTGCCGCGGGTTTGCCCGGATTCGCACCCAATAAAAAAGCCCGCATCCGCGGGCTTTTTTATTGGCCAGTGGCCCGCTTCGGCGCTTACTTGATCTCGAACTCGGAAAGCGACTTGCCCGCAGCCAGTGCCTCGGTCACCCAACGCGGCTTGCGGCCGCGGCCGCCAGACCAGGTTTCGCCGGTTGGACCACGGTATTTGGCTGCTGCCTTGACCGCGGGAACCCCTGCGCTGCGCTTGACCGAGCCGCCGCGTGCACTGAGTTTCAGGTCCGACGCGGTCAGGCCGTATTCAGCGATCTTCCGGCGCACATCTTCAATCACGCCTGCGCGCTCTTGGTTGCGAAGGTCTTCGGCCTGCTTGCGCAATTGCGCAATCTGCTCGTCGTACTTCTTGATCTGGGAATTGATATCGGCAAGGGTCGAAGCCATTGTTGGACTCCTGAAAATTGGAAACGGGGCGGATTTTAATTCAATTCCAATTTATTACAAGCGGGCCGTTGCGGGAAAATTGAGGGCCCTGCGCCAGGTTTGCGGCAACGCACAATGCAGCGCGCACCGGTTTGGACGCTTTTTATGAAGCCAAAGGAAGAGTGCTGCGCCAGCGGCAAGAGCCGAAAATGACAACGCCGGGCTGGCCCGGCGTTGTGTTCCCGTGGACGCTATTGCGCAATAGCAGTCGGGAAAGATGTTTTGGGGTGGCTGATGGGACTCGAACCCACGACGACCAGAATCACAATCTGGGACTCTACCAGCTGAGCTACAGCCACCGCAGAGCCTTCAATTGTAGCGGCAAAAACCCCGGTTTTCGCCACCGGGGCATCCGAACGGGCCTGAAATTCTTCTCAACCCGTGGCGAGGGGCCCGGCCGGGGCTGTCTTCTTGATCTTGATCGAGCCATCCGGCCTTTCGCAGGTGCCGATCAGCAGGCCGCTCGCGAGCGCGTGCTTCCGCAGGGCGTCGAACACCTCGTCCCGGCCTGGCGCCGCGGAAAACGCGGGCATGCCGTCGAGCGCGAACAGCTGGAAGGCGTAGCGGTGAGCGCCGTGTCCCGGGGGCGGATCGGGAGGCAGCCAGGCGGCCTGCAGCCCGGAGTTGCGACCCACGTGCAAACCGGCGGCGCCGGCATTGTCCCGGCTCGGGATGGCCGCTTCGTCGAGCTTGCCCTCGGTCGGCCGCAGCCCGACGACGATGGCATGCACGAGCGGATTCGGCGTGGGCGAATCGGCGTCCTCGACCACCAGCACCAGCGATCCGGTGCCCGCCGGAAGCCCGGCCCATTGCAGCGGCGGCGACAGGCCTTCTCCATCGGCCGTATGGCGCGACGGCAAGGGCGCGTGGTCCGCGAAAGCAACGCTGCTCAAGGCGATCGACGCCATGCCCTGCCGCATGCCCAGCGTATTGAAGACGATCTTGTCCAGGCCCGCGCGCATTCCCTGCAGCGCGTGGCCGATGACTTCAGGCAGTTTTTCCAGCATGGTCCCGGTATAGCGCTGCGCCGCGAAGCGCCCTGTAGGACGCAGCAGCAACCAGGACATGGCCGTCTGCGCCAAAGTTCTCGGACATCGAGCCCGATGTGATTCGGCCGGCTTCGGCGATCGCGTTGCTCCGCTATCATGAGCGCCGCTTGCTTCGACGGTTCGCGCGTTCTGCAGCGACCGCCACTTTCCATTTCACCGCCAAAGGAATTTCTTCATGAGCATCGTCTGGACCATCCTGATCGGGTTCATCGTGGGTCTGGTGGCGCGGGCCGTCAAGCCGGGCGACGATTCCGCCGGCTTCATCGTGACCACGCTGATCGGCGTGGCAGGTTCCTTGATCGTGACCTATGTCGGCCAGGCGCTCGGCTGGTACACCGCGGGCCAGGGTGCGGGCTTCATTGCCTCGGTGCTCGGCGCGATCGTGCTGCTGATCCTGTACGGCCTGATCAAGCGCAAGAGCTGACCCGGCCGGCAGTGCGGATCGATGCCGCGCAAACCACGGGCCAGGCACCACGTCTACGTGGTCGAACTCGATGACCGCGTCTGGAACCATGGCCGGTTCAGGCGCGCGAATCCCGACTACCAGCTCGGCAAGCCCTTCGTCTACGTGGGAATGACCGGGCTGGACCCCGACATCCGCTTCGACAAGCACAAGGCCGGCATCCAGGCCAACAGCTTCGTCCAGGCCTTCGGCCTCAGGCTGCTGCCTGCGCTCTACGAACGCTACAACCCGTTGAGCTACGAGGATGCACGATCGATGGAGGTCGAGCTCGGCATCGCGCTGCGCAGGAGCGGCTACGGCGTCTGGCAGGCCTGAGGCCGATCGTGCCCCTGCACCGGGGCCTCAGGCGTAGGTGATCCAGTTCTCGTAGGCCGCAGCGTCCAGGTGCGGCAGCGTGTTGTAGGTGACGAGCATGTGCCGCTTGGGCGTGAAGGCGAACTCCGTCACGGCGGTGTTCCGGATGCGCAGGTTCAGTTCGATCGTGGTTTCCGGGCTCGTTCCCAGCACATGGCCAACCGCCGTGCTGATGGGTCCGCCGCTCGACACCACCAGCACCTTGGCGCCATGGTGGCGGGCGCGCACATGGTCGAGCGCCGTTGTCACGCCCGCCAGGAAGTCGACATAGCTCGGCATGCCGACGGGCCGGGTCCGGCCCTGCATCCAGGCGCCGAGGCCATCGCGCAAGAGGCGGAAGTGGTGGCGGTACATCTCGGGCGAGTCGGGCTTCTCGAGCTTGCCTTCGTGGATGGTGGCAATGACCGCCTCGCTGTCGTACTCGTTGAGCCCGGGCCACGCCAGCACATCGTCGCGCTTCAGCGCCAGTCCCTCGGCAATGCCTTCCCAGGTCTGGCGATGGCGCTTCAGGGTGCCGGTGATCACGGCATCGAAATGCATGCCGCGCTCCCGCCAGTATTCGCCGAGGCGCACGGACTGCCTGTGCCCGAGCTCGCTCAGCTTGTCGTAGTCGGCAGCGCCGAAACTGGCCTGGCCGTGGCGCACGAGATAGAGGGTTCCCATGCCTGGGATTCTGGCGACAAGCGCAGCTTGCACTTGTCCCACGTGCGACGAGTGCCGCGGGCCGCTGACCCAGGCGCGACAGCGCGCGCCGGTCCCACGGGTCAGCGGGCTGCCGTGGGCAGCGTCTCCGCCGGCTTCGGCACGAGGATCTCGGCCTTGAAGCGTTCCTTCAGCACGTTGTAGTAAGCAACTTCTTCCGCCGCAGCCACCGACTGGCCGACCTGCGCGTTCTCCTGCTGCGTTTGCTCAGGCGCCGACGGCGTGCGCGGAACCACCTTCGTCACGCGGACCACCGCATAGCCTTGCGTACCCAGGTCGACGCCCACCAGCGCAGGCAGCTTGGACGCGTCGGCGCGCAGCGCTGCATCGATGACGGCAATGGGCTGGGCCTGCGCTTCGCGTCGCGAAACCGTGACCGGCGCGCCAAAGGTGGCGCCGTCGGCCTTGGCAGTCCAGGCGGCGAGCTTGGCTTCGCCCTCTGCCTTGGCCATGACCGCGGCACGCTCGGTGATGAGCTGCGCACGGATCTTGTCCTTGACTTCGGCCAGGGGCATCGGATGCGCGGGCGTGTACTGCGTCACGCGGCCTGCCGCGAGCTGGTTGGAGCCGACTTCGATGGCTTCGGTGTTCTGCTTGCGGTCCAGCGAATCGGCCGCGAACAGCGCGTTCAGGAAATTGCGGTTCGCCAGCACGCCGGTGGCGCCCGGCGGCGGCGTGCGCGAGACGTTGCCGGCCGTCTGGATCGTGAGCTTCAGCTTTTCCGCCGCGGGCTTGAGGCTGTCGGGCTGCTGGTAGACCGCATCGGTGAAGGTTTCCGCGGCCTTCGCGAATTCCTGCGTCGCCTGCTGCGCACGGACTTCGTTCTCGATGGTGGCGCGCACCTGCTCGAAGGGCGGCACCACGGCCGGCTTGATGTCGGCGAGGCGGATGATGTGATAGCCGAACTCGGTTTCGACCACGTCGCTGATGTCGCCCTTCTTGAGCGCGAACAGCGCATCCTCGAAGGGCTTGACCATCGCGCCGCGGGTCACGAAATCGAGGTCGCCGCCCTTCTCCGCCGATCCGGGATCCTGCGAGTTCTTGCGCGCGACGTCGGCGAAGGTGGCGGGCGCCTTCCTCACTTCGGCGAGCAATTGCTCTGCCCTGGCCTTGGCCTTGGCGCGGTCGGCTGCCGGTGCGCTTGCCGGTGCGGTGATCAGGATGTGGCTGGCGCGGCGTTCTTCCTTGGTGCCGAAGCGCGCCGTGTTCTGCTCGTAGTAGGTCTTGAGGTCGGCCTCGTTGACCGAGATGTTCTTCTTGGCCGCTTCCAGGTCGAGCACGAGGTATTCGATGCTGGCCTGCTCGGGCGCCTGGAACTGGGCGGTGTGGGCCTTGTAGTAGGCCTCCACGTCGGCATCGCTCACGGTCACCTTGGACGCGAAGCTCTCGGGGTTGAAGCGCGCGACCTGGATCTCGCGGCGGTCGTAGAAGGCGTTGATGGTTGCCGCAGCCAGCGCGGGCGGCGTGAAGGCCGTGCCGGTGATGCCCAACAGCATTTGCTGCGTGGCCAGTTCGGCGCGCATCGACGCCTCGTACTGCTCCGGCGTGCGGCCGGTGACGCGCTGGAAGCTCTCGCGGTCGAACTTGCCGTCCGGCGTGCGGAACGCCGCAAGGCCCGTGTCCTGCGCGAAGATGCGCGACAGACGCTCTTCGGAGACGGTCACGTTCGACTTGGCCGCCGCCGCGGCCAGCACGCGGTCGCGCACCATGCGCTCCAGCGTGGCATAGCGCATCACGTCGGATTCGAGCAGCGCCGGGTCGACGTTGGGCGATTGCTGGCGGATGCGGTCGGTCTCGAGGCGATGCTGCGCATCCCACTCGGGCCGGGTGATGCTCTGGCCATCGACCCGCGCAACCTTCACTTCGCCGCCGGAGCCCTGATAGCGCTCCACGCCAAAGAGGACGAACGAGGGAATGATCAGCAAGAACAAGAAAATCATGACGATCTTGTTGTACTTGCGGAAGAAATCAAACATGCTTGAACACTCTTTTGCGACGGATGTCGGGACGGCAATAAAAAAGGCGAACCAGTGTTCGCCTTTGCATCGGGTGGTGGTGGGTGCTGAGGGGCTCGAACCCCCGACCTACGCCTTGTAAGGGCGCCGCTCTACCAGCTGAGCTAAGCACCCCACCGGGAATACTTCTCCGAGTCTACGTCTTAGTTCAGCGCGTCTTTCAACGCCTTGCCCGGACGGAACTTCGGAATCTTGGCGGCCTTGATTTTAATCGCGTCGCCGGTGCGCGGATTGCGGCCGGTGCGAGCCGCCCTTTTGCCGACTGCGAAAGTGCCAAAACCGACCAGCGACACCGAGCCGCCTTTTTTGAGCGTGGTACGAATGGCGCCGATGGTGGATTCCAGCGCGCGGGTAGCGGCTGCCTTGGAAATATCGGCGTTCTTTGCGATGTGCTCAATCAGTTCGGTCTTGTTCACAAGGGCCCCTTGTAGAAGAAATAAAGTTGGTCGGCTTTCGTCAGCTGCGAGCTGGCCGCGAAATGACGCGGCTCGACAAGCCTGGCAGGACTGACGCCTCGGCAGCGCGCTGCCAGCGAGGATTACAACCACTGGTCTGCAGGGTGTCAATACGACACGAGGCCGTGCAGAACAGCGGAGCGCGCGATTTTAGGGGCGTTTCTTGAAGACGATTTTCAAAGGGCCTCGGCAATGGCCTTGCCAAGGTCGCTGGTGCTCGCCTTGCCGCCGATGTCGGGCGTGCGCGGCGCTCCGCTTTGGGGCGCCAGCACCTTTTCGATGGTGGAAAGGATCGCGTCGTGCGCGTTCTTGTGGCCCAGGAACTCGAGCATCATCGCGCCGCACCAGATCTGTCCGATCGGGTTGGCGATGCCCTTGCCCGCGATGTCGGGCGCCGAGCCGTGCACCGGTTCGAACAGCGAGGGCGTGGTGCGCTCCGGGTTGAGGTTGGCGCTGGGCGCGATGCCGATGGTGCCGGTGCACGCAGGGCCGAGGTCGGACAGGATGTCGCCGAACAGGTTGCTGGCCACGACCACGTCGAAGAAGTCGGGCCGCTGCACGAAGTGGGCCGTGAGGATGTCGATGTGGAACTTGTCGAGCTTCACGCCCGGATAGTTCTTCGCCATTTCGGCCACGCGCTCGTCCCAGTAGGGCATGGTGATGGAGATGCCGTTCGACTTGGTGGCGCTCGTCAGGTGCTTCTTTGGGCGCGACTGTGCGAGCTCGAAGGCGAACTTGAGCACGCGGTCGACGCCCACGCGCGACATCACGGTTTCCTGCACCACGATCTCGCGCGGCGTGCCTTCGTACATGCGACCGCCGATGCTCGAGTATTCGCCTTCGGTGTTCTCGCGCACGATGTACATGTCGATCTCGCCGGGCTCGCGCGGCGTGCCGTCGCGCCGCACCACGGGGGCCGTGATGCCTGGCATCAGGCGCGCGGGACGCAGGTTGATGTACTGGTCGAATTCGCGGCGGAACAAGAGCAGCGAGCCCCAGAGCGACACGTGGTCGGCAATCTTCTCGGGCCAGCCGACTGCACCGAAGTAGATGGCGTCATGTCCGCCGATCTGGTCCTTCCAGTTGTCGGGCAGCATCTTGCCGTGCTTCTCGCAGTAGTCCCAGCTCGAGAAGTCGAAGTGGTCGAACTTCAGGTCGATGCCGAACTTGCGCGCCGCGGCATCCACCACGCGCAGGCCTTCGGGCATGGTTTCCTTGCCGATGCCGTCGCCGGCGATGACTGCGATTCTGTGGGTGGTCATGGTCTGGTTCCTTCTTGCTGGAGAGGGGAAGTGAAGAACTGGAGCGCCTCGGCGAGCAGTTCGCGCGGGGCTTCCTCCGGTACGTAGTGGCCGCACGGCAAGGCGCGGCCCGAAACCCGGGCGGCGCATTCGCGCCAGAGCGAGAGCACGTCGAAGCATCGGCCCACTGCGCCGTGCTCGCCCCAGAGCACGCGCAGCGGTTGCGCAAGCTTGCGGCCGGCGGCGATGTCGGCGCGGTCGTGCACGAGGTCGATGGTCGCGGACGCACGGTAGTCGCCGCAGATGGATTCGGCCGTGCCCGCAATGGCCGCGCAGCGCTCGTACTCGGCCAGCACCTCGGGCGCGAAGGGCGCGAGCCCCGCGTGGCGCCCGCCCATCACGCTGCGCACGTAGCGCACCGGGTCGGAGGCGATCAGGGCCTCGGGCAGCGGCGGCGGCTGGATCAGGAAGAACCAGTGCCAATAGGCGCGCGCAAAGGCCTCGGTGGTGTTCTCGTACATCGAGAGCGTGGGCGCGATGTCCAGCAGCAGCATGCGGTCGACGGCCGCCGCATGGTCTGCGGCCAGCCGATGCGCGACCCGCGCGCCGCGGTCGTGGGCCAGCACGCCGAAGCGCTCGAAGCCGTGATGGCGCATGGCGGCGAGCGCATCGAGCGCCATCTCGCGCTTGCTGTAGGCCATGTGATCCGCATCGTCCGCAGGGCGGCCGGAGTCGCCATAGCCGCGCAGGTCCACCGCCACCACAGTGAACTGCTCGGCGAGCACCGGCGCCACGCGGTGCCAGATCAGGTGCGTCTGCGGATGCCCGTGCAGGAGCAGCAGGGGCGCGCCGCGCCCGCCGATGCGGCCATGCACACGCACGCCGTTGCGCTCGATGTCGAATTCGGGAAAGTCGAAGAAGGAAGCAGTCACGCGGCGATTGTGCGTTGCGCTCCATCGATCATCAAGCAACAATCGACCAATTCATACTTTCCGATTTGGCATGAATCCACTGTCGATGGACCGCGGCGATCTCGAACTGGTGCTGGCCATCCGCGACCAGGGAAGCCTGGCGGGCGCCTCCGCCACGCTCGACGTGGTGCCCTCCGTCGTGACCAAGCGGCTCGGCGCGCTCGAGGCGCGGCTGGGCCAGCGGCTGTTCGAGCGCACCACGCGCCGGCTCAGCGTGACGGCCGAGGGAGAAGCGGTCTGCCTGCATGCCAGGGCGCTGCTCGAAGGCTTTGCCGCGCTCGAAAGCGAGCTCGGCGAGCGGCAGAACGAACTGGTCGGCACCATCCGGCTGGCTGCGACCTTCGGCTTCGGCCGGCGCTGGCTCGGCCCTGCCCTGGCCAGCTTCCAGGCGCGCCATCCCGGGCTGCAGATCGAATTGCTGCTGACCGAGCGGCTGCCCGACCTCGGCGCCGAAGGATATGACGGCGCGCTCTGGCTCTGGGCCGTGCAGCAGCGCCGCGCGGCCGACTGGGTCACGCGCCGCATTGCGCGCAACCAGCGCGTGCTCGCCGCATCTCCTTCATATATAGAACGGCGCGGCCTGCCGGCCACGGTCGACGCGCTGGCGGCGCACGACTGCCTGGTCGCACGCGAGAACGGCGAGGTCAACCAGCACCAGTTCGCGCTGTGGACCCTGCGCCATGCGCGCGACGGCAGCACCGCGCGCGTGCGCGTCCAGGGTCCGCTGACGAGCAATTCGGGCGAGATGGTGCGCGACTGGTGCCTGGCCGGCCACGGCATCATGCTGCGCAGCCTGTGGGACATCGCACCGCAGCTGGCTTCCGGCGTGCTGGTGCGCGTGCTGCCCCACTACGCCATGCCCGATGCCGACATCCACTGGATCGCGCCCTGGCGCCCCAAGACGCCGCGCCGCGTGCGGCTGCTGCTCGACCACCTGGCGGAACAGTTTCGCGGCGAGCCCTGGAAACCCGGCAAGGCCGGTGCGCCGCGCTGAAGAAAAAGCAAAGGCGGCTCAGCGCTCGCTGCGCACCACAAGGCTCACGCCGGCTGCGGTGAGCCCGATGCCCAGCAAGGTCACCAGTGTGATCGGCTCGGCGAACAGCAGCCAGGCCATCACCGCGGTGCACGGCGGCACCAGGTAGAGCAGGCTCGTGACGGCGGTGGCCGTGCCGCGCTGGATCAGCATGTAGAGCAGCGAGCTGCCGCCGAGCGACAGCACCAGCACCGACCAGGCCATGGCGCCGGTCGAATGCGCGTTCCATTCGATGCCCTGCGATTCCATCGCCGCAAAGGGCAGGCACACGATCAATGCGGCCACCATCTGCACGGCGCTCGCGCTGCGCACGTCGCAGGGCGCGACGAAGCGCTTCTGGTACAGCGTGCCCGCCGTGATCGAAAGGAGCGCCATCACCGCAAGCGCCATGGTCAACGCACTGACCTCCGATCCCTGCCCGAACTTGCGCGACACCACGAGCACCAGGCCCGCAAAGCCGAGCACCAGCCCGGCCCATTGGCGCTGCGAAATGCGCCCGCCGTTGAACGACAGCCAGACGGCGGTCAGCACCGGCTGGATGCCGACCAGCAATGCCACCAGCCCCGCGCCCATGCCCGCATGCACCGCGGCCCAGACGCCGCCCAGGTAGCCGGCCTGCATCAGGACGCCGGTGACCGCCAGGTGTCCCCACTGCGCACGCTCCTTCGGCCAGGGGACCCGCGCAAGCGCGACCCAGAGGCAGAAGCACACAAGAGAAAGCGCAAAGCGCACGGCCAGGAACTTGAGCGGCGGCGCATAAGGCATGCCATAGCGCGCAACGATGAAGCCCGTGCTCCAGATGAGCACGAAGACGGCCGGCATGGCACGCAGCCAGCTTGCGCCGCGGGCCGCAGCCACGCTCATTTCGCGCGGGCCCGGATTTCGGGGATGGCCTTCTGCAGGTAATAGACCATCGACCAGATCGTGAGCACGGCCGAGATCCAGATCAGCCACTGCCCCCAGAGGCCGGTGTCGATGATCTTGAAGAGATGTCCGTCATAGAGCAGGAACGGAATCGCGACCATCTGCACGGTGGTCTTGACCTTGCCGATCATGTGGACCGCCACGCTCTTGCTGGCGCCGATCTGCGCCATCCATTCGCGCAGGGCCGAGATCGCGATTTCGCGGCCGATGATGATCAGCGCCACGAACACGTCGGCCCGGTTCAGGTGCACCAGCACCAGCAGCGAGGCGCAGACCAGGAACTTGTCGGCCACTGGATCGAGGAAGGCGCCGAAGGCCGAAGTCTGGTTGAGCTTTCGCGCCAGGAAGCCGTCGAGCCAGTCGGTGGCCGCGAAGACGATGAACATGACCGTGGCGATCAGGTTGCGCATCGGCTCGGCCATCGGCAGGTAGAACACACCAACGATCAATGGAATCGCGACGATGCGCGTCCAGGTCATGATGGTCGGGAGGGTCCAGAACATGCGGGCGATTGTGTCATGCGCGAGAGGCGGAACCGAAAGCTGGGGGCAATCGGCCTCAATGCAGTGCGCGATAGATTTCCTCGGCCAGGTCCGTGGCAATGCCTTCGACCGACGCGATGTCCTCGACGCTGGCCGCCGCCACGCCGCGGATTCCACCGAAGCGCTGCAGCAGGCGCGCGCGGCGCTTCGGTCCGATGCCCGGAATGTCTTCGAGCTGGCTGCCGCCCACGCGCACCTTCGCGCGTTTGGCGCGCATGCCGGTGATGGCAAAGCGGTGCGCTTCGTCGCGGATCTGCGCCACCAGCATCAGCGCCGCGGAATCCTTGCCCAGGTAGACCTTCTCGCGGCCATCGGCGAACACCAGTTCCTCGAGGCCGACCTTGCGGCCCTCGCCCTTCTCGACGCCGACGATCAGCGACAGCGGCAGGCCCAGTTCGCTGAACACTTCGCGCGCCATCGACACCTGCCCCTTGCCGCCGTCGACAAGCACCAGTTCCGGCATGCGCGCGGTCCGGGTCTTGGGCGATGCGCCGCTGCCATCGCTCTCGGCGTCGCCCGGCGCCAGCGCCTCGGTCTCGGCCGCCATCGCCTCGGCCAGCTTGCCGTAGCGGCGGTGCAGCACCTGGCGCATCGCGGCGTAGTCGTCGCCGGGTGTGATGCCCTCGATGTTGTAGCGGCGGTATTCGCGGTTCTGCATCGTGTGGTGCTCGAACACCACGCACGAAGCCTGCGTGGCCTCGCCCGCGGTGTGCGAGATGTCGAAGCATTCGATGCGGAAGTTGTCGAGGTCGTCCGGCGCGAGCTCGAGCGCATCGGCCAGCGCGCGGGTGCGCGCCTGCTGCGAACCTTCTTCCGCCAGCAGGCGGGCCAGTTGCAGGCCGGCGTTGGTCTCGGCCATCTCCAGCCAGTGCCGGCGCTGCTCGCGCGGCTGGAACACCGCCGTCACGCGCGCGCCAGCCTGCTGCGAGATCGCCTCGATCAGCTCGCGGCTCACCAGGTGGCTCAGCACCAGCGTGGCGGGCACGGGCACGTCGATGTAGTGCTGGGCAATGAAGGCCTCGAGCACCTGCACCTCGATCGGATCGGCCAGGGCGGGCACTGCGCCCTCTTCCGCATCGAGCTCGCCATGATGGATCTGCGCGGCGTCTTCCACGTGCACCGGAAAATAGGCGCGGTCGCCCAGGTGCCGTCCGCCGCGCACCATCGCCAGGTTGACGCAGGCCTTGCCGCCCTGCACCTTGACGGCGAGGATGTCGACGTCCTTGTCGGAAGCGATCTCGATCGACTGCTGGTGCAGCACGCGCGAGATCGCCGACATCTGGTTGCGCAGCTCGGCCGCCTGCTCGAACTCGAGCTTCTCGGCGTGCTCGGTCATGCGCGCCTCGAGCTTCGAGAGCACGAGCTGGGTGTCGCCCATCAGGAAGGCTTCGGCGCTGGCCACGTCCTGCGCATAGGCCTCGGGCGTGATGTAGCCCACGCAGGGGCCGGTGCAGCGCTTGATCTGGTAGAGCAGGCAGGGACGCGTGCGGTTGGCGTACACCGTGTCCTCGCAGGTGCGCAGCCTGAACACCTTCTGCAGCAGCTGGATCGATTCCTTCACCGCCCAGGCGCTCGGGTAGGGCCCGAAGTAGCGGTGCTTCTTGTCGACCGCTCCGCGGTAGTAGGCCAGCCGCGGAAACTCGTGCGAGGCGATCTTCAGGTAGGGATAGCTCTTGTCGTCGCGGAACAGGATGTTGTAGCGCGGCTTGAGCGTCTTGATGAGATTGTTCTCGAGCAGCAGCGCCTCGGCTTCGGAGCGCACCACGGTGGTCTCCATGCGCGCGATCTTGCTGATCATGTGGCCGATGCGCGTGCCGCCATGGCTCTTCTGGAAATAGTTGGCAACCCGCTTCTTGAGGTTGCGCGCCTTGCCCACGTAGAGCACCGCGCCGGCCGCATCGAAATAGCGGTAGACGCCCGGCAGCTGCGGCAGGGCCGCGACTTCGCTGAGCAATTGATCGGAATGCACGTCTGACATGGCGGCTATTGTGGCGCGCACGCCAGGCCCGCATGGCCAGCCTGCGAGGAAACCCCGATCGGCCTGGAATGAATTGTGCTGATGATGGCGGGCGCGAGGAGCGCCTGTGTCATTTCATCAAGACTACTCGGGGAAACTCTCCATGAAGAAAAACATCCGGACGGGCGCCTGGCTGGCACTGTCTCCGATCGCGCTGGCATTGACCGTGGCCGGCTGCGGGGGCGGCGGCAGTGGCGCACAGGACAACGCCGCCCTGGTCGCGACGATCGCCGCCATCAACGCGGCCAACGCCAACCGGCCCGTCCCGCCGCCGCCCGAAACCGACAAGGGCTGCCTGATCGGCGACGGCGGCACGCCGGTCGTGGTGGGTTCCGGCGACCCGGGCGACCCGGCGGCACCCGAGCCCGCCTCAGGCTACGTCGTCGGCCACAAGCTGGTCTACGCGAAGAACTACATGGTGGTGGCCAACCATCCGCTCGCCACGCGCGCGGGCTGCGACATCCTCAAGGCCGGCGGCAGCGCGGTCGACGCGGCGGTGGCGGTGCAGGCCGTGCTGGGCCTGGTCGAGCCGCAATCCAGCGGCCTGGGCGGCGGCGCGTTCATGCTTCACTACGACGCGGCGACCAGGAAGCTGCAGGCCTACGACGGGCGCGAAATGGCGCCGGCTGCGGCAACCGAGAACTACTTGCGCTGGATCGACGACGTGGCGGACCAGAACCCGCCCAAGCCCAGCGCCCGTGCGAGCGGCCGTTCCATCGGCACACCCGGCGCGGTGCGCATGCTCGACATCGCCTACAGGGACCACGGCAAGCTGCCCTGGAAGGACCTCTTCAGCTACGGCATCACGCTCGCCGCCGACGGCTTCCCGATCGGCGGACGCATGGCCGCCGCCATCTCCGGCTCGGCCGCCAGCCTCAAGCGCGACGCCGAGGCCACGGCCTACTTCTTCAACGACGACGGCACGCCGAAGGCGCTGGGCACCAGGCTCAGGAACCCGGCCTACGCGAGGACCCTCGGCACCATCGCCACGCAGGGCGCAGACGCGTTCTACACCGGCGCCATTGCACAAGGCATCATCGACAAGATCGGGATCACGGCGGCCGTCGACGGTTCGGCCATCACGCCCGGCAAGACGACCATGGCCGACATGGCCGGCTATGTGGCCAAGCGCCGCGAACCGGTCTGCGGCACCTACCGCGACTACTACGTGTGCAGCATGTCGCCGCCGTCGTCCGGCGGCATTGCGGTGGTGCAGTCGCTGGGCATCCTCGAAACCTTCAACCTGGGCCTGTACAAACCCACCGCCATCGACCTCGAAGGCGGCAAGCCGGCCGTGATGGGTGTGCACCTGGTGAGCGAGGCCGAGCGCTTGGCCTATGCCGACCGCGACAAGTACGTGGCCGACACCGACTTCGTGCCGCTGCCCGGCGGCTCGGTCGACACCATGATCAACAAGCCCTACCTGCAGAAACGGGCCAGCCTGATCAGCCTGTCGGCGAGCATGGGAACGGCGCTGCCGGGCGACCTCGGGAGCGTGCCCCTGGGCATCGACAAGACCGAGGAGCACGGCACGACGCACTTCACCATCGTCGACAAGCAGGGCAACGTCGTCACGATGACCACCACCGTCGAGAGCACGCTCGGTTCGTTCCACATGACCCAGGGCTTCATGCTGAACAACCAGCTGACCGACTTCGCCTCCAACCCCGACGACACCAGCGTCACCCCGAGCGTGAAGGTGGCCAACCGCGTCGCTCCCGGCAAGCGACCGCGCAGCACGATGGCGCCCACGATGGTGTTCAGGAAGAACAGCGACGGCAGCATGGGGGAGTTCGTGATGGGAACCGGATCGCCGGGCGGCGGCACGATCATCCAGTACGTGGTGAAGACGCTGGTCGGCGCGCTCGACTGGGGCCTCGATGCGCAGCAGGCCACCTCGCTGGTGGACTTCGGCGCCTCCAACAGCAAGACCACCAACGTGGGCGGCGAGCATCCGGCCATCGACACTTCGGACTCGGGCAACAACGACCCGCTGATCACGGGGCTGCGCGCGCTCGGCCACACGGTGGGCTTCGGGGCGCAGTCCAGCGGCATCAGCACCATCATCCGCACGAACGTGGGCGGCAAACCCGTGCTCACCGGCGGCGCCGATCCGCGGCGCGAAGGCATCGTGCTGGGAGATACCTTCACACCTTGACCGAAAACGCCCGCCCTCTCCGCGAGAGGGCGGCGCCTATCTGGCGAGCTCGCTCACCAGCCGGTACAGGAACTCGCGGCCGTCGTAGAGCCGCTGGATCTCGATGCGCTCGTCCAGCCCGTGGGCGCGTGCATCCGCCGGGTCGAGGAACATGCCCGTCACGCCGTACATCGGGATGCCGGCGTTGCGCATGAATCGGCTGTCGGTGGCGCCGGTGCTCATCGCGGGAACCACCGGCACGCCCGGCCACATGGCCTGCGTCACCGATTCCACGGTCTTCACCAGGTCGCCGTTCAGCGGCGAGGCCGGGCTGCGCAAGGGCTTGCCGAGGTTGCGCACCACGATCTTGTCGTTGCCGACGGCCTGGGTCAGCAGGCGCTCGACTTCGTCCGGGTCGTCGTGCGGCAGGATGCGGCAGTTGACCGTGGCCTTGGCCGACTGCGGCAGCGCGTTCTCTGCGTGGCCCGCCTGCACCATGGTCGCCACGCAGGTGGTGCGCAGCTGCGCGTTGTAGGCCGGGTTGGCCGAGAGCCGCTCGATCACCGCGGGCTCGGGGTTGCCGCCGCCGACGGCGCGCATGTCGTCGGCCAGCTGCCCTGTGGCAAACGGCGCGCTGCGTGCGAAATAGGTCCTGGTGACCTCGCCCAGCTTGACCGGGAACGCATAGCTGCCCAGGCGCTCCAGCCCCGCTGACAGCGCGTAGATCGGGTTGTTCCTGGTCGGCACCGAGCTGTGGCCGCCGACGTCGCGCGCCTCGAGCATGTAGGTGGTGTACATCTTCTCGGCCACCTGCATGCGGTGCAGGTTGGGCTTGCCGCCGCGCAGCTCGCCGCCGCCGCCTTCGTTGATGCCGAATTCCGCCTGCAGCAGTTCGGGCTTGTTGTTGATGAGCCAGAAGGCGCCGTTGCTGAGCGCGTCGCCGCGCTCTTCGTCGGCCGTCAGCGCCAGGATGATGTCGCGGCTGGGCTTGAAGCCTTCCTGCCTGAGCTGTCCCAGCACCGACACCAGCGCCGAGGCCATGGCCTTGTCGTCGATGGACCCGCGCGCCGTGAAGTAGCCGCCGGTTTCCTGCAGCTTGAACGGATCGGTCTTCCAGTCCTCGCGCCGGGCCTCGACCACGTCGATGTGGGCCAGCAGCAGCAGCGGCTTCTTGCTGCCGTTGCCCTTGAAGCGCAGCACCAGGTTGCCCTTCTTGGGGAAGGGCTCGAAGATCTGGATGTCGCCAGGCGCAAAGCCTGATTCGACCAGGCGCTTTTCCATCGCGCGCGCCGCGAGCGTGTTGTCGCCCACCGAATGGCTGGTGTTGATCTCGATCAGCTCCTTGTAGATGTCGTGGAAGCGCTGCTGCTGCGGTGTCAGCGACGGCGTCGTCTGCGCCGAGGCGCCGGCCAGGCCGCCCAGGGCCAGGGAAAGCGCGAGCACTGTTTTCGCCACACCGGGTGGACCAAAGAAACCAAGGGAAAGTGGCGAACGGCGGCGGATCGGCAAGCGCATGGTTTCTCTCTCCGGATGTTGGGTGCCGGCCAGCATACCAAGCAAGCGCCGGGTCTCGCCGAGGCCGAAGACGGGCACACTGGCGACCATGCAATGGGACATTTTCTGCAGGGTCATCGACAACCACGGCGACCTCGGCGTGTGCTGGCGGCTGTCGAGCCAGCTGGCTGCCCTCGGCGAGCGCGTGCGCCTGTGGATCGACGATGCCACCGCGCTGCACTGGATGGCGCCCGCCGGCTGCGAGGGCGTGAGCGTGATCGACTGGCTCGAGCCCGCCGCCGTCCGGCAAGCCGTGGCCGCCCCGCCGCCCGACGTGCTGATCGAGGCCTTCGGCTGCGAACCGGCGCCCGAACTGATCGCGCGTTTTGCCGAGCCGCAGGCCCCGGGCGAGCCGGGCCGGGCGTGGATCAATCTCGAATACCTGTCGGCCGAGCCATACGTCGAACGCCTGCACGGCCTGCCCTCGCCCGTGTTCAAGGGGCCCGGCATGGGGTTGACGAAGCGCTTTTTCTATCCGGGCTTCACGCCCGCCACGGGAGGCCTGCTGCGGGAGCCCGGCCTGCTGGAGCGAAGAGCACGCTTCGACCGCGCGCAGTGGCTGGCGGCGCAGCAGATTCCCTGGCGCGATGGCGAACGCCTGGTGTCGCTGTTCTGCTACGAGCCGCCGGCGCTGGCCGCCCTGCTCGAGCAGCTGGCGGCAGGTTCGCAGCCCACGCGGCTCCTGGTCACCTCGGGCCGCGCGGCGCATGCGGTCCGGGCGTTCTTTGCCGGCAGGAAACAGCCGGACCAAGGGCTCTCGGGACTGGGCGCGCTATCAATTTCATACCTGCCCTATCTCACGCAGGCCGATTTCGATCACCTCCTGTGGGCCTGCGACCTGAATTTCGTGCGCGGCGAAGACTCGCTCGTGCGGGGCCTGTGGGCCGGCGCGCCGCTGGTCTGGCAGATCTACCCGCAAGATGACGACGCCCATCACGTCAAGCTCGGCGCCTGGCTCGACTGGCTGGGCGCCCCGCCGTCGCTGCGGCAGTTCCACAATGCCTGGAACGGGTTCGACAGCAGCCCCCTGCCCCCTCTTGAAACACAGGGCCCATGGCACGAAACCGTGCGGGCTGCCCGTGAAAGGCTGGGCGCCCAGGAGGACTTGGTCACGCAATTGCGGCATCTGGTCGCCGGAAAAAGCTAAAATAGTGGGCTTTGCGGATTTCGGCCCGGATTTACACAGATCCGAGATGCTCTCCGCCAAACCTGCCGCGGGACATGTACCGCGGGGCCAATGATGCCGGCAAGAATGCCGCCGACGGCTCCGCGCACCGAGCGGCCAACATCCAGAGAACCTGATATGAAAATCGCTCAAGAAATCCGCGCCGGCAACGTCATCATGCACGGCAAGGACCCGATGGTCGTCCTCAAGACCGAATACAGCCGCGGCGGCCGCAACTCCGCCACCGTGCGCATGAAGCTCAAGAGCCTGATCGCCAACTTCAACACCGAAGTGGTCTTCAAGGCCGACGACAAGATCGACCAGATCGTGCTCGACAAGAAGGAGTGCACCTACTCCTACTTCGCCGACCCGATGTACGTCTGCATGGACACCGAGTACAACCAGTACGAAGTCGAAGCCGAGAACATGGGCGACGCCCTCAACTACCTCGAAGACGGCATGCCGGTCGAAGTGGTGTTCTACGACGGCAAGGCCATCTCGGTCGAACTGCCGACCAGCGTCGAGCGCGAAATCACCTGGACCGAGCCGGCCGTCAAGGGCGACACCTCGGGCAAGGTGCTCAAGCCCGCCAAGATCGCCACCGGCTTCGAAGTGCCGGTGCCGCTGTTCGTCTCGCAAGGCGACAAGATCGAAATCGACACGCGCACCGGCGAATACCGCAAGCGCGTCTAAGTTCTGCACCTGCTGGCTGGCCAGCAGCCAGACGACGAAGGCTCCGCAAGGAGCCTTTTTCCGTTGATGGGCTTACCCTTCTGCCCATGAACACGTCCGCCAGCGTCCGCACCGAGATCGATGGGCCGGTCAGCACCATCGTCATGAATCGCCCGAAGCAGCGCAACGCTGTCGACCGGCCCATGGCCGAGGCGCTGCGCGCCGCCTTCGAGCGCTTCGAGGCCGACGAGAGCCAGCGCGTCGCGGTGCTCTGGGGCGAGCACGGCACCTTCTGCGCCGGCGCCGACCTGGGCGCGGTCGGCGACCCCGCGCGCCGCAATGAACTCGACCCCGAGGGCGGCGGCACGGGTCCGATGGGCCCGACGCGCATGGCGCTTGCGAAGCCCCTGGTCGCCGCCATCAGCGGCCATGCGGTGGCCGGCGGCCTGGAGCTCGCGCTGCTGGCCGACCTGCGCGTGGCCGAGGAAGACGCCGTGCTCGGCGTGTTCTGCCGGCGCTGGGGCGTGCCGCTGATCGACGGCGGCACGGTGCGGCTGCCGCGCATCGTCGGCATGGGCCGCGCACTCGATCTGATCCTGACCGGCCGGCCCGTGAGCGCCCAGGAAGCGCAGGCGATGGGCCTGGTCAACCGCGTGGTGCCGCCAGGCCGCGCACGCCCCGAGGCCGAAGCGCTCGCGCGCGAGATCGCGTCGTTCCCGCAGCAATGTATGCTCGCGGACCGCGATTCCGCCTACGCCCAATGGAACCTGCCGCTGGCCGGTGCGCTGCGGCAGGAAGGCCGGCTTGGCGTGCCGATCGTCGCGGCCGAGGGCGCGGCCGGTGCCGGGCGCTTCGTTCGCGGCGAGGGGCGCCACGGCACCTTCTGAGCCGCGGAACACCGCATCCCCCACGCTGCACAATGCTGCAAGTCTTCCTGTCCGATTTCTCCATGAACAACACGCACGACCTTCACGACAAGCGCCTCGCGGACGCCTGGGCCACCCTCAAGTCCCACTCCGAGAAAGGCCTTCCGCTCGACCCCGATCCTTCGCGCCTCGCATTTGCCGATCCGGAGTTCCTGCTGCGCCGCGAAACCCGCGGCATCCGCATGCAGCTCGAGCTGATGAAGCCCGACCTGGAGCAGCGCGCCCACGGCATCGAAAACACCGTGGTGGTTTTCGGCAGCGCCCGCTTCCGCAGCGAGGAAGAAGCCGCCGCGCTGGTCGCGCAGGCCGAAGCCGGCGGCGACGCGGTGGCGGCCGAGCGCTGGCGCCGCCTGGCACGCAGTTCGCACTACTACGAGAAGGCACGCGCCTTCGGCAAGCTGGTGGCGGAGTACAGCAATGGCAAGGAACCCGAGGACAAGCTCTTTGTCTGCACCGGCGGCGGCCCCGGCATCATGCAGGCGGCCAACCGCGGCGCGCACGAAGGCGGCGGCCTCTCGGTCGGCCTGGCCATCGCGCTGCCGATGGAGGAAGAAGCCAATCCCTACGTCACGCCGGCGCTGAGCTTCAAGTTCCACTACTTCGCGATCCGCAAGATGCACTTCATGATGCGTGCCAAGGCGCTGGTGGCGTTCCCGGGCGGCTTCGGCACGCTGGACGAACTGTTCGAGGTGATCACGCTGGTGCAGACCCGCAAGTCGAAGCCGGTGCCGATCGTGCTGTTCGGCTCGGCCTACTGGAAGAAGCTCGTCGACTTCGACTTCCTGGTCGAGGAAGGCGTGATCTCGCCGGCCGACGTGAAGCTCTTCGAATACGTCGACGCTCCCGAAGACGCCTGGTCCGCCATCAAGCGCTTCTACAAGCTGTAGCCCGGTTCCAGGCTCCGGCGGCATCGCCCTGCCTTCGCGGGGCGGCTAGACCTTCAGGCCCCAGGTCGCCCGCGCCCCCAGCGCAACCACGCCGCCCACCACCCAGAAGACGCCCGCGATGCCGATCAGCGCGCCGATCGAGCCGAACAGCATCGGCATGGCCACGCTCGACGCGTTGATGGTCATGAGCCGCAGACCCAGCGCCTCGCCGTGCCGCGCATGCGGCGTGATCTGGTGCAGCATGCTCATCACCATCGGCTGCACCGCGCCGAGCGAGAGGCCGAGGATCACGGAACACAGGCCCATGGTCCAGGCCGAGCCGAGCAGCGGATAGACCGCGAACACCAGCGCCGTGACGAAGGTGGAGCTCAGGATCACGCTGCGCTCCGAAGCGCGCGAGGCCACCAGCGGCAGCACCACCCGGATGGCCGCCGCCGCAATGGCGAAGGCGCCGAGGATGGAGCCGATCACCGAAGCGCTGATGCCGCGGTCATGTCCCAGCACCGGCAGCACGAAGGCATGCACGTCCCAGCTCGACGACTGCAGCCAGTTCACGAACAGCAGGCGGCGGAACATCGGCTCGCGCAGCAGGTCCCAGGCCCGCGTGGGCGCGGCGCCGGCGGCGGGTGCGGCAGGCGGCGGCTCGTGCGCGCCGCGCGCAAGCAGCCAGCAGGCGATCGGAAAGACCGCCATCACCGCGAAGCAGACCCGGAACGCCAGCAAGTCCGCGGGTGCGCGTCCCGCATGGTCGATGAGCATGCCGGCGACGAACGGGCCGACGAAATTGGCGACCGCGGGCGCTATCGCCAGCCAGCTGAACACGCGCTTGAGCTGGGTGGCGTTGGTCGCGGAGCGGCCCACGTGGCGCTGCAGCGCGATGACGGTCGCACCCGTGGCGCCACCGGTCAGCAGCGCGGCGATGCACATCATCGCGAAGGTCGGAAAAACGAGCACGAGTCCGGCGCCGGCCGAAGCCGCAATGACCGAGAGCCACAGCGGCCGCTTGAACCCATGCCGGTCGGCAAAGCGCCCGGCCGGCAGCGCCAGGAACACCTGCGTGAGCGCGAACAGCGCAATCAGCACGCCGACGGCCGCCGCGCTGTAGCCCAGTTGCAGCGCCAGCAGCGGGGTGGCGAGCCGCATGCCGGCCATGGTGGCGTGCAGGCAGACCTGGGCGCCGATCACGCGCAGCAGTTCGGAGCCTTTCACGGGGTGTCGTCGCCCTCGCTGTCGGCGGTGGGAGGCAGCAGCACCTGCGACTGCGCTTCTGGCAGCGCCTCGACCTTGCGCAGCGCCAGGCGCATCTGCTTGGCGCGCGTGTCGGCCTTGTCGAGCGTGTCGGAGGCCTTGGCCACCTGCTCCTTGATGCGCGAGACCCATTCGCCGTAGCGCTCGAACTCGGTCTTGACCGCCCCCAGCACCTTCCAGACCTCGGAGGCCTGCTGCTCCAGCGCCAGCGTGCGAAAGCCCATGTGCAGGCTGTTGAGCATGGCAAGCAAGGTGGTCGGGCCGGCCAGCGTCACCCGGTGCTGGCGCTGGATGGCGTCCATCAGGCCCGGCCGGCGCAGCACCTCGGCATAGAGGCTCTCGACCGGCAGGAAAAGAATGGCGAAGTCGGTGGTGTGCGGCGCCGCCAGGTAGTTCTCGGCGATCGAACGGGCTTCGACGCGGATGCGCGCCTCGAGCGCCTTGGCCGCCAGTTCGGCGCCGGGTGCATCGGCGCGCTCATGCGCATCGATCAGGCGCTCGTAGTCGTCGCGCGGAAACTTGGCGTCGATCGGCAGCCACACCGGGGCGCCGTCGTCGCCGCGGCCCGGGAAGCGGATCGCGAAGTCCACACGCTGGCCGCTGCGCGGCTTGGTCTCGACCTGCTTGGCGTATTGCTCGGACGTGAGCACCTGCTCGAGCAGCGCCTCGAGCTGCACCTCGCCGAACACGCCGCGCGTCTTCACGTTGGTCAGCACGCGCTGCAGGCTGCCGACGCCGACGGCCAGCGTCTGCATCTCGCCCAGGCCCTTGTGCACCTGCTCGAGCCGGTCGGCCACCTGCTTGAAGCTCTCGCCAAGGCGCGCTTCGAGCGTGCTCTGCAGCTTCTCGTCGACGGTCTTGCGCATCTCGTCGAGCTTGGCGGTGTTGCTCTGCTGCAGCTGCGCGAGCTGCGCTTCCATGGTCGCTCGCACTTCCGACAGGCGGCGCGCATTGGATTCGCTCAGGCCCTGCAGCTGGGTGTTGAGCGTATCGGCCAGGGTCTTCTGCAGCGAGGCGAGCTGCAGCGAGAAGGCGTCGAGCTGGGCGTTCTGGGTACGGGTGGCTTCGGCGCCCTGCTGCACCAGCGCCTGCTGGAAGGTGGCGAAGGCCTGCGCGGTTTCCTGCCGCGCGCCGCGCGAGTTCTCGCCGATTTCATGGCGCAGCTCGCGTTCGGTGCGTTCGTTGGCAGTGCCCATGGCGCCCAGCACGGCAAGCAGCTCGCTGTGGTCGGGCGCAGGCTGGCGGCGTGCCAGCAGCCACACCACGAGCACCAGCTGGACCACCGCAAAGGCGGCCAGCAGAAAAAGAAGAATCAGGGAAGTGTCCAAGGTGGCTCTGGCGGTCCGTGTTTTGTTTGCTTATCTGGCGGCAGGCGGAACGGGCGTGACGGGCGTCAGCGGCCCCTTGCCGCCGAACCAGGCAATGAGGTTGTCGGCCGCGAGCTCGGCCATCGCGCGGCGGGTGGGCACGGTGGCGCTTGCGATGTGCGGCGTCAGCACCACGTTGGGCACGGTCAGCAGGTCGGGGTGGACCTTGGGCTCGCCCTCGAACACGTCGAGCCCCGCCGCGGCGATGCGCTTCTCGCGCAGCGCCACGGCCAGCGCCGCGTCGTCGACGATGCCGCCGCGCGCAATGTTCACCAGCGTGGCGGTCGGCTTCATCAGCGCGATCTCGGCCGCGCCGATGGTGTGGTGCGAAGCCGGCGAATACGGCACCACCAGCACCACGTGGTCTGCGGTCTTGAGCAGCTCTTCCTTGCTCAGGTAGCTGGCCTTGCATTCGGCCTCCAGCGCCGCGTCGAGCCGCGAACGGTTGTGGTAGACCACCTTCATGCCGAAGCCGTGCGCCCCGCGCCTGGCGATGCCCTGCCCGATGCGCCCCATGCCGATGATGCCGAGCGTGGAACCGTGGATGTCGGAGCCCGCGAACATGTCGAAGCTCCACTTCTGCCACTTGCCCGCGCGCAGGAAGTGTTCGCTCTCGGTGATGCGCCGGGCCGTGGCCATCAGCAGCG
Organism: Variovorax sp. VRV01; assembly: GCF_014852545.1. Taxonomy (NCBI): domain Bacteria; kingdom Pseudomonadati; phylum Pseudomonadota; class Betaproteobacteria; order Burkholderiales; family Comamonadaceae; genus Variovorax; species Variovorax sp. VRV01. Next base: position 482,514 of record NZ_JACVBS010000002.1, read on the forward strand.
CAAAGCCGAAGTCGGCCGTGGTTTCGGTGAGCACGTCGGGCGCGTTGGTGCCGAGCACGCCGTGCGCGGCCATCGCGTCGACGTCGAAGTTGTTGTAGCCGACAGCCATGTTGGCGCAGATCTTCAGCTCGGGGCAGGCGTCGAGCACGGCGGCGTCGATGCGCTCGCTGCCCGTGGTGAATGCGCCCTGCTTGCCCTGCAGTTTGGCGATCAGCTGTTCTTTGCCCCAGCTCTCGTCGGCCTGGTTCGACTCGACCTCGAAATGCTGCGAGAGGCGCTCGATGGTTTCGGGAAAGATCGCGCGGGCGACCAGGATCTTGGGCTTGCTCATGATGTCTGCTCTCAACGGAAGAAGATGAAGGTGGAAAGGACGAACAGCGGAATCAGGACGACCACGGACCAGCCCATGTACCCGAAGAAGCTCGGCATGCGCACGCCGCGGCTTTCGGCAATGGCCTTGACCATGAGGTTGGGCGCGTTGCCGATGTAGCTGTTGGCGCCCATGAACACGGATCCGGCCGAGATCGCGGCCAGCGTGGTGGCATAGGTGGTCATGAGCCTGGCCGGCTCGCCGCCCGCGGTATTGAAGAACACCAGGTAGGTCGGCGCATTGTCGAGGAACGAGCTCAGGATGCCGGAGGCCCAGAAATACATGGCCGGATCGGGCTGGCCGTCGGACCGTGTCACGGCCGCGATCACCGCCGCGAACGGCCCGTGCGCGCCGGCCTTGAGCATGGCGATCACCGGGATGATGGTCAGGAAGATGCCCGCGAACAGCTTGGCCACCTCGGCCATCGGGCCCCATTCGAACTGGTTGTCGGCATGCACCTTGGCCGCGGTGGTCTTGAACGAGAGCAGCGTGATGGCAACGAGCCCGATGTCGCGCACCAGCCCCGGCAGCCCGACGTGCGTGCCGAACACCTCGAAGCCGGCCGGCGATTTCCACACGCCGGAGAGCAGCACCAGAAACACCACGCCGCCCAGCAGCCAGAAGTTCGCTGCGCCGTCGAAGCCAACGCGCCGGGTGTCCGGCGTCGGGTCGAACGGCAGCACGCCTTCCTTGCGGTAGAGATGGCGGTCGATAACGTAGAACAGCGCCAGCAGCATGCCGACGAGGAACAGCGTGTTGGGCAGGATGTTGCGCGCCGTCCAGAAGAAATCGACACCCTTCAGGAAGCCCAGGAACAGCGGCGGGTCGCCGAGCGGCGTGAGCGAGCCCCCGGCATTCGAGACGATGAAGATGAAGAACACCACCACGTGCGCCTTGCTCACGCGGTTGTCGTTGGCGCGGATCAGCGGGCGGATCAGCAGCATCGAGGCGCCCGTGGTGCCCATGAGGCTCGCAAGGACCGCGCCGATGGCAAGGATGGCCGTGTTGAGGCCGGGCGCGCCGTGCAGGTTGCCGCGGATGTGGATGCCGCCCGCCACCGTGAACAGCGCCGTGAGCAGGATGATGAAGGGAATGTATTCCTCCACCAGGGCGTGCACGAACTGGGAGCCGGCCAGCGGCGCGCCGTGGATCGCGGCAAAGGGAAGCAGGAACGCCAGCGCCCAGGCGGCGGAGATCTTGCCGTAATGGTGGTGCCAGACCGACGGGGCCAGCAGCGGCATCAGCGCAATCGACAGCAGGATGCCCGCGAACGGAACACCCCAGAGCGCCGACAGCTTGCTGCCGTCGAGCTCGGCCGCCGTGGCCAGCGCGGGGAACATCATCGGCAGCGCTGCGGCTGCCGCCAGTCGGACTGTTTTTTTCATGGGGCCGTACCGTACCAGACGGGCGTCAGGCCGGCGGCTGCTCGATCTCGAACACCTGGCGCAGGTAGGCCAGGTATTTTTCGTCCTCGCACATGTTCTTGGATGGGGTGTCCGACAGCTTGGCGACCGGCTGGCCATTGCAGGTGATCATCTTGATGACGATCTGCAGCGGTTCGTAGCCGAGGTCGTTGGTGAGGTTGGTGCCGATGCCGAACGCCAGCTGGCAGCGGCCGCGGAACTGCTGGTAGAGCTCGATGGTGCGCGGCACCGTGAGGCTGTCGCTGAAGATCAGCGTCTTGGTGCGTGGATCGACCCGGTTGGCGACGTAGTGCGCCAGCATGCGTTCGCCCCACTGGAACGGATCGCCGCTGTCATGGCGCGCGCCGTCGAACAGCTTGCAGAAGTAGAGGTCGAAGTCGCGCAGGAAGGCGCTCATGCCGTAGACGTCGGACAGCGCAATGCCGAGGTCGCCGCGGTATTCGCGGGCCCAGCTCTCGAAGCCGAAGATCTGGCTGTCGCGCAGCCGCGGGCCGAGCCCCTGGCAGGCCTGCAGGTATTCGTGCGCCATGGTGCCGAGCGGGATCAGGCCGAGCTTCATGGCATAGAGCACGTTGCTGGTGCCCGCGAGCTGGGGCAGCCGCGCGCCGGGCTCGGCTTGCACCGGCGGCGAGGTGACGGCACCGAGCCTGGCATTCAGCGTGCGCAACACCTCCTCGTGCCAATCCTTGGAGAAGCGGCGGCGGGTGCCGTAGTCGGCGATCTTGAGGTCGGACAGGCCGGCATCCTGCAGCTGCCCGATCTTGGTCTCCAGGCGCCGGCGGCCTTCCTCGAAGTCGGGCTTCTTCTGGGTGTTGCGGAAGTAGACCTCGTTCACGATGGCCAGCACCGGAATCTCGAACAGGATGGTGTGCAGCCACGGTCCCTTGATGCGGATCTCGAGCTCGCCCGAGGCCTGCGGCGTGATGCTGATGTACTTCTCGTTGAGCCGGAACAGGCCCAGGAAATCGACGAAGTCGCTCTTGATGAAACGCATCGAGCGCAGGTACGCCAGCTCGGCGTCCCGGAACTGCAGCGAGCAGAGGCTTCGCACCTCTTCGCGGATCTGCCCCGCGAACTGCGCCAGGTCGATGCCGGGGTTGCGGCACTTGAACCGGTACTCGACCTGGGCTCCGGGAAAGTGGTGCAGCACGACCTGCATCATGGTGAACTTGTAGAGGTCGGTGTCGAGCAGGCTGTGAATGATCATGGTGCGGCGCGCGTTGTCCCAAGCTTTTCGGCGTGCGTCCGATTATCACGGCCGCCGTCGGCTTGTGCCTACGGTGCCAGCACTGGGCGTCCTACCGCCAGGGTGAATAGGCACCGCGACAGTTCGTGCACGGCAGCCGGGGAGCTCGCCGAATCCATCTTTTCAAGGAGATTCGCATGAACAAGGACACCATCGAAGGCAACTGGAAACAGCTCAAGGGCAAGGTCAAGGAGCAATGGGGCAAGTTGACCGACGATGACTTCGACGTGATTGCCGGCAAGCGCGACCAGTTGCTCGGCCGCATCCAGGAACGCCACGGCATCAGCCGCGACGAGGCCGAAAAGCAGGTGCGGGACTGGGAAACCCGCGACGGCCGCACGCCCGACGCCCTCTGGTACGAAAAGTACTGATCTCCCGATTCCACTCTGAACAGCAAAGGAAGAACACCATGAAAAAACACCTGCTCATGCTCGCCCTGGCCTCCACCTGCTTCGTGGCCACCCAGGCCGGCGCGATGACCAAGGACGAATACAAGGTCGCAAAGGAAAAGATCGAAGCCGACTACAAGGTCGCCAAGGCCCAGTGCGATTCGATGAAGGACAACGCGAAGGACGTCTGCCAGAAGGAAGCCAAGGGCAAGGAAGACGTGGCAAAGGCCGAACTCGAACAGCAGTACAAGCCGAGCGACGCCCACGCCCGCAAGGTGGCCGAAGAGAAGGTCAAGGCGACGTACGAAGTCGCCAAGGAAAAGTGCGACGACCAGACCGGCGATGCCAAGGCCGCCTGCGTGAAGCAGGCCAAGGCCGACGAAGCCCAGGGCAAGGCCGACATCAAGGCCATGAAGAAGACCAAGGCCATGTAAGCAAGGCCGGCGCGGCCCGCGGGGCCGTGCGGCAAAAGACAAAAACGGCGCCTTCGGGCGCCGTTTTTTTTGGGGGGGCGGTCAGGCTTTCAGCGAATCGACCACGCGCTGCAGCGCCTCGGGCAATGGCACCGGCCGCTGCGTGGCCCGGTCCACGTACACATGCACGAAGTGGCCCTGCGCCGCCGCGGTTTCCGCGCCCTGCGCAAAAAGCGCGATCTCGTAGCGCACGCTCGAGCGCCCGGCCTGGGCCACCCGGATGCCGGCCTCCACGGTCTGGGGAAAGGCGATGGGGGCGAAATAATTGCATTGCGTCTCGACCACGAAGCCGATGGTCTGCCCGTGGTGGATGTCGAGCGCGCCGCGTTCGATCAGCAGCGCATTCACCGCCGTGTCGAACCAGCTGTAGTAGACGACGTTGTTGACGTGGCCGTACATGTCGTTGTCGGCCCAGCGCGTGGGAATGCCGCGGAACACGCGGTAGCTGCTTCGGGAATGCGGCGTGGGTTTGGCGGCGGAGCTCATCGCGCGGCATTTTGCCAGCGGCGCCAGTAGTCGAAGGCCACCTTGAAGGTGCCCAGCTGCACCTGCACCGTCTCTGCAATGTCGCTGGCGTAGCCGCCGGCCATCGCGAAGGCCAGCGGAATGCGCCGCCGCCAGGCCCAGTCGAACACCCGCCGGTCGCGTGCTTCCAGGCCGTCGAAGCTCAGCTTGAGCCGGCCGAGCCGGTCGCGCTCGAACGGGTCCGCGCCCGCCAGGTAGATCACCAGGCCCGGCGAGAAGCGCCGCTCCAGCTCGTCGAGCGCGTGCTCGAGCGCGGTGAGGTAGTCGGCATCGCCGCAGCCGTCGGGCAGCTCGACGTCGAGGTCGCTCGCCTCCTTGCGGAACGGAAAGTTCTTCTGCCCGTGCAGCGACAGCGTGAAGACGCTCGGATCGCTGCGGAAGATGCTGGCCGTGCCGTTGCCCTGGTGCACGTCGAGGTCGATCACCGCGACCCTGAGCTGCCGGCCGCCGCGGCCGTGCTCCGCCTGCATCAGCCGCGCGGCCACGGCAGCGTCGTTGAAGACGCAGAATCCGCCGCCCTTGTCGGCGTACGCATGGTGCGTGCCGCCCGCCATGTTGGCCGCCACGCCGCCGGCGAACGCCGCCCGGCAGGCCGCGATGGTCGCCCCGGTGGACCGGCGCGAGCGCTCGACCATCGCCTCGCTCCAGGGAAAACCGATCTCGCGCATGGCCTGCGGGCTCACGCTGCCGTCGCTGATGGCGGCAATCCACTGCGGGGTGTGGGCCAGCGCCAGCTCGCCGTCGGTGGCACGCGGGGCCTGGTCCATGTCCACCTCCGGCAGGTGTTCCAGCAGGCGGTCGCGCAGCAAGGCATAGCGGGACATCGGGAAGCGGTGGCCCGGAGGCAGGGGCAGGACGAACTGGCCGGAATAGAACGCGCGCATGGCCTGCATTCTGGATGCGAAGCGAATTTAGAAAGTGTGTTCTAAATTGCTGCAAAGCAGCAAAACCCCCTTGATCGCAAAGCTGTGCTGCCTATACTTGAGGCCATGCTGCACCGCAACATAAACATGGACGACGAGGCAGCGCGACGTGAACCGACCACCCTTCATCCTTACCGGAGATTCTCAAATGGCCCTGACCGCTGACCAAATCCTCGCCGCCCAAAAAGCAAACCTCGAAACCCTGTTCGGCCTGACCACCAAGGCCTTCGAAGGCGTCGAGAAGCTCGTCGAACTCAACGTGACCGCTTCCAAGGCCGCCCTGACCGAAGCGCAGAGCACCGCCCAAGCCGCCCTGAACGTCAAGGACGCCCAGGAACTGCTGACGCTGCAAGCCAGCCTGTTCCAGCCCCTGGCCGAGAAGACCGCTGCCTACAGCCGTCACCTTTATGACATCGCCCAGGGCACCGGCGCCGAGTTCACCAAGGCTTTCGAAGCCAAGGCCGCTGAAGCCCAGCAAACCTTCGTCGGCCTGGTCGACAGCGCTTCCAAGAACGCACCCGCCGGCTCGGAAACCGCCGTTGCCGTGCTGAAGAGCGCCGTGGCTGCCGCCAACAACGCTTTCGAATCGGTCCAGAAGGCCGTCAAGCAAGCGTCGGACGTTGCCGAAGCCAACTTCAACGCCGTGTCGACGCAAGCCGTTGCCGCCGCCAAGACCGCGACCACCTCGCGCAAGCGCTGAGCCGCCGACCACCACCAGTTGTCTCCTTGGGTCCTCACGGATCCAATTCAGGGCCTCATCTCCGGATGAGGCCTTTTTTTTTGCCCCCCGCCCGTCTTCGATAATGCAGGCCTCATTTCAGGAGACTCTCAATGCAGATCGACGGCAAGGTTTTTATCGTGACCGGTGGCGCTTCGGGCCTCGGCGAAGGCACGGCGCGCATGCTGGCTGCCAGCGGCGGCAAGGTGGTGATCGCCGACATGCAGACCGACAAGGGTGAAGCCGTCGCCAAGGATATCGGCGGCGTGTTCGTCAAGTGCGACGTGAGCCAGGAGGCCGACGGCCAGGCCGCGGTTGCCGCGGCGCAGAAGCTCGGCAAGCTGGTGGGCCTGGTCAACTGCGCGGGCATCGCACCGGCCGAAAAGACCGTGGGCAAGAACGGCCCGCACGCGCTGGCGGTGTTCAGCAAGACCGTCACGGTCAACCTGATCGGCAGCTTCAACATGATCCGCCTCGCGGCCGACGCCATGAGCAAGAACGAGCCCGAAGCCACGGGCGAGCGCGGGGTGCTGATTTCGACCGCATCCGTCGCGGCCTACGACGGCCAGATCGGCCAGGCCGCCTACAGCGCCTCGAAGGGCGGCGTGGTCGGCATGACCCTGCCCATTGCGCGCGACCTGGCGCGCAACGGCATCCGCAACATGACCATCGCCCCCGGCATCTTCGGCACGCCCATGCTCTTCGGCATGCCGCAGGAAGTGCAGGACGCACTGGCCGCCAGCGTGCCCTTCCCCTCCCGCCTGGGCACGCCCGAGGACTACGCCAGGCTCGCCAGGCACATCATCGAGAACGACATGCTCAACGGGGAGGTGATTCGTCTCGACGGAGCGATTCGGCTTCCGCCCCGGTGAGCGGCGGCACCGCCGTGCTGCCGGTGCGGTCCAGCCGCTCGTACTGGGCGATCACCTGGGCGCCCAGCAGCACGAGCGTGGCGGCGATCTCGAGGCTCAACAGCACCACGATGGCCGTGGTGAGCGAGCCGTAGACCACGTTGACCTGCGACAGCGTCGAAAAGTACCAGATCAGCACGCGCCGCGTGGCCTCCCACAGCAGCGCGGCCGTCACGCCGCCCAGCAGCGCGTGGCGCAGCGACATGCGGCCGGCCGGCATCACGAGGTAGAGCGAGGTCAGCATGAAGATCTCGCCGCCCAGCCCCAGCAGGTAGAGCAGCAGGCCCGAGACGCCCGACAGCGACCAATTGCGCCCGAACAGGTCGACGCTCTCCTGGCCCACCAGCTGCAGCGCGCCCGACACCAGCGTGACCAGCAGCAGGCCCACGCACAGGAAGAGGATGTAGAGATAGGGCATGACCGCCGAAACCAGGAAATGGCGCCGGTGGTCGGCCTTGCGGTGATGGAAGATCACCGCCATGGCGCTCTCGAGCACGCTGAAGGCCAGCGAGCTGAAGAAGATCATGGTCACGAACAGCACCGGCCCCATCACGTCGCGGTGCTGGAGAAAGTTCGACAGCTCCGCCACGATCGCCTTCGACTGCCCCGGCAGCAGCCATTCGAGGTACCGGCCGATGGTGCGCAGCAGCTCGGCCTGCTCGATCAGGTGGGACATCGCGATCACGCTCACGATCAGCAGCGGCACGATCGAAAGCAGCGCGTAGTAGGCCACGGCGCCCGCGAGCAGCAGCCCCTGGTTGGCGCGGAAAGCCTTGAGCGCATCCCAGACGAAGCGCAGGGGATGGCGCAGCAGCGGCGCGACGTGGTGCAATGGGTGGAGCGTCTTCATCCGTGGGTTCCAACTGCAGCCAGTATGGCGTCCGCGCGCGGGCGTTCGAAGGCTTGCGTATGATTTGCCGCTCTTCGCCTACATGACCATCCCCGCTTCTTTCATCCAGGAACTCATCGCGCGCGCCGACGTGGTGGAAATCGTCGGGCGCTACGTGCAGCTCAAGAAGGCCGGCGCCAATTTCATGGGCCTGTGCCCGTTTCACGGCGAAAAGTCGCCCTCCTTCTCGGTCAGCCCCACCAAGCAGTTCTATCACTGCTTCGGCTGCGGGGTCCACGGCAACGCCATCGGCTTCCTCATGGAACACGCGGGCATGGGTTTTGTCGAGGCGGTGCACGACCTCGCCGGCCAGTACGGCCTGCAGGTGCCCGAGGACGACGCCTCCCCCGCCGAGCGCGCTCGCGCCGCCAGCCAGCGCCAGAAGCAAGCCACGCTGACCGACGTGCTCGAAAAGGCCGGCGAGGCCTACCGCAAGGCGCTGCGGCAGGCGCCGGGCGCGATCGAATACTTGAAGGGCCGCGGCGTCTCGGGCGAAGTGGCCAGGCAGTTCGGCATCGGCTACGCGCCCGCGGGCTGGCGCACGCTTGCCAGCGTCTTTCCCGACTACGACGACCCCCTGCTGGCCGAAAGCGGCCTGGTGATTGTCAACACCGAAGACGGCGCCGAAGACGCCAAGCGCTACGACCGCTTCCGCGACCGCGTGATGTTCCCCATCCGCAACGTCAAGGGCGAATGCATCGGCTTCGGCGGCCGGGTGCTCGGCGACGAAAAGCCCAAGTACCTGAACTCGCCCGAAACGCCCGTGTTCAGCAAGGGGCGCGAGCTCTACGGCCTGTACGAGGCCCGCGCCGCCTTCCGCGAGCGCGGCTTCGCCCTGGTGACCGAGGGCTACATGGACGTGGTCGCGCTGGCGCAGCTCGGCTTCCCCAACGCCGTGGCCACGCTCGGCACGGCCTGCACCACGGAGCACGTGCAGAAGCTGTTCCGCTTCACCGAATCGGTGGTGTTCAGCTTCGACGGCGACGCCGCCGGCCGCCGCGCCGCGCGCAAGGCGCTCGACGGCGCCCTGCCCTATGCCACCGACGTGCGCAGCATCAAGTTCCTGTTCCTGCCGGCCGAGCACGACCCCGACAGCTTCATCCGCGAATTCGGTGCCGATGCGTTTGCGCGCTTCATCCAGGAAGCCACGCCGCTGTCGCGCTTCATGCTCGAGGCCGCGCGCGAGGGCTGCGACCTGACCACCGCGGAAGGCCGCGCCCACATGACGAGCAATGTGCGTCCACTCTGGAGCGCCATGCCCGACGGCGCGCTCAAGCGCCAGCTGCTGAGCGAGATCGCCGCGCTGGTGCAGCTCGACGCGGCGGCGCTCTCCGAGCTCTGGGCTTCCACGCCGGGCCCGCGCAGGCCGGCCGCGGCGCCGGGCCATCGCCAGGGCGATCCGGCTCATGAAAACGAATACCCCGACATGCCGCCGCCGGCCGAATATGAGCCGCCACGCTATGAAAACGATAGCAAGCCGCGCAAATTCACCAAGGGCAAGCGCTGGGGCGGCAAATTCGAGGCGCCGATCGAGCCGCTGCGCGGCCGGGGCAAGCCGCCGAGCCGGCCGGACGTGGCGGCGCGGCTGCTGCTGTCGAACATGGCGCAGTGGGACGCGCTGTCGCACGAGCTTCACGTGATGCTGTGCGACCTGCCGGGACCGCACGGGGCGCTTTTCACCTGGCTCGACAGCCAGCTGCACGAGCACGGCGTGCAGCCGTGGGCGGCGCTTCGCGAAGGCATGCGGGGCCTCGATTTCGAGACGCTGGCCGAGCGCCTCATGAACGTTTCCGAAAGCGCCCCGATCCCCGAGGGCGAGGAAGAGCAGCACCTGGCCGATGCCGCCAAGGAGCTCGCGAGCGTGCTCGATTTCATGCTCGACGACCGGCTGAAGGCCCAGCAAAGCGAGGCCATTGCGGCCGTCGGAAAGGATCCCAAGGCACTCGAGCGCTACAAGGCGCTGGAGGCCAGGCGGCTCGAGCTGCGCAACCGGCTGAATCCGCGCGGTGCGGAAACTGCTTGAAATTTGCGCAGTAGGCTATAATGTAAGGCTTCGCAACTGGCGAAATTAGGCAAGAGCGACAGCAGCACCTCCGGGCCGACCCCTAGCGCAACGCACTCCCACGGAAAGAATCCGTCGGAAAGGGTCAATAACCGCAAGGACTGCACACCAAATGTTCGCCCGACATCTTGCCTGACGAGGAAATTCTTCCTCTTTCCCAATTGTTCCGTCCGTGCCTGTGCCCGGACCGTGGTGGCGCTGCCGTGTGGCGGTGCGCCTGTGATTCCGCTTGGTCCATCTTGCTGTAACGAGGTCGTATGCCCAGTTCAAAGAAGCCTGCTCTTTCACTCGCCAAAAGCGTCGCCGCGAAGTCTGTCGCAGAAAAACCGTTGAAAGCTGGCGTTATGCCGGCAACTAAGTCGGGTGCCGCCGCTTCCAAATCGGCAGCCGCAACGAAAGTGAAAACCGTGCCCACGAAATCGACCTCCATCGACGATCCGAAAAAAGCAGCCGCCAAGGCGGTTGCCGCCGCCCCTGCCGCCAAGAAGGTAGGCCGCCCGCCCAAGGCCGCCGGCGCCGCCGCGCCCGCCACCGGCGCCAAGCGCGGCCGCAAGCCCAAGGCCGGCAACGAAGCGCCCGAAAGCGACGTCGATCTGTCGGACATCGAGGAAGACCTGGCCGGCGACGAACCGGCAACCGCCACGACCGAGGAAAAGGTCAAGCCGCTGCGCATGAAGATCAGCAAGGCGAAGGAACGCGCCTTGATGAAGGAGTTCGGCCTCGACGAGACCGTGCTCTCCGAGGAAGACCTGGCCAAGCGCCGCTCGCGCCTGAAGACGCTGATCACGCTCGGCAAGACCCGCGGCTACCTCACGCACGGCGAGATCTCCGACCACCTGCCCGACAAGCTGGTCGACGCGGAGACCATGGAAGTCGTGGTCACCATGCTCAACGACATGGGTGTGGCGGTGTACGAGCAGACGCCCGACGCCGAGACCCTGCTGCTGAACAACACCGCCCCCACCGCCACCACGGTGGAAGAAGCCGAGGAAGAAGCCGAAGCGGCCCTGTCCACGGTGGACAGCGAATTCGGCCGCACCACCGACCCGGTGCGCATGTACATGCGCGAAATGGGCACGGTCGAGTTGCTCACGCGCGAAGGCGAAATCGAAATCGCCAAGCGCATCGAAGGCGGCCTGATGGCCATGATGGAAGCCATCTCGGCCTCCCCCGCCACCATCGCCGAGATCCTGCGCCTGGCCGCCGACATCCGTGAAGGCAAGGTCGTCATCTCCACCGTGGTGGACGGCTTCTCGAACCCCAACGAGGCCGACGACTACGTGGCCGAGGAAGACTTCGACGAGTTCGACGAGGAAGACGACGACGACGGCAAGGGCGGCTCCAAGGCCCTCACCAAGAAGCTCGAGGAACTCAAGCGCGATGCGCTCGAGCGCTTCGACCGCATCGCCTCGATGTTCGAGAAGGTCCACAAGATCTACGACAAGGAAGGCTACGGCACGCCCGCCTACGAGAAGGCCCAGCAGGCCCTGTCGGACGAGCTCATGACCATCCGCTTCACGGCCAAGACCATCGAGAAGCTGTGCGATCTGGTTCGCACGCAGGTGGACGACGTGCGCAAGAAGGAGCGCGAGCTGCGCCGCATCATCGTGGACAAGTGCGGCTTCCCGCAGGACGAGTTCATCCGCGATTTCTCGGGCTACGACAAGAACGGCAACCGCGTGCCCTCGAACCTGCTGAACCAGAAGTGGGTCGAGAAGCAGGCCGCTGCCGGCAAGCCCTGGAGCGCCGTGCTCGCACGCAACATTCCGCCGGTGCAGGAACTGCAGCAGAAGCTCGCCGACATCCAGTCGCGCGTGGTGGTGCCGCTGACCCAGCTCAAGGAAATCAACAAGCGCATGAACGAGGGCGAATCGTCCTCGCGCGATGCCAAGAAGGAAATGATCGAGGCCAACCTGCGCCTCGTGATCTCCATCGCCAAGAAGTACACCAACCGCGGCCTGCAGTTCCTGGACCTGATCCAGGAAGGCAACATTGGCCTGATGAAGGCGGTCGACAAGTTCGAATACCGCCGCGGCTACAAGTTCTCGACCTACGCCACGTGGTGGATCCGCCAAGCCATCACGCGCTCGATCGCCGACCAGGCGCGCACCATCCGCATTCCGGTGCACATGATCGAGACGATCAACAAGATGAACCGCATCTCGCGCCAGCATCTGCAGGAGTTCGGCTTCGAGCCCGACGCCGGCATCCTGGCCGCCAAGATGGAGATCCCGGAAGACAAGATCCGCAAGATCATGAAGATCGCCAAGGAGCCGATCTCGATGGAAACCCCCATCGGCGACGACGACGATTCGCACCTGGGCGACTTCATCGAGGACAGCAGCAACACGGCCCCCATCGAGGCCGCGATGCAGGCGGGCCTGCGCGACGTGGTCAAGGACATCCTCGACAGCCTCACGCCGCGCGAAGCCAAGGTGCTGCGCATGCGCTTCGGCATCGAGATGTCGACGGACCACACGCTGGAAGAAGTCGGCAAGCAGTTCGACGTGACGCGCGAGCGCATCCGCCAGATCGAGGCGAAGGCGCTGCGCAAGCTCAAGCATCCGTCGCGTTCGGACAAACTGCGCAGCTTCATCGATACTCTGTAATCCGGGTTCCCTGAAGCCACAAGCGCCCGCAGCGCCCCGTCATACGGGCGGCGGGCGCTCTCTTTTGTGCAACGCAAACAAGAAGAATGGAGCAATCGCCATGAATCCCGATGCAGACAAACTCTGGCAGGCCCCGCGCTGGGCACTGGCCGTGCTGCTCGCGGTGCTGGGCATGCTGGGCCCGTTCTCCATCGACACCTACATTCCGGCCTTCTCGGGCATTGCGCGCTCCATCGGCGCCACGCCGGCCGAGATGCAGCAGACGCTCTCGGCCTACCTGTTCGGCTTTGCCTTCATGAACCTGTTCCATGGCGCGCTGTCGGACAGCTTCGGCCGCCGGCCCGTGGTGCTGTGGGGGCTCGCGGTGTTCACCATCGCCTCGCTGGGCTGCGCGCTGTCGCAGAACATCGCGCAGCTGGTGCTGTTCCGCGGGCTGCAGGGCCTGTCGACCGGCGCGGGCATCGTGGTGTCGCGCGCGGTGATCCGCGACATGTTTCCGCCGGCCGAAGCGCAGCGCGTGATGAGCCAGGTGACGATCTACTTCGGCGTGGCGCCGGCGATCGCGCCGATCATCGGCGGCTTCCTGTTCGTGCATGCGGGCTGGCACGCGGTGTTCTGGTTCCTGGTGGCGGTCGGCGTGGTGCTGTTCGCGGCCAACTACAAGCTGCTGCCGGAGACGCTGCATCCCTCGCACCGCCAGTCCTTCCATGTGCGGCACCTGCTGCGCGGCTACTGGGACCTGTGTTCCGATCCGCGCTTCCTGCTGCTCGCGCTCGCGAGCGGCGTGCCGTTCAACGGCATGTTCCTCTACGTGCTGGCCGCGCCCGCCTTCCTGGGCGACCACCTCGCGCTGCAGCCGCAGCAGTTCTTCTGGTTCTTCCTGCTGACCATCGGCGGCATCATGCTGGGCGCGCGCGCCAGCGGCCGCATGGCGGGCAAGGTGACGCCCAAGCGGCAGATCCGCGACGGCTTCCTGATCATGCTGATCACCTCGGTGGTCAACGTGGCGGCCAACTCGCTCTTCGATGCGCACGTGGCATGGGCGCTGTGGCCGCTGGCGGTGTTCGCCTTCGGCTGGGCGCTGATGGTGCCGGTGGTCACGCTGCTGGTGCTCGACCTGCACCCCGAGCGCCGCGGCATGGCCTCGTCGCTGCAGGCCGTGATCGGCTCGACCGCCAATGGCGTGGTCGCTGGTGCGATCGCGCCGCTGGTGATGCATTCCACGCTGGCGCTCGCCCTCACCTCCATGCTGATGCTCGGCATCGGCCTGGTCGCCTGGGTCTGGCTGCACGGCCGCTGGCCCGAGATCGGACGAACTCTCGCCAACGAAACCTGAAAGAGCGATACCCGAATGCGGCCCTCCCCGTTCCTGACCTACGCGCGCGCCTGGTTGCCGGGCCGCACCACCGTCGACATGCGCGAGAGGCTGCGCGCGGTCTGCGGTGCCGCCATCGGCCTGCTCGTCACGGCCGTGCTGTGCCGCTGGCTGGCCGAGCCGCTGGGCAGCAGCGTCTGGCTGATCGCGCCGCTGGGAGCCAGCGCCGTGCTGGTGTTCGCGGTGCCCGCGAGTCCGCTGGCGCAGCCCTGGTCGGTGATCGGCGGCAACACGCTGTCGGCGGTGGTCGGCATTGCCAGTGTGAGCTTCATTCCCGACCCGGCCCTCGCCGCCGCGGTGGCGGTGGCCGGCGCGATCGGCGTGATGTTCTTCGCACGCTGCCTGCACCCGCCGGGCGGCGCGGCGGCGCTGCTCGCGGTGCTCACGCACACCACGCATTTCTCGTCCGCCCTCTTTCCGTTCCTCACCAATTCGCTGCTGCTGGTGCTGGCGGGCGTGGCCTACAACTCGCTCACGGGCAGGCGCTATCCGCATGTGCAGGTGGTGCGGCCGCCCTCGGCGGACGCCCGCTTCAGCCAGGCCGACATCGATGCGGTGCTGGCGCGCTACAACCAGGTGCTGGACATCAGCCGCGACGATCTCGAATCGCTGATCCAGCAGACCGAGCTCGAGTCGTACAAGCGGCGGCTCGGCACCCTGCACTGCGCCGACATCATGTCGCGCGACCCCGTGTCGGTGGAGTTCGGCACGCCGCTGCAGGAAGCCTGGATGCTGATGAACCAGCGCCGCATCAAGGCGCTGCCCGTCACCGACCGCACGCGCCGCGTGGTCGGCATCGTCACGCAGGCCGACTTCTTCCGCCAGCTCGACCTGGAGCACCACGAAGGCATTGCCGGCCGGCTGCGCGACCTGATCCGCGCCACGCGCACCGTGGTGTCGAACAAACCGGAGGTGGTGGGCCAGATCATGACGCGCCAGGTGCGCGTGGCCAGCGCGGACCGACCGGTGGTCGACCTGGTGCCGCTGTTCTCCGAGGGCGGCCACCACCATATCCCCATCATCGACCATGAAAAGCGGCTCACCGGCATGATCACGCAGTCGGATTTCGTGCGCGCTCTCTACCGTGCCGTGCGGCCGGAGAACTGAAACCTTTCAAGGAGCGTGCATGGCGTGGATCGTTTTGCTTGTGGCGGGCCTGCTCGAAATGGGCTGGGCCATCGGGCTCAAGTACACCGAAGGATTCACGAGGTTCTGGCCTTCCGTCGGCACTGCGATCTCGATGGTGCTCAGCGTGGTGCTGCTGGGCTGGGCAATGCGCTCGCTGCCCGTGGGCACGGCCTATGCGGTGTGGACCGGCATCGGCGCCGTGGGCACGGTGATCCTGGGGATCGTGCTGTTCCAGGAGCCCGCCAATGCCGCGCGGCTGATCTGCGTGGGCCTGATCGTCGCGGGCATCCTCGGGCTCAAGTTGACGAATTGAGCCCAGCCGGTTCCGCGGTGTTCCTGGCCTTGGCCGTGCTTGCTCTCGAGCCGCGGGCTGGCTGCGCAGGCTATTCGAGCACCACGTTCGCCTTCTTCACGAGCGCCGCATAGCGCGCCGCCTCGCTGCGGAAGTAGCTCGCGGCCTGCTCGGGCGAGGTGGGCTTGATGATGTTGCCCTGCTTGTCCATGGCGTCGCGCACCTCGGCGCTCGTGAAGGCCGCGGCCACCGCGTCGTGCACGCGCTGGACGTCGGCGGCCTGCATCTTCGGCGGCCCGATCACCGCGAACCAGCCTTCCACGGCGTAGTTGGGCAGGCCCTGCTCGGCGATGGTCGGAATCTCGGGCGCGGCCGGCGAGCGCGCGGGGCCGCACAGGCCGATGGCGCGCAGCGCACCGCTCTTGAGGTGCGGCAGCACCGCGGGCAGCGCCACCACGCCCATCTCGACCTGGCCCGCGATCATGTCGGTGACCATCGGGCCCGTGCCCTTGTAGGGAATGTGCCGCGCCTTCACGCCGGCCTCGTCCATGAACATTTCGCCGGCCAGATGAATGATGGTGCCGTTGCCCGAAGAGGCGTAGTTGTAGCCCTCGGGCCTGGCGCGCAGCAGTGCGACCAGTTCCTTGACGTTCTTCGCGGGCAGCTTGGGGTTCACCACCAGCACCAGCGGCGTCGCGCCCACCACGCTGATCGGCGTCACATCGTTGATGGCGTCGAAGGGCATCTTCTTGTAGACGGCCGGATTGATGACGTGGTTGTTCGACACCACGCCGAGCGTGAGCCCGTCGGGGGCGGCCTTGACGAGCACCGAGGTGCCGGTGATGCCGCCCGCGCCCGGCAGGTTCTCGATCACCACCGGCTGGCCGAAGGCCTTGCCGAGCGCGACCGAAGCCGCACGCACGATGGCATCCACGCCCGAGCCGGCGCTGATCGGCAGGATGAAGCGGATGGGCTTGTCGGAGCCCTGAGCGAACGCGGGGCATGCCGCCACTGCGGCGGCGCAGGCGCCAAAGCCCAGGACGGCGCGGCGGGTCATCGGAGGAAGGATCGTGTACATGGCTTGTCTCTCTTTGTGGTTTTGGAAAGGCACTCAGGCGACGGCCGATTCGGCCTGCATCGCGGCCATCTGCGCATCCGCGTAGCCGAGCTCCGCCAGCAGTTCGCGCGTGTGCTCGCCGAGCGTCGGCGGATCGAGGCGCACGCCCAGCCGCTCGCCACCCAGTGTGATCGGGAACAGCGTCGTCTGCGCGGTCTGCCCGGCGCGCTCGCCGTCGGGCAGGCGGATGTCCGCCAGCCCGCCGGTCGCCTTCAGGTGCGGATCCTCGTAGAGGTCTTCGGGCCGCACGATGGGCGCGAACGGCAGGCCGCGCGCCTCGAAGATCGCCGACAGTTCCGCAGCCGAACGGTCGGCCAGGCGCTGGCGCAGGTCCGCCAGCAGCGTGGGCCGCAGGCGCACCCGGTCGTTGTTGGTGCGCAGCGCCGGGTCGGCCTTCAGGTCGTCGAAGCCCAGCGCGTCGCAGAACACCGCCCATTGCGCGTCGCTGACCGCGGCCAGGAAGATCTGCTCGCCGTCCTTCACGGTGAATACGTCGTACAGCGCCCAGGCCGAGATGCGCTCGGGCATCGGCGCCGCGGCCTGGCCGGTGATCGCGTATTGCAGCATGTGCTGGCCGACCAGGAACACGTTGTTCTCGAACAGCGCGGATTGCACTTCCTGGCCCTTGCCGGTCTGCGCGCGCTGCATCAGCGCGGCCATGGCGCCGATGGCGCCGAACATGCCGCCCATGATGTCGTTCACGCTGGTGCCCGCGCGCAGCGGGTCGCCGGGACGGCCCGTCATGTAGGCCAGGCCGCCCATCATCTGCACCACCTCGTCGAGCGCGGTGCGGTGGTCGTAGGGGCCGGGCAGGAAGCCCGTGTGGTTCACGTACACCAGCCGCGGGTTGAGCTTGCCGAGCGCGGCGTAGCCGAGGCCGTACTTGTCCATCGTGCCGGGCCTGAAGTTCTGCGCCACCACGTCGGCGGTGGCGCACAGGCGCAGCGCCGCTTCGAGCCCCTGAGGATGGCGCAGGTCGAGCGCGATGCTCTTCTTGTTGCGGTTGAACATCGGGAAGAAGCCGGCGCCCGCGCCCAGCAGGTGCCGCGTGCGGTCGCCATCGATCGGCTCGACCTTGATGACCTCGGCGCCCAGGTCGGCCAGCACCATGCCGCAGGTCGGCCCCATGACCATGTGCGTGAACTCGACCACGCGGATGCCGGTGAGCGGCAGGCGTTTTTCTTCGGCCGCCGTGCTCATGCAGCCACTCCGGCAGTCGCCGCGAAAGTTTTAGGAAAGCCCGCGCGCCACACCGTGCCCTGCAGCGTTTCGCCTTCGAGCCAGCCAGCCACGCGCTGGCGCAGGTCGAGCAGCTTCGGCAGCTGGACGCCGGTCGCGACGCCCATGCTTTCGAGCATGAAGACGAGGTCCTCGGTGTCGACGTTGCCGCTGGCGCCTGGCGCGTGCGGGCAGCCGCCGATGCCGGCCAGGCAGGCGTCGAAGCGCGCGATGCCGACTTCCAGCGCGGCATACACGTTCGCGAGCCCGAGGCCGCGCGTGTCGTGGAAATGGCCGCACCACAGGCGCTCGCCCGCGATGCGCTGCGCGCGCTCGAACAGGCTGCGGACCATCGCGGGATCGGCATAGCCGACGGTATCCGCCAGGCCCACGCGGTCGGCGCCGGCGTCGAGCAGCGCCTGCATCAAGCGCAGCACTTCATCCGGCGCCACGTGGCCCTGGATCGTGCAGCCGAACGCAGTGCCCACGCCGCCCTCGATCAAAGTCTTCGAACCCGCGGCGTCGCGCGCGGCACGGATGCGGGCGACCTCGGCCACCACTTCGTCGGGCGTCTTGCGCAGGTTGGCGAGGCTGTGGGCATGGCTGGCCGACAGCGGCACCATCATGAGATCGGCCTCGCCGGCAATGGCGAGTTCCGCGCCGCGCAGGTTGGGCACCAGCACCGAGGCGACGAGCCCGGGCAGCGTCTTTGCAAAGGCCAGCAGCTCGGCCGTGTCGGCCAGCTGCGGCAGCAGGCGCGCGGGCACGAAGGAGCCGACTTCGATCTCGCGCTGGCCAGCGGCATGCGCAGCGCGGATCCATTCGAGCTTCTGGGCGGTGGGCAGGGTTCTGGCAATGCTCTGCAGGCCGTCGCGCAGCCCCACTTCGCGAACGGCCGCGCTGGGCGGCAGGAAGGCGTGAATCAAAACTTGTCTCCGTCGTGAGGGTCGGCGTCGATCTTAGAAGTTCCGATTCGATCCAGAAGGTATATTTTGGAAGCCATTCGATTCCAGAACGGAACACCATGCGAGACCTCGACCTCACCACCCTCCGCCTCTTCGTCGCCGTCTGCGAGACCCGCAGCATCGCGCGCGCGGGCGAGCAGGCCAGCATCGTCGGCTCGGCCATCAGCAAGCGCCTGGCCCAGCTCGAGGACGCCGTCGGCACGCCGCTGCTGCTGCGCAAGCGCCGCGGCGTGGTGCCCACGCCCGCCGGCGAAACGCTGCTCGAGCATGCGCGCGCGATGCTCGGCAGCGCCCACCGCATCGAGCGCGACATGGCGGCCTATGCGGGCGGCGCGCGCGGGCATGTGCGCATCCTGGCTTCGGCCTCGGCGCTGGCCGAATCGCTGGCCGAGGACGTGGCGAACTTCCTGCAGAACCCGGCGCACCGCAACATCCGCGTCGACATGGAAGAGCGCGTCAGCCCCGAGATCGTGCGCGGCATCCGCGAAGGCAGCGCCTCGATCGGCCTGTGCTGGGACGCCGCCGACCTCGATGGGCTGCAGCGGCGCGACTACCGCACCGACCATCTGGCCATCGTGGCGCACCCTTCGCATCCCGCGGCGCGCGACGGCCAGGTGCGCTTCGAGGACGTGCTCGACCATGAGTTCGTCGGTATGCCCGCGCTGAGCGCCGTGCAGCTGATGCTCGCGCGCGAGGCGGCGGTGGCTGGCAAGCCGCTGGTGTACCGCGTGCTGGTGTCCAACTTCGATGCCGCCCTGCGCGTGGTGCGGGCCGGGCTCGCGATCAGCGTGGTGCCGGCCGAAGTGGCCCAGCCCTTTACCGACACCTACGGCCTTCGGCTGATGCCGCTCGCCGATGCCTGGGCTCGCCGCCGCTTCGCCATCTGCTTCCGCGACGAAGCGACGCTCTCGCCGTCGGCGCAACTGCTGGTGGCGCATCTCGAACGGTGCGCCACCGGCCGCGCGGCCGCCGTCTGATTCGATCGAAATGAGAAACTATTCATTGGCAAATACGGGATTTTTGTTTCCATTCGCGAAACCTAATATTCGGACTGTGCAGGTTGCCATCCCGGTGCAACCCCGTGCCACCGAAAGACCCGAATGTTCCGCAGAACCCTGCTCTCCACCGCCCTGTCCTTCGCCGTCCTGACGGCCCATGCCGCCGAGCCGCTCAAGCTCGAGGTGTACAACCCCGGCGCCAAGTCGATGTTCCCGGTGTCCTCCGAACTGGTCATGGGCCAGAGCGAGGCCGTGCTGGTCGACGCGCAGTTCCAGCGCAACGACGCCGAGGCGCTGGTGCACAAGATCAAGGCCAGCGGCAAGAAGCTGACCACGGTCTACATCAGCCACAGCGACCCCGACTACTACTTCGGCCTCGACGTGATCCAGGCCGCATTTCCCGACGCGAAGATCTTCGCCACGCCGCAGACCGTGGCCGCGATCCAGGCCTCCAAGGACGGCAAGCTCGCGCACTGGGGCCCGATCCTGAAGGACAACGCGCCCAAGGCGCTGGTCGTGCCCGAGCCGCTGGCCGGCGACAGCATCACGCTCGAGGGCCGCAAGATCCAGGTCGTCGGCCTCGACGGTCCCACGCCCGAACGCAGCTTCGCATGGATTCCCTCGCTCAAGGCGGTGGTCGGCGGCATTCCGGTCTCGGCCAACATCCATGTGTGGGTGGCCGACACGCAGACGCCCGCCTCGCGCCGCGACTGGATCAAGACGCTCGGCCGCATCGAGGCGCTGCACCCGAAGACCGTGGTGCCGGGCCACTACCTTCCGAATCCGGACGGCAGCGCACCCTATGCGCTCGCCGCGGTGAAGTTCACGCGCGCCTACCTGCAGGCCTTCGAGACCGAGGCGAAGAAGGCCAAGGACTCGGCCGCGCTGATCTCCGCGATGAAGAAGCGCTACCCGAAGCTCGAAGGCACCTCGTCGCTCGAACTGGGCGCCAAGGTCATCAAGGGAGAAATGAAATGGCCGCAGTGAACGACGGCAGCACCACGACGCTGCACTACATCTTCGATCCGATGTGCGGCTGGTGCTATGCAGCCGCGCCGCTGGTCGAGGCGGCGCGCGACGTGCCGGGTCTCCGGGTCGCCTTCCACGGCGGCGGCATGATGACCGGCGCCAACCGGCGCGCGATCACGCCGCAGTGGCGCGAGTACGTGATGCCGCACGACCGCCGCATCGCCGAGCTCACGGGCCAGCCCTTCGGCGAGGCGTACTTCGAGGGCCTGCTGCGCGACACCGGCGCGGTGATGGACTCCGAGCCGCCGACCACCGCGGTGCTCGCCGCCGAGGCGCTGCGCGAAGGCGGCGGCCTCGACATGATCCATCGGCTGCAGCGCGCCCACTATGTCGACGGGCGGCGCGTTGCCGATGCAGATGTGCTTGCGGTGTTGGCAGCGGAGCTCGCCTTCGATGCAGGCGCCTTCGCATCGGCCTACTCGCGCCTTGCCGGCGAAGCGACCTTTGAACACATCGCCGCGAGCCGCCAACTGCTGCAGCGCGCGGGCGGCCAGGGCTTTCCGACCTTTGTGCTGGCGCAGGCCGACGGCAGCGCGAGCCGCATCGAGATCGGTCCCTGGCTCGGCCGTACCGAAGAATGGAAGGCGCAGCTCGCCAGGCTCGTGGTGCCCTTGCCCGCAACGGCGACGGCTGGCGCCGGCCCGACCGCATGCGGGCCCGACGGCTGCGCAATCTGAGAGGCTGTTCAGCCCCGCCGCGCTACCTGCTGCACTGGAAACTGGCGGCCTGCGACACATCGCCGCCCGTGTAGCGCGGCCACAGCGGCCACTCGCACAGCGGGCGCGCACGCACGACCTTGAATGCCGGCTGCACTTCCTGTTCGACCAGCTGCAGCCCGCTCGGTGCACGGCCGCGCTCGACCCAGTCGGCCAGCGCGCCGAGCATGTCGACGTTGGCTGGCGCACCGCTGCCCACATGGTCGACACCGGGCGCGGTATAGAGGCGCATGAAGCGGTCCACGTTGTCGCGGCCCATGCGCGCCACCACCGATTCGTAATAGCGGATGCCGGCGAACGGGCTCTGCGCGTAGTCGGCCATGTGCTCCAGCACGAGCAGCTTGCCGCCGCGTGCGCTGAAGGCGCCGAGATCGGGGTTGGTCGAGTCCATCAACTGCGACACGGCGGCGATGCGCGCGGCGTGGTCCTCGGCGCGGTAGCTGCGCACGTCGAGCGAGGGATTGCGCGCATAGAAATACTGCAGCGCACCGCTGCCGTAGAACCATGCGATGCCGTTGCTCGGCTGCGGCGGCACGGTCGGCGCGCTGGTGCCCGTCCACCATGCATTCCATCCGCCCGTCGACGCGAAAGCCGGCGTCGCCTCGCCGCCGATGCCCCAGCCCGGATACTCAGTGACGCCATGGGCCAGCGGCACGGGCGAGCGCCATGGCGAACGCAGTGTGCGCACCGCCTGCACCTGCGCATCGTTCAGGCAGTTGTCGCCGCTCGTGCCCGCCGCGCAGCGCAGGCTCGCCGGATCGAAGCGCTGCAGGCAGGCCACCGGGTTCGACACGATGCGGTCCGCCGCGCCATCCGCGGCGTCGCACGATGCGAGCACGGCGTTGTGCACCAGCTGCACCTGCGCGGGCCGCAGCCACCCTTCGCCGAAGGTGGCAATGCCGTTGCGCGTGCCGGCGTGCTGAAGCCCCGTCCAGTTGATGACCGGCACGCGGCTGAAGATGCCGTCGAAGTCCTGCGGATAGCGCTGCGCCATGGTGAGCGCCTCGCGCCCGCCTTCGGAGCTGCCCATGAAGTACAGCTTCTGCGGCGCCTGCCCGTAGGCGCGCTGCATCAGCGCCACGGCCACGTCGCGCACCTTCTTGTACGAGGCGTGCGCAAAATTCACCAGCGCCTCGTCGTTGAGCGCAAAAGCCTGCGGCGGCTGGCCCTGCAAGTTCTGATGGCCGGAGTCGGTGCCGTAGGTCACGTAGCCCCGCGCCAGCGGCGTCGGCTGGTCGAAGCGCGCGGCCGGCACCAGCGCAAGGCCGGTGATCAGCGTGCCGTTGAAGCCACCGCCGCCGTACTGCACGCTGCGCCCGTTCCACGCCAGCGGCAGGTTGACCTGGAACAGGATGGGCGGTGCCGCGGCGTCAAGCGGCGCGATGCGCCCGAGCAGTCGGCAATGCGCGGGCGTTGCCGGTGTGATGCGCGCGGCAGGGCTGCCGCCGCGCTCGGCGACGGCGAGCGCGGCAGCAGGAACGAGCGTGGCCGAATCGATCGTTGCCGCGCCGCTGGGCAGGCCGATGGCCGCGGGTGCGACCGGGACGGCGCCAAGGGCTGCACAGGCCGCCGCCGGATCCGCGCCGAGGCCGAGGCTCTTCGGGCCTGTGGTGCCGCAAGCGGCGAGCAATGCGGCGGCCGCCAGCATGGCGCCCCCGCTGAACACTGTCGTCGGGATCGCCATTTGCCTGTCTCCTTGTTGTTCGCCGGGCCGCTAGCGCGCCACGCCCAGCAGCCGGTCCAGCACCTCGGGCTGCGCGCGCAGCGCGGCCGCCTTGTCGGTGTGCACGATGGTCCCGTGGTCCAGCACCACGGCTTCATCGGAAATCGCGAGGATCGCCTGCGGATGCTGCTCCACGATGATCGCGGCCAGACCCTCGTCCTGCGTGATGCGGCGGATGGCGCGCAGCAGCTCTTCCACGATGATCGGCGCCAGCCCTTCGAGCGGTTCGTCGAGCAGCAGCAGCTTCGGGTTGAGCACCAGTGCGCGGCCCACGGCCAGCATCTGCTGCTCGCCGCCCGAGAGCTGCGTGCCGAGGTTGGTCTTGCGCTCGGCCAGGCGCGGAAACATCTCGTAGACGCGCTGCGGGTTCCACTTTCCTGGCCGCTCCACCGCCGTGAGGTTCTCGTGCACCGTGAGCGACTTGAAGATGTTGCGCTCCTGCGGCACCCAGCCGATGCCGGCCGCCGCGCGCTGGTGCGGCGCGAGCTTGTGCAGCGCCAGGCCGCCGAGCGAGATGCTCCCGCCGTGCTGCCGCGTCGCACCCGCCAGCGTGTTGATCAGCGTGGTCTTGCCCGTGCCGTTGCGGCCCAGCAGCGCCAGCGTCTGGCCTTCGCCGAGCGCAAACGCCACGTCGTGCAGCACCACGGCCTCGCCGTAGCCGGCGCTCAGGTTCTCGATGCGCAGCAGCTCAGACATGAACGGCTTCTCCATGGCCCAGATAGACCTCTTTCACCTTCGGATCGTTGGCGATGGTTTCGGGGTCGCCCTCGGTCAGCAAGGTGCCGTTGACCAGCACCGTCATGCGGTCGGCAAAGCTGAACACCAGGTCCATGTCGTGCTCGATCAGCAGCACCGACACATCGGCCGGCAATGCGGCCACGGTCTGCAGCAGCTCTTCGCGCTCGCCGGCGGGCACGCCCGCCACGGGCTCGTCGAGCAGCAGCACGCGCGGCTCGCAGGCCAGCGCAATCGCGATCTCGAGCAGGCGGCGCTTGCCGTAGGCCATGAACTTCGTCTGCTGCTGCGCCACATCGCCGAGGTGGAACTGCTCCAGCAGCTGTGCCGCGCGTTCCGTCACGGCTTTGCTGGACCCCAGCGGACGCCACCATTCCGAGGCGATGCCCTGGTGCTGCGAGACCACCAGCGCCAATGTTTCCAGCGGCGTCATCGAGTCGAACAGCTGGTTGATCTGGAAGGTGCGCACCAGGCCGCGCGCCACGCGCTTGTGCGGCGCGAGCGCGGTGATGTCTTCGCCGAGCAGCGAGATGCGCCCTTCCGTGGGCACGAGCACGCCCGTCAGCAGGTTGATGAGCGTGGTCTTGCCGGCGCCGTTGGGGCCGATCAGCGCATGGCGCGCGCCGCGCTTGAGTTCCATCGTGACGTTGTTGGTGGCCGTGATGCCGCCGAAGCGCATCACCAGGCCCTCTGTCGAAAGCACGGTCTCGCTCATGCGGCACCGCCCTTCTTCTTGCCGAGCCACGTCCATGGCTTGAGCACGCGGTCGCGCCCCACGAGCACCAGCAGCACCAGCAAGAGGCCGATCCAGAACATCCAGTATTGCGGCGTCACGGCCGAGAGCCAGTTCTGCAGCAGCTTGAAGACGATGGCGCCCGCCACGCCGCCATAGAGCCAGCCCACGCCGCCGATCACCAGCATCAGCAGCACGTCGGCCGAGCGGTCGAAGGCCAGCACGTCGAGCGAGGCAAAGCCCGTGGTCTGCGCCAGCAGCGCGCCCGCGGCACCGGCAATGCCGGCCGCCACGGTGTAGATGACGACGACCCGCGACACCACCGGAATGCCGATGGCCATGGCGCGCAGCCGGTTGTCGCGGATCGCCTTGAGGGTGGCGCCGAAGGGCGAATGCACAATCCGCCGCATCGCCAGGAACAGCAGCAGCATCACCGTCAGCGAATACCAGGCCGCGGTGCGGCCGTAGAGGTCGAACGCGAACAGGCCGAGCACCGGCCCCATCACCACGCCCTGCAGGCCGTCGGCGCCGCCGGTGAGCCAGTCGAGCTTGTTGGCGAGTTCGAGCAACAGCAGCGCGGTGCCCAGCGTGACCATCAGCCGCGTCAGGTCGCTGCCGCGCAGGATCGTCACGCTGGCCACCAGGCCGAGCAGGGCCGACAGCGCGGTGGCCACCACCAGCCCCACGGTCGGGTCCGGCATCACGAGCTTGGCGAACAGCGCCGCGGCATAGGCGCCGAAGCCGAAGAAGGCCGCATGGCCGAGCGAGACGATCCCGGTGTAGCCGAGGATCAGGTCGAGCGACATCGCGAACAACGCGACGATGGCGATCTCGTTGACCAGCAGCGAATGCGAGGGCATGAGGAACGGCAGCGCGAACGCGGCGGCCCACACCACGAACTCGAGCGGGCGCCAGCGCGCCTTGTGCAGCAGGGCCGATTGGTACGTCGAAGGCTCGTTCATTCAGCGGCCTCCCTTGCGCGTGAAGAGGCCCTGGGGCCGCCACATCAGGATCAGGATCATGAGCAGGTAGACGGTGAACGCGCCCATCTTCGGAATGAAGTACTTGCCCGCCACATCGGCAATGCCGAGCAGCAGCGCGGCCGCGAGCGGCCCGGTGATCGACGAGGTGCCGCCGACCGACACCACGATCAGGAAATAGATCATGTACTTGAGCGGGAAGGTCGGATCGAGCCCGAGGATCTCGGCGCCCAATGCACCACCGAGCCCCGCGAGCCCGGAGCCCACCGCGAAGGTCAGCAGGAACACGATGTTGACGTTGATGCCCAGCCCCGCCGCCACGCGCGGATCGTCGACCGCGGCGCGCAGCCGGCTGCCGAACCGCGTCTTCGACAGGATGAGCTGAAGCACCACCGTGAGCACGGCGCACACCGCGATGATGAAGAGGCGGTAGTGGCCCATGCCGAGCAGCAGCGCGCCGTCACCAATCTCGGTACGGCCGCGCAGCCACTCGGGCAGTTGCACGTTCTGCTGCGACGAGCCGACGAAGTAGTCGACCGCTGCCACCGCCATGAAGGCGAGGCCGATGGAGAACAGCACCTGGTCGAGATGCGGCTTGCCGTACATCGGCCGGTAGAGCGTGCGTTCGAGCAGCGCCCCGGCCAGCGCCACCACGATGAATGCGAGCGGCAGGCAGGCCAGGAACGGCACGCCGAGCTTCTGCATCGCAAACACCGTGAGGTACCCGCCCGCCATGGCGAAGGCGCCGTGCGCGAGGTTGATGAAGTTCATCAGCCCGAGCGTCACAGCCAGCCCCACGGCGAGCACGAAGAGCAGCATGCCGTAGGCGATGCCGTCGAAAAGAATGGTCAACATAAGCTACTCACACGCTTGCCGCGCACGGCGGTCTCTTCGGGAAACACCGCGGAACCGGCTTTGCCGGGCCGCTGGTGTTGCCCCCGGCAGGGGGTTGGCGTAGCGACACGAAGTGCGCGCAGACTGGGGACGAGGCTTACTTCGCCTTGCCCGGATCCTTCACACCCTTGATCACGTCGAACTCGACGTTGTAGAGCTGGCCGTCCTTCTTCTCGACCTTGCGCAGGTACACGTCCTGCACGATGTCGCGCGTCTGCGCATCGATGTAGACCGGGCCGCGCGGGCTCTCGAAGATCTGGCCCTTCATGGCGGCCAGCAGCGCATCGCCGCCGCCCTGCCCCTTGGTGGCCTTGAGCGCTTCGTAGATCACGCGCATGCCGTCATAGCCGCCCACGGCCATGAAGTTGGGGCGCATTTTCGGGTTGGCCTTCTGGAAGGCCTCGACGAACTTCTTGTTGGCCGGCGACGGATGCGCGGCCGAGTAGTGGTGCGAGGTGACCACGCCCAGCGCGCCCTCGCCCATGTCGTTGAGCTGGTCGTCGTCGGTCACGTCGCCGGTGGCGATCATGCGGATGCCGGCCTTGTCCATGCCGCGCTCGAGGAACTGCTTCATCACGGCCGCGCCGGCGCCCGAGGGCACGAAGACGAACAGCGCGTCGGGCTTGGCGTCGCGCACCTTCTGCAGGAACGGCGCGAAGTCGGGGTTGCGCAGCGGCACGCGCAGCTTCTCGATCACCTTGCCGCCGTTGAGCTGGAAACGCTCGCTGAAGAACTTCTCGGCATCGTTGCCTGGGCCGTAGTCGGCCACCAGCGTGACAACCGTCTTCACGCCGTTCTTGGGGGCCCAGTCGCCCATGGCCACCGACACCTGCGGCAGCGTGAAGCTCGAACGCACGATGTAGGGCGAGGCCTCGGTGATGCTCGAGGTGGCCGCAGCCATCACCACCTGCGGCGTCTTCGATTGCGTGGCCAGCGGCGCGGCGGCCAGTGCGGCCGGCGTGACGCCGAAGCCCGCGATCACGTTCACCTTGTCGTTGACGATCAGTTCCTGCGCGAGGCGCTTGGTGACGTCGGGCGTGGCCACGTCGTCCTTGACGATCAGCTCGATCTTCTTGCCCGCGACGGTGTCGCCGTTCTGTGCCATGTACAGCCGGGCCGCCGCTTCGATCTGCCGGCCGGTGGAGGCCTGCTGGCCCGTCATCGGCAGGATCAGGCCGATCTTGAACTTGTTGCTGTCCTGCGCAGTGGCAAGCGACATGGAAAGCGCAAGCGCCGTGAGGCATGCGGTCTGGATGAGATGGCGTCTTTGCATGAGGTTTTCCTTGGAGGGACGGAATGCGAACCGGGGCTATTTTTCAATACTTTGCAAGATGCGGCAGAGCAGGCAATCACCTACTCCGGCGGTGGCGCTCGCCTTTGTTGCGCGATGAACAAATGAACTGCGCGATGATCGCGCAGCGCGGCAACTGGGCGCGTGCATCCATTGGCGATCGCTTTTCATCGAGGGAGCGCTCAGCCGCGCCGGCGGATCAGCTGCACGCCGGGCAGCGGGCGCTGTTCGGCGGTGGGCGCGCCGTGCAGCGCCTCGCGCAGGTTGCGCCGCGCGATGCGGCTGTGCTCGCGCATCAGCGCCTCGGCGCGCGAGCCTTCGCCGGCCTCGATGGCATCGAGCACCTGCAGGTGCTGGTCCTGCGCGATCACGAGCATGTCGCGCGCCGCGGGCGAATTGGCCTGCACGATGACGAAGCCCGAGGGCGACGCGAACGGCAGGTTGACCACGCGCTCGAGCTGCTGCGCGATGACCGGGCTGGCCGCCATTTCGCACAGCAGCGAGTGGAACTTCTCGTTGTGCGTGACGTAGCGCGAGAAAGCCGCGTCGTCGAGCGCGGGCTCGCGCAGCAGTTCGTCGATGCGCGCCAGGCAGGCGCGCGCCTCGCGCAGCACCACCGGCGCCGCACCGCGCTCGGCCGCAAGCCGCGCCACCAGGCCTTCGAGCGTGCCGCGCAGCTCGATGGCATCGGCCACGTCGCGCTCGGAGAAAGTGCGCACCGCGTAGCCGCCGTTGGGCAGGGCCTCGAGCAGGCCTTCCTGCTCGAGCCGCATAAGCGCGCTGCGCACCGGTGTGCGCGAGACGCCGAGCTGCTCGGCGATGGCCACCTCGGCAATGCGCGCGCCGCCGGGCAGTTCGCCGGCCAGGATCATTTCGCGCAGCCGCAGCTGTGCCTTCACGGCCTGCGAGCCGCCGCCGTCCGCAGGCTCGACGGTTGATGCAGCTGCGGCTTTCATGCGGTGGTGGGCGTTTTCATGAATACTGAATGTATACATACTTCATGCTTCCGCTGCCGATGAAGCGCCAAATCAAGGGTAAATACCGAGCCCGCTGTACACACTGCCGTCCGTTCATGAGGCGATACGATGTCCCATCGTTTTTCAGCCACGACGGAGATCACCATGTCCCAGCACGCCGCCCTGCCCGCCCGCTACGACCACGTAGGCAGTTTCCTGCGCCCCAAATATTTGCTCGAAGCGCGCGAGCAGAAGGCCAAGGGCGAGATCACACCCGAGCAGCTGCGCAAGGTCGAAGACAAGGCCATCACCGAGATCGTCCGGTTCCAGGAAGACATCGGCCTCAAGAGCATCACCGACGGCGAGTTCCGCCGCACCTATTTCCACATCGACTTCCTCGACCAGCTCGGCGGCGTGAAGACCGACATTCCGGTCACCATCCGCCGGCCCGACGGCACCGAGGAACTCGCGCCGCCTGCGATGCGCGTGATCGATAAAGTGCGCCACGTGAAAGACATCCAGCTTGCCGACTTCCAGTACCTGAAGAGCCAGGTCTCGGCCGGCCGCACGCCCAAGGTCACGATTCCCTCGCCGACCATGCTGCACTTCCGCGGCGGCCGCGCCGGCATCAGCAAGGAGGCCTACCCCGAGCTCGATCCGGTGTTCTACGACGACGTGGCCAAGGCCTACGGCGACGAACTGCGCTCGCTGGCTGCCGCAGGCTGCACCTACGTGCAGATGGACGACACCAACCTCGCCTACCTGTGCGACGAGCACATGCGCGAAGCGGCCCGCAAGCGCGGCGACGACCCCAACGAGCTGCCGCACCGCTACGCCGCCTTCATCAACAAGGTGGTGGCGCAGAAGCCGCCGGGCATGCTGCTGGCCATGCACCTGTGCCGCGGCAACTTCAAGAGCACCCATGCCGCAGCCGGCAACTACGAGCCGGTGGCCGAGGCGCTGCTGAAGGAAATGGACCTCGACGCCTACTTCATGGAATACGACGACGCGCGATCGGGCGACTTCAAGCCGCTGCGCTACCTGCCCAAGGGCAAGACGGTGGTACTGGGCCTCGTGACCACCAAGTTCGGCGAGATGGAAGACAAGGACGAGCTCAAGCGCCGCATCGAGGACGCCGCCAAGTACGCGCCGCTCGAGCAGCTCGCGCTGTCGCCGCAGTGCGGCTTCTCGAGCACGGTGCACGGCAACAACATCGCGGTGGAAGCGCAGCGCGCCAAGCTGCGCCTCGTGGTCGAAACGGCGCAGGAGGTCTGGGGCTCGACCTGAGCCGCCTTTCATGGTGAAGTCGGGGCATGAAGACCCAGATCTATTCCGCCCCCCTCAGCATGTTCGGCGCCAAGGTGCAGATCGCCGCACTTGAAAAAGGCCGCGACTTCGAACTGGTGATGGTGCCGTTCACCAAGGACGACACCTACGAGCCCAAGCACCCCGAGGTGCTGCGCGTCAACCCCGTGAAGCAGCAGGTGCCGATCCTGATCGACGGCGAGGTCGAGTTGTTCGACTCGACGCAGATCTTCGAGTACCTCGAAGACCGGTATCCGACCCCTGCGCTGTGGCCCCGGGGCATCGCCGAGCGGGCCCGCGCGCGGCAGCTCGAGCAGAAGTCGGACGAAGTGTTCTTCCCCAACGTGATCCGGCTCTTCGGCCTGCAGCACGACATGCAGAGCGCGCCCGCCGTGGCGGCCTGCGCCGCCTGCGCGCGCTATTACGGGGAAATGGAAGGCCTGCTCGCCTCGCGCGAGTACCTGGCGGGGCCCTACTCCTTCGCCGACATTGCCTTCTACATGGCGCATGTCTTCGCCGACCGCAAGGGCGCCGGCATGACCGATGCCACGCCGCGGCTCGTGGCCTGGCGCGGCCGCGTGGGCGAGCGGCCCGCGGTGCGCGCGGCGGTCGATCCCATGATGCGCTTCCTGGCCTCCGAGGGGCGCGGCGTGCCCGCCTTCCTGCAGCGCTGAGCGGCGCGGACCCGTCCTCGGGCATCATCGCCACATGCCGAATTCCGCATTCGACTGGCTCCCCTCCCCGTCCCAGCATTTCCTCGTCGTCACCTTTGCGCTGCTGGTCTATGTGCTGACCACGCGCGCGCGCCGCGAGCAGCGCGCACCCACCACGGCCATCGCCTGGGTCATGGGGCTGGCGCTGATGCCCTACCTCATCCTGCCGATGTACCTGCTGTTCGGCCAGCGCAAGCTGCGCCCGGCTGGCTCGCCGCGGCCGGTGCGCACGGCCGCGCGCGGGCACTGGGCCGCCGACCTCATCGAGAGCTTCGGCCTGGCGCCGCCCGGGCGCTGCGAGATCCGGCTGCATGCCGACGGCGACGCCGCGCGCGAGGCGCTGTGGCAGGTGATCGACGGCGCGCGCGAGCGCATCGACGTGTGCACCTTCATCATCGGCGACGACGCGCTGGGCCATGCCGTGATCGAACGGCTGGCGCTGCGCGCGCGCGAAGGCATCAAGGTGCGCGTGCTGCTCGACGGCTTCGGCGCGCTGACCCTGCCGCGGCGCCACATCCGGCTGCTGCGCGCGGCCGGCGGCGAGATCGCCGTGTTCCGCCCCTTCTTCAGCCTGCGCCGCATCGGGCCGCGCAACCTGCGCAACCACCGCAAGTTCACCATTGCCGACGACCGCTGGCTGTGGTCGGGCGGGCGCAACCTCGCGGGCGAATACTTCACCGGCAACGACGCGCACCCCGACGCCTGGCACGATCTTTCGTTCGACCTGCGCGGCAGCGTGGCCGCCGCGGCGGCGCGCCAGTTCGACCACGACTGGAGTTCGGTGCGCGGGCGCAAGGCACGCGCCATCACGGCCGCCGACGTGGCAGAGAGCGCGGGCAGCGCCATGGCGCAGTTCCTGCCGAGCGGCCCCGACCAGACCGAGGACACCGCCCATGCGCTCTTGATCGACGCCTGCTTTCGCGCCGAACACCGCGTGCTCGCCGTCACGCCCTACTTCGTGCCCGGCGACGGGCTGCGCGATGCGCTGCGGCTGGCCGCGCGGCGCGGCGTGCAGGTGACTATCGCCATGCCTGCGCGCTCGAACCACCGCCTGGCCGACTTCGTGCGCGCACGCGCCATGCGCGACCTGGCGCGCGCAGGCGTGAGCTTTCGCATGCTGCCCTTCATGGCCCACGCCAAGGCCGTGGTGGTCGACGACGAGCTGGCCATGTGCGGCTCCATCAACCTCGATCTGCGCAGCCTGCTGCTCAACCACGAGGCGGCCGTGGTGTTCTACGGCCCGCGAGAGATCGACTGGCTGGCCGAATGGATCGAGACCATCGCCTCCGCCGGCGAACCCTACCGTGCGCGGCGGCCGGGCCTCGCGCGCGACGTGGCCGAAGGACTGCTGCTCACCGTCGCCTTCCAGCTCTAGCGGGCGCCGCGGCCGCAGCCGTGCCCGCCTCCTTCGCGATGGCATCGAGGCCGGCGAACACGTAGCGCATCAGGTCGTCCGCCAGGCCCTCGGCATCCTTCAGCGCCGGCAGCACCTTACTGGCCAGGTCCTTGGGGGCCACCGTCATCACGATGCAGGGCAGCACCGCGAACAGCAGGCCGCGCTGCACCGAGGGATGGTCCTCGGGCAGGCCCATGATGCCGCCGATCAGGCCGCGGATCAGCCGGGCCTTGGGCAGCACCGCCTGGCGGATCAGCGCGGGCAGCGCCGGAGAAGGCGACAGCGCCTCGCGCAGCACCACGCGGAACCCCCAGGGCGCCTTGGGCTGGCTGCCCATCTCGACCAGGTGCGTGAGAAACGCGCGCAGCTTCTGCCGCGGATCGCCGGCCTCGCTGGCCAGGCTGACCAGTTCGTCCATGCTCACGAGCTGGCGGTGCGCCTCGATCAGCACGGCCTCGTAGAGCCCGTCGCGGCTGCCGAAGTGGTAGTTGACGGCCGCCATGTTGGTGCCGGCGCGCGTGCAGATTTCCTTGCTGGTGCTCTCGGCGAAGCCGCGCTCGGCGAACAGCTGGCCCGCGGTTTCGAGGATGTGCAGGCGCGTGGTGCTGCCGTCGGTGCGCTGGACGCGCGCCGCGCCCTCGCGCGCAGCGGGGGGTCGGGTGGTGGAAGAGCGTGTCGCCATGCGCCAAGGTTAATCGAATCGAAAAAATACTTCAAATTCAAATTTCAATTTGATAACATCCGGCGAACACCCGTATGGAGGCCGGCAGGAACCCGCCCATGAACAAGAAACCCCTCATTGCCGCGGCCGCCGTGGCGCTGGCCGCCGCGGCCGGCGGCTGGTGGTACTTCAGCCGCTCGGCCGCGCCGTCCGACCAGCTCGTGCTGTACGGCAACGTCGACGTGCGCCAGGTCTCGCTCGCCTTCAACGCCAGCGAGCGCGTGGCCGAACTCACCGTGCGCGAAGGCGACCATGTGCGCGCCGGCCAGGTATTGGGCCGGCTCGACACGCGCTCGCTCGTGCTGCGCGTGGCGCAGTCGCAGGCGCGCATCGGCGTGCAGGAGCAGGCGCTGCTGCGCCTGAAGACCGGCAGCCGCCCCGAGGAACTGGCGCAGGCCGGCGCCCAGGTGGCCGCGGCGCAAGCCGATGCCGACCTGGCGCAGCAGCAGCTCGCACGCCTGCAGTCCATCGGCCAGACCACCGCCGGACGCGCCGTGAGCCAGCAGGACCTCGACAGCGCGCAGGCCCGCCGCAAGGTGGCGCTCGCGCAGCTGGACAACGCGCGCAAGGCGCAGCAGCTGGCAGTGGCCGGCCCGCGCAAGGAAGACATCGCGCAGGCGCAGGCCCAGCTCGAATCCGCGCGCGCCGACCTCGCGCTCATGAACCACCAGCTGGCCGAAGCCGAACTCAAGTCGCCCATCGACGCCGTGGTGCGCGCCCGCCTGCTCGAGCCCGGCGACATGGCTTCGCCGCAGCGCCCGGCCTTCACGCTGGCCATCACCGATCCCAAGTGGGTGCGCGCCTATGTGGCCGAACCCGACCTCGGCCGCGTGCGGTCCGGCCAGCCGGCCAGCGTGACGACCGACAGCCAGCCCGGCCAGCCGATCGCGGGCAAGGTGGGCTACATCTCGTCGGTGGCCGAGTTCACGCCCAAGACGGTGCAGACCGAGGAGCTGCGCAGCAGCCTGGTCTACGAGATCCGCGTGATGGTCGACGACAAGGAAGACCGGCTGCGGCTCGGCATGCCGGCGACCGTGCGGCTGCAGCTCGCTTCCTCCTCCTCCACCGCCAGCGGCAAACCCTGATGCACGACGCCGGGCCCGCCGTGGCCGCACGCTCCCTGCACAAGCGCTTCGTGGCCAAGGGCTCGAAGCAGGTGGTGCGCGCGCTCGACGACGTGTCGCTCGAAGTGCCCACCGGCTCGCTCACGGCGCTGGTCGGACCCGACGGCGCCGGCAAGACCACGCTGCTGCGGCTCATGGCCGGCCTGATGCACGCCGACGAAGGCGAACTGCGCGTGCTCGGCATCGACGTGTCGGCCGATCCGCAGGCGGTGCAGGACCGCATCAGCTACATGCCCCAGCGCTTCGGCCTCTACGACGACCTGAGCGTGCAGGAGAACCTCGACCTCTATGCCGACCTGCATGGCGTCCTGGCCGGCCAGCGCCGCGAACGCTATGCGCGCCTGATGGAAATGACCGACCTCGGCCGCTTCACCGGCCGCCCCGCAGGCAAGCTCTCGGGCGGCATGAAGCAGAAGCTCGGCCTCGCCTGCACGCTGGTGCGCTCGCCCGACCTGCTGCTGCTCGACGAGCCCACCGTGGGCGTCGACCCACTCTCGCGGCGCGAGCTCTGGCAGATCGTGCAGCAGCTGGTCGACGAGGAAAAGCTCTCGGTGATCGTGAGCACCGCGTACCTCGACGAGGCCGAGCGCTGCCGCCATGTGTTCGTGCTGCAGGAGGGCCGGCTGATTGCGCAAGGTACGCCGGATGAGATCCGCGGCCATGCCGAGGGCACCTGCTTCGTCGTGGCGCCGCCGGAGGGCGAGGCACCGCGCCTGATGCAGGCGCGCCTGCTCGATGCGCGGCAGCAGATCGTCGATGCCGTGCCGCAGGGCGGCGAGGTGCACTTCATCCGCCGCCCGGACGCGGACGACGCGGCACTCGAAAAGCTGCTGGCCGGCGCGCGCGCCGAGCCCGTGCCGCCGCGGCTCGAAGACGGCTTCATGACGCTGCTGCGCACCCGGCAGGCGGCCGACACGAACATGGCCTCATCGGCGGCAAGCGAAGGGCTTGCACCGGCCGAAGGCGAGCCCGGCGAAGTAGTCATCGAGGTGAAGGACCTGGTGCGCCGCTTCGGCGACTTCGTGGCCGTGGCCAGCACCAGCTTCTCGGTGCGGCGCGGCGAGATCTTCGGCCTGCTCGGACCCAATGGCGCCGGCAAGACCACCACCTTCCGCATGCTCTGCGGCCTCCTGCCCGCGAGCGGCGGCCAGC
Source organism: Variovorax sp. VRV01 (assembly GCF_014852545.1). Lineage (NCBI taxonomy): Bacteria > Pseudomonadati > Pseudomonadota > Betaproteobacteria > Burkholderiales > Comamonadaceae > Variovorax > Variovorax sp. VRV01. The sequence continues at coordinate 517,614 of NZ_JACVBS010000002.1, forward strand.
TGCGCGTGGCGGGTGTCGACCTGCGCCATGCGCGCGCGCAGGCCCGCCAGCGCATCGGCTACGTCTCGCAGAAGTTCGCGCTCTATGGCAACCTCACGGTGCGCGAGAACCTCTCGTTCTTCGGCGGCGCCTACGGCCTGCGCGGGCAGAAGCTGCAGGTGCGCATGGACACGGTGCTGCGGCAGTTCGGCCTCGAGCGCGAACTCGACGCGCCCAGCGGACAGCTGCCCGGCGGCTACAGGCAGCGCCTGGCCATGGCCACGGGCCTGCTGCACGAGCCCGAGATCCTGTTCCTCGACGAGCCCACCAGCGGCGCCGATCCGCTCGCGCGCCGCGAGTTCTGGCGCCGCATCACGGCGCTGGCCGAAGGCGGCACCACCGTCGTCATCACCACCCACTTCATGGAAGAAGCCGAGTACTGCGACCGCATCGTGATCCAGGACGCCGGCAAGGTGCTGGCCATCGGCACGCCGCGCGAGGTGCGCACGCAGGCGCTCGACGGTGAAGACCGCGACAGGCGCATCGACATGGAGCAGGCCTTCATCGGCATCGTCGAGAAGGCGCGGCAGGAAGAAAGGAGGCAGCCATGAGCGGCTTCGGCACCCGGCTCGTCTCCCTCACGCGCAAGGAGTTCCGCCAGTTGCTGCGCGACCGCAGCAACCTGGCCATCGGCATCCTGCTGCCGATGGTGCTGATCCTGATCTTCGGCTACGGCATGTCGCTCGACGTGAAGAACGCGCCGGTTGCCGTGGTGCTTGAAGATTCTTCGCCCACCGCGCACGAGGCCATTGCCGGCCTGCAGCTTTCGCCCACCATCGCACCCGTGCTGCTGGGCTCGATGCACGATGCCGAGGCGCTGATGCGCGAGCGCAAGGTCGACGGCATCGTGCGCGTGCCCGCCGACTTCTCGCGCGCGCTGGCCGCGGGCAATGCGCGCGTGCAGCTCATCGTGCATGGCGCCGACGCCGGGCGCGCGACCATCATCCAGGCCTACGTGAGCAGCGCGCTCGCGCAATCGGCCCTGCGCCAGGCCGACCGCGGTGCGGCAGCGCCTTTCGCCGGCCTCGTGACCGTCGAGCAGCGCATGTGGTTCAACGCCGCGAACACCAGCACCTGGTACCTGGTGCCGGGACTCATCGTGCTCATCATGACGCTGATCGGCGCGTTCCTCACCGCACTGGTGATGGCCCGCGAATGGGAGCGCGGCACGCTCGAGGCGCTGTTCGTCACGCCGGTGCGGCCGGTGGAAATACTGCTGGCCAAGATCATTCCGTACTTTGCGGTCGGCATGCTGGGCCTCGCGCTGTGCCTCCTGGCCGCGCGCTTCCTGTTCGCGGTGCCGATGGTCGGCTCGCTGTTCGCGGTGGTGCTCAGCTCCATGCTCTACCTGGTCGTGGCCGTGAGCCTGGGGCTGGTGATCTCGTCGGTCACGCGCAACCAGTTTCTCGCGAGCCAGGTGGCGCTGATCGCCACCTTCATGCCTTCGATGATGTTGTCGGGCTTTTTGTTCGACCTGCGCAACGTGCCCGCCGCCGTGCGCGTGATCGGGCATGTGCTGCCGGCCACCTACTTCATGGACCTGATCAAGACGCTGTTCCTCGCGGGCGACGTCTGGCCGCTGATCTGGCGCAACTGCGCGGTCCTCGCGGCCTATGCGGTGGGCCTGCTGCTGCTTGCCCGCGTGGTCACGCGCAAGAGCCTGGATTGAAGGGGCGCCTTCCATGATCGACTTCCTGCTGCGCATCGCCAACCTCTGCAAGAAGGAGCTGCTCGCCATCTTCAAGGATCCGGCAAGCCGCGTGATCCTGTTCGTTCCGGCCATCATGCAAAGCCTCATCTTCGGCTACGCCGCCACCTACGACCTCTCGAACGTGCCCTATGCGCTGCTCGACCAGAGCCGCACCGGTGCATCGACCGAGCTCATCGCGCACCTCGACAGCACCGGCGTCTTCCATCGCGTGGCCACGCTGCGCACGCAGGCCGACATCCGCGAGGTGATCGATACCGAGAAGGCGCTGCTCGTGATCCAGATCGCGCCGAACTTCGAGCAGCGGCTCAGCGGGGGCCAGCCTGCGGCCATCCAGCTGATCCTGGATGCGCGCAACTCCAACACCGCGGGCTCTGCGGCCGGCTACGTGGGCGCGGTGGTCGAACGCTACAACGCCGAGCTGCGCACGCGCGCCGGCGCGCCGCCGGTTCCGCTCACCATCGAATCGCGCGCCTGGTTCAACCCCAACCTCGAAACGCGGTGGAACCTGCTGCCCGGCCTGATCGCCGCGCTCAGCATGCTGCAGACGCTGCTGCTCACCGCGCTTTCGGTGGCGCGGGAGCGCGAGCAAGGCACCTTCGACCAGCTGCTGGTCACGCCGATGTCGCCGCTCGAGATCATGATCGGCAAGGCGCTGCCGCCGGTGCTGGTGGGCCTTGCGCAGTCGACGCTGATCCTGCTGGTGGCGCTGTTCTGGTTCGGCATTCCGATGGCGGGCTCGCTCATCACGCTCTACACCGGGCTGGTCTTCTTCACGGTGGCCAGCGTGGGCATCGGCCTGTCGATCTCGGCGGTGTCGGCCAACATGCAGCAGGCCATGCTCTACACCTTCGTGCTGCTGATGCCGATGATGCTGCTCTCCGGCCTGACCACGCCGGTGCGCAACATGCCGCAGGTGCTGCAGCTGATCACCATGGCCAACCCGCTGCGCTTCGCGATCGACCTGGCGCAGCGCGTCTACCTCGAGGGCGTGGGCCTGGCCGCGGTGTGGCACAACCTGATTCCGCTGTCGATCATCGCCATCGTCACGCTGCCGCTGGCGGCCTGGCTGTTTCGCCATCGTCTGGTCTAGGGAGCACCCCATGCCCGCATCGCGCATCCTCTTTGCATATTCCACGCTTGTGCTTCTTCTGGGCGGTTGCGCCGTGGGGCCCGACCACCGGCCCGCGCAGGTGCAGGCACCCGCCGACTGGTCCGCATGGCACGGCGGCTCGGCGGCGCTGCTCGGCGCCGAGCGCACGGCCGTGCCGGCAGGCATTGCATCCGGCGACTGGAAGGCCTTCGGCGATCCGCTGCTCGACCGCCTGCAGGCGCGCGCGCTGGCCGCCAACCATGACCTGCAGACCGCCGCGCTGCGCTTTGCGCAAAGCCGCGTGCAACGCACCGCGGCGGCGGCGCAGCAGGCACCGCAGCTCAATGCCAGCGGCAGCATCAACCGGCAGCGCCAGAGCGAGAGCGGCGCCGCCACGCGGATGATCGATGCGCTGGGCTCGTCGGTCGCCAACCGCGACCAGCTGATCCGCACGCTCAGCGAGCCCTACAACCTCTACCAGGCCGGTTTCGATGCCTCCTGGGAAATCGACCTCTGGGGCCGCGTGCGGCGCAGCATCGAGGCCGCCAATGCGGATGCCGGCGCCTCGGCCGCGCTGCTGCGGCAGGCGCAGCTCAGCGTGCAGGCCGAGGTGGCGCGCAGCTACTTCGAACTGCGCGGCGCGCAGCGCGAATTGCGCGTGGCGCGCGCCGACATCGCGGCCGCGGCCGAATCGCTCGAACTGGTGCAGGCGCGTGCCGACGGCGGCCTGGTCACCGACCTGGACCCGACGCGCCAGCGCACGCAGCTGGCCGAGTTGCGCGCGCGCATTCCGGTGCTGCTGCAGCAGGAGGCCCAGGCCATGAACCAGATCACGCTGCTGGCCGGTGCATCGCCCGGCACGCTGAACGCCGAACTCGCGCCACCTTCCGACGGCGCGGGCGACACGCTCGAAGCGCTGCAGGCACCGCCGCTGCCCGATCTTGCGCTGGGCCTGCCCGGCGACGTGGCGCGCCGGCGCCCCGACATCGCCGCAGCCGAAGCCCAGCTGCATGCCGCCACCGCGCGCATCGGCGTGGCGGTGGCCGACCTCTATCCGCGCGTCACGCTCGGCGCGGGCTTCGGCTACGAGTCGGCCGGCAGCGAGCGCTTCGGCGAATGGGGCAGCCGCCAATGGCATGTCGGCCCGTCCATCAGCTTGCCGATCTTCGACAACGGCCGGCGCCGCAGCACGGTGAACCTGCGCGAGCTGCAGCAGCAGGAAGCTGCGGTGGCCTTCCAGCAGGCCGTGCTCAAGGCCTGGCACGAGATCGATTCGGCGCTGAGCGCCTACGCCGCCGAACGCCAGCGCCATGCCGAGCTGGCCGAGCGCGAACGCAGCAGCCGCGACGCGCTCACGCTCGCGCATGCGCGCTATGCCAACGGGCTCACGGATTTCGGCGTCGAACTCGATGCGCGCCGCGCCCTGCTGCAGGCGCGGCGCGACCAGGTGCAGAGCACGAGCCGCATGGCGGTGGGCATGGTGGCGGTCTACAAGGCGCTCGGCGGCGGCATGCCGCCAGCACCGAATGCACCTGGCTAGAAGGTATTGGTGAAGCTTGCGTTGCCAAGGCCGGTGCCGATGGTCAGCACGCCCCAATGGCAGACGTCGCGCATGAAGGGCAGTTCGCTCAGCCCCTGCACCACCGCGTCGTTGTGCATCAGGATCAGCGTGGGGCCCGAGCCGATCATCGGCATGCGGCGCCACAGCGCGCTCGGCAGGTGGAACGCGCGGCTTTCCCAATCGCCCGGCAGGTTCTGCGTGCCGCGCTCGATCGAGCCGTCCTTGCGGATCAGCCCGGGACAGGCAATGCCGATGAAGGGTGCCAGGCGGATGTGCTTGCGCTCGCAGTAGCGCACCATGTCCTCGAGCATGGCCGCGATGCGCTCGACCATGTCGGTGCGGTTCGGATCGTCGTCCGCATGCCGCCATTTTTCGCGCCGCACCACCTTGGCCAGCGACAGGTCGCGCGCCTTGCGCCGCCGCGTCTTCACGATGCCGCAGCGCACGTTGGTGCCGCCGATGTCCACCGCCAGGATGGCGTCGTGCTTCTTCAGCATGGCCGGCGGCGCCAGGTGCACCCAGCCGATCAGGCCGCCGTCGTCGACCTCGTGCGACAGGCGCCCGAGCTGGACGTGCACGCCCAGCTCCTCGAGGATGGCGGCGGTCTGCAGGATGGCGCGCTCGCCCACGTCGCTTTCGGTGAAGCCGCCGCCCACCACGATGCGCTCCACCTTCTTCCATGAGGGCTGGCGCGTGAAGCGCTGGATCACGAAGGCCAGTTCCTCGGCAAATTCCTCGATGGCGCCATGCATCAGGTCGCCGGCCGCCGAGGTCTTCAGCAGCACGCGGTCGAGTTGCTTCTTGCTGAGGTCGCGCGAGTGTGCCTTGCCCAATGGATCGGTGCCGGCCTTGCGGCGGCGCTTCCGCCAGCGTTCGAGCAGTTCCCTGAAGGCCGTCTGGCTGGCCTGGTCGCCGACGAAGCCGTCCTTGTCGCGCAGCTGCAGGCTGTAGCCCTCGACCCTGAGGCCCGGCAGCTCGCGCAGGCCGTGGACGTCGGGGCCGGGCAGCAGTGGAGGTCTCTTCTTCATGGCAGCCACTATGGGTGCGATGGCGTCGACGACGCATCGGTAGCCCGCACCAGGGTTTGTAGGAGATTGGCGGGTACGCCGGCCAGGGCCTGTTAACGCTATTTCTGGGGGTCGCGAAGGCCAGCCCCTTGGCCGGGCAACGCGATCCCCAGAAATAGCGTTAACAGGCCCTATGTCTATACACTGGCCTGCGATGCCACTGCCCCGCCACCGCATGCTGCGCGCCGCCTTGTTGTTCCTTGCCATGGCCTGGCTCGGTGCCGTTGCATCGGCGCAGCCGGGCGACGGTGCGCTGCGCGTGGGTTCCAAGCGCTTCACCGAGTCGTACATCCTGGCCGAGCTGCTGGCGCAGACCGCGGCGCCGCACACCGCATCGCCACCGGTGGTGCGCCAGGGGCTGGGCAACACGGCCATCGTTTACGAGGCGCTGCGTTCGGGCGCCATCGATCTCTACGCCGAATACACCGGCACCATCGCGCTCGAGATCCTCAAGGGCTCGCCGGCCGAAACGCGCGAGGCCATGAATGCGGCGCTGGCGCCGATGGGCCTGGGCGTGGCGATCCCGCTGGGCTTCAACGACGGCTATGCGCTGGCCGTGCGGGCAGCCGATGCCGAACGGCTCGGGCTGCGCACGCTGAGCGACCTTGCGAAGCACCCCGAACTCAGGCTCGGCCTGTCGAACGAATTCATCGGCCGCGCCGACGGCTGGAAGGGCCTGGCCGCGCGCTACGGCTTCAAGCAGGTGCCCACCGGCCTCGACCATGGCCTGGCCTACGAAGCCGTGGCCGCAAAGCAGATCGACGCCATCGACATCTACACCACCGACGCCAAGATCGAGCACCTCGGCCTGCGCGTGCTCGAAGACGACAGGAAGTACTTTCCGCGCTATGACGCCGTGGTGCTCTACAGGCTCGACCTGCCGACGCGGCTGCCCAAGGCCTGGGCCGCGCTGCAGACGCTCGAAGGCCGCATCGACGAGCACGCGATGATCGCGATGAATGCGCGCGCCGAACTGCAGAGCGTGCCCTTCGACGCCATTGCGCGCGACTTCCTGGCCGGCACCGGCAAGGGCGCAAAGACCCAGGAGCCCCGGCGCGGCTTCACCGCCAAGCTGTTCGGCCCCGATCTGTGGCAGCTCGCGCGCCAGCACCTGGTGCTGGTGGCGGTATCCGTCGGCGTCGCGATCCTGATCGGCGTGCCGCTCGCGATCCTGGTGTTTCCGCATGTGCGGCTGCGTGCGCTGGTGCTCGGCTTCGCGAGCCTGCTGCAGACCGTGCCTTCGCTCGCGCTGCTGGCCGTGCTGATCTCGATGCTCGGGGCGATCGGCGCGCTGCCCGCGCTGATTGCGCTCACGCTCTATTCGCTGCTGCCGATCATGCGCAACACCGTGACGGGCCTGGCCGAAGTGCCGAACGGCCTGCGCCTGGCCGGCACCGCGCTGGGCATGACGCCGCCGCAAAGCCTGCGGCTCGTGCTGCTGCCGCTGGCGCTGCCCACGCTGCTGGCGGGCGTGCGGACAGCCACCGCGATCGCCATTGGCACTGCCACCATCGCGGCCTTCATCGGCGCGGGCGGATTCGGCGAGCGCATCGTCACGGGGCTGGCGCTCAACGACCGCGAGCTGCTGCTGGCCGGCGCGCTGCCGGCCGCGGCGCTGGCGCTGCTGAGCGAGGGGATCTTCGAGCTCGTGGAGATGCTGATGCGCCGCCGCCGCCGGGCGCCGCCGCCTTCGCTTCCGCCATGAGGCATTCGCGCAGCAGCGCGGCGCCCGCTCCCAGTGCCTTGTCGGCGCGGTGGCAGAAATGGCACTGCTGGCTCGTTCCACCGCCGGGGCCGATGCGGCTCACCGGCAATTGCACCAGCGTTCCGGCGGCCAGGTCGCCGGCCACCAGCCACGCAGGCATCTTTCCCCACCCCAGGCCCGCGCGCAGCAGCGCGAGCTTGATGTACATGTCGGTCACGCGCCAGGTCGAAGGCGAGAGCACGTCGATGTCGTAGCCCTGGCTGAGCGTGCTCGGATCTTCCACCACGATCTGCACGTGCTCGGCCGCGGCGGCATCCAGGCCCCTGGCACCGCGCTGGCCCGCATGGACCGCCAGCGCATGCGACGGCGCGGCGACGGCCACGGTATGAAGCTGCATGAGGAATTCGCGGCTGATTTTTTCGTCGGCATGGCCGAAGGCCGCAATGGCGAGATCGCATCGACCCGAATTCACTGCATCGACGGTGCCGCCCATCGAGCTGTATTCCACGCGGATGGCAATGCTCGGATAGACCGCATGCATGCCGCGCAGCGCGCTGGCCAGGAGGTCCGGCGGAAAGAGCGTGTCCACCGCCATCGCCAGGCCGAGCTCGATGCCCTGTTCGAGCCCCTGCGCGCGCGAGCGCAGCGCCTCGACCTTCGACAGGATGACCCGCACGTCGCCGAGCAGTGCCTTGCCCGTGGGCGTGAGCACCGGCTTGTGGCCGGAGCGGTCGAAGAGCCGCACCTGAAGCTGTTCTTCGAGATTGGCAATGGCATGGCTCACGGCCGACTGCACCCGGTGCAGCCGGACCGCGCCGGCACGGAAGCTGCCGGCATCCGCCACGGCAACGAACATCTGCATCTGGCTCAGGGTGAGGATGTCCAGCATGATCTATCCAATCGATTGAGTTGGCCGATATTATTCGCTTTCATTGATCGTTCGCTCGCTGCAAAGTTGCGGCATGCAGAACCGAATCCAAATGCGCGGCGCCACTTCGCCACCCGCCGCCGCGCCGCTCTCACCTTCTTCAACGCACTGGCTCGGCGTGGCGCTGGTCGTGGCTGCCGGTGTCATGGCGTCTCTTCAGGTCGGCAAGGTCGCCATTGCGGTGCCGCAGCTGCGCGCAGACTTCGGGCTCGACCTCTCGATGGTCGGCTGGCTCATGGCCACGTTCTCGCTGCTGGGCGTGGCTGGCGCGGTTCCGGTCGGCGCATGGGTCGCGCGCGCCGGCGACAGGGGCCTGCTGGTGGCCGGCCTGCTGGCCATTGCCATCGGCAGCGCGGCGGGTGCATGGGCACACGGCATCGCAATGCTGCTGATCGGCCGCGTCGTCGAAGGCTTGGGCTTTGTGCTGATCACCATCGCCGGCCCTTCGGTGCTGCAGCGCATGGTCGCGCCCGGCGGCAAGGACCTTGCCTTCGCGATCTGGAGCTGCTTCATGCCCGCCGGGATTGGCATCGCACTTTTCAGCGGCTCGCTGCCGGGCGGCTGGCGCGGCTTGTGGCTGGGCAATGCCGCGCTTGCGGCCTTGGTTGCGGTGCTGGTGCTGGCGGGCGTTTCGCGCGGTGCGAGTGGAAGTGCCCGCGAGGCGCCGGTCTCGTGGCGCAGCATGGCCCGCGATGCGGCCACCACGGCAAAGGCCGGTGCGCCGGCGCTGATCGCCGCTTCGTTCGTGATCTACAGCCTGCAGTTCTTCGCGCTATTCAGCTTTCTGCCGGTGCTGCTGATCGAGCGCATGGGTGTGGGCACGGCCACGGCCGGACAGCTGAGCGCCGTGGCCTGCTGTGTCAACGTGGCGGGCAATCTTGCGGCCGGCATGCTGCTGAAGCGCGGCATCGCGCGCTGGCTGCTCGCGGCACTGGCCAGCGCGTTGATGGGCATCTCGGCCGTCGGCATCTTCCTGCCGGTGCTCGGCGCGCTGCCGGCCTTTGTGCTGTGCCTGGTCTTCTCGGGCGCGGGCGGCCTGCTTCCCGCAACGCTGATCGGCACCTCCCCCCTCGTGGCACCGAGCACGCGGCTGGTCCCGATGTCGATGGGCTTGCTCATGCTGGGCAGCAATCTCGGCCAGATGATCGGCCCCGTGATCGTGGGCAGTGCCGTGGATTCGCTGGGCTGGCCGGCGGCCGCCGCCATCGTGGCCTTGGCGGGCGCGATCGGCGTGCTGCTCGCACTGGGCCTGCGGCGCTCGATGGCGCGCGGCGGCCATCGGCTGTGAAGCAGACGGCCGGGGCCGGGCGCGCGCGGCGCCCGGCCCTGGGGCCTCAAGCCAGCGTGTACGCCGTCTTCACCGTGGTGAAGAACTCCTGCGCATACTTGCCCTGCTCGCGCGGCCCGTAGCTCGAACCCTTGCGCCCGCCGAACGGCACGTGGTAGTCCACCCCCGCCGTGGGCAGGTTCACCATCACCATGCCGGCCTGGCTGTGGCGCTTGAAGTGCGTGGCGTACTTCAGGCTCGTGGTCGCAATGCCCGCCGACAGGCCGAACTCCGTGTCGTTGGCCGTGGCCAGCGCCTCTTCGTAGTTCTTCACGCGGATCACGCTCGCCACCGGGCCGAAGATCTCTTCCTTGTTGATGCGCATCGCCGCGGCCGATTCGCTGAAGAGCGCCGGCGACATGTAGTAGCCGTCGGTCTCCAGCTTCAAGAGCTCGCCGCCCGCGGCCAGCGTGGCGCCCTCGCCCTTGCCGATGGCGATGTATTCCATGTCCTGGTCGAGCTGCGACTTCGACGACACCGGGCCCACGTCGGTGCCCTGCGCCAACGCGTCGCCCACCTTGATCTTCGCCATGCGCGCCTTCATCGCCTCGATGAACTTCGGGTAGATGCCTTCGGTCACGATCAGGCGGCTCGACGCCGTGCAGCGCTGGCCGGTGGAGTAGAAGGCGCTCTGCACGCTGAGCTCCACGGCCTGGGCCAGGTCGGCGTCGTCCAGCACCACCTGCGGGTTCTTGCCGCCCATCTCGAGCTGCACCTTCTTGTGGTTGGTGACGCACTGCACGGCGATGTTGCGGCCCACGCCGACCGAGCCGGTGAAGCTGATGGCATGGATGCCGGGATGACCGACCAGGGCGTTGCCGATCACGCTGCCGCGGCCCATCACGAGGTTGAACACGCCCGCCGGGATGCCCGAGCGGCTGATGATTTCGGCCAGCGCCCAGGCGCAGCCCGGGACGAGGTCAGCGGGCTTGAGCACCACGCAGTTGCCAAAGGCCAGCGCCGGCGCGATCTTCCAGGCCGGGATGGCAATGGGGAAGTTCCAGGGCGTGATGAGGCCGACCACGCCGACGGGCTCGCGCGTGATTTCCACGCCGATGTTCGGGCGCACCGAAGGCAGCAGCTCGCCCGCGAGGCGCAGGCATTCGCCGGCGAAGAACTTGAAGATCTGGCCGGCGCGGGTGGCTTCGCCGATGCCTTCGGCCTTCGTCTTGCCTTCCTCGCGGGCGAGCAGGGTGCCGAGCTCTTCCTTGCGCGCGAGGATCTCGGTGCCGATCTTGTCCAGGGCGTCGGAGCGCGCCTGGATGCTGCCGGTGGCCCAGGCCGGGAAGGCGGCGGTGGCGGCAGCCACGGCGGCCTCGACATCGGCGGCCGTGCCCTGTGCGTACTGGCCCAGCACGTCGGACAGGTTGCTGGGGTTGAGGTTGGGGCTGTAGCTCGCGCCGGCACGCCATTCGCCGCCGATCAGGTTGTCGAAGTTTTGCATGAGGATTCCTTGTGCTGCTCGATGGAAAGAAAGAAGCCGGAGCACTGCGTGTCGTCCGGCTGCGGAAATGGAAACGGGAGACTAAACCTCAACGGACCATGCAGGGCTTTTTATTGTCGAAAGTCCAGCCCGGGATCAGGTATTGCATCGCCTGCGCATCGTTGCGCGCGCCCAGGCCGTGCTTCAGGTACAGCTGGTGCGCCTTCTCGACCTCGTCCATGTCGAGCTCCACGCCCAGCCCGCCGCGCGTGGGCACCTTCACGAACCCGCCCTCGATCTGCAGCGGCGCCTTGGTCAGGCGCTGGCCGTCCTGCCAGATCCAGTGCGTGTCGATGGCGGTGACCTTGCCCGGCGCGGCCGCCGCCACGTGCGTGAACATGGCCAAGGACACATCGAAGTGGTTGTTCGAATGCGAGCCCCAGGTCAGGCCCCAGGCCTGGCACAGCTGGGCCACGCGCACCGAGCCCTGCATCGTCCAGAAGTGCGGGTCGGCCAGCGGGATGTCGACCGACTGCAGCGACAGGCTGTGCACCATCTCGCGCCAGTCGGTGGCGACCATGTTGGTGGCGGTCGGCAGGCCCGTGGCGCGACGGAACTCGGCCATCACCTCGCGGCCGGAGAACACGCCTTCGGCGCCGCAGGGGTCTTCGGCATAGGCCATGACGCCGTGCAGGTCGCGGCACAGGCGGATCGCATCGGCCAGCAGCCAGCCGCCGT